>CAYQAJ010000012.1:0-41167 GCA_964415245.1 uncultured Pirellulaceae bacterium | reverse complement strand
GGCGGTGTGGCGGCACGCTGGGCATCAGGAGTGTGGCGGCGTTTGCGGAGCATCCTGATGAGCAGACGCGCAAGGAGGTGGCTCGGGCGCTGCGGCGGTTGGGCGCGTGGGTCGAGCTGCGCGAGATGGCCGAGAGCGACGAGAGCGAACGCGTGCGGCGGATGGCCACGCCAACAATCGCCCGACCGTTCGAGGGGCGCCTGACCGACTTCAGCCGCCACGTCGCCGGTCAGGTGGTAACGCCGCACAAGCACCCGCTGTTCGTTTCGCCCGAAGTGAACCTGAGCCAAGGCAAGCGCCCCAAACCCCGCTGGCTCCTCCGCCTGATCCTGGAGCGCATTCATCTGCTGGTCCAGAAACATTCGCGGTAAACGTGGGCATGGGCAGCGCACGCACTAACCGCCCCCGCGCTCGATCGAGAACGTGCGTGTCGCAAATGACAAGTCTGCTTCCCGCACAGTGAACCTGGTCGTTAAACTAACCATCACTTTCAACGGCGCGAATCATGAACCCACCGGAAGAGCAATCGAGAGGCGAACCGCCGCGCGATGTGCGGGATGACTCCGTTGTGCGCGAGCTGATCAAGCACGAGAACGAGCTCGTCAATCATCGCCTGACCTGGTTCATCACGTTGCAAGGTTTGCTGTTTGCCGCATTGGGTTTTGCCTGGGACAAGGCGGATTCGAAGGGGCTCATCTTTGTGTTCTGCGGGCTGGGCGTGCTGTCGGCCGCGTCGACGGCCACGGTGCTGCATGGCGGCGCGATGGCGGTCGGGCGGCTGTCGAAGTCGCAGAGTCCTTCCAACAAGGTTATCGGCCGGATTGCTCCCTGGTACGAGAGGGTGATTTATCCGTGGTATGCGTTTCCCGTTTTGTTCGCCCTTGGCTGGTTGCTGATCGTGTGGCTGAATTGGTCGCGCTAGGCGATGGGGGAGTGCTGTAGTTGGCATGCCTGAAAGCAGATGCGATTGGAGTTGATTCCCCGGCAGCGCGTAGTACGGTGAGGCTTCAACTTCTCGCTGCGGTCCGTGAGAATGAGCTTGGTCGTTCGGCGATTCCGCCACCGGACGCATCGACTTCACATCAGGGAGCACCTCGATGAGCGGTTTTCAACAGCAGTTCCATGAATCGGCCAACACCGCACTAGCGATTGGCCAGCTCGTAATCGTGTTCTGGGTTCTGGGCATCCTGGTCGCGATTGCGGCTGCCGTGTGGCTCTTTCTGGATGCCAAAGAGCGTGGGAAGAGCGGGATTGCCGCGGCGCTGATTGCTTTGTGTTCGGCGTTCTACGGCATTCCCGGTACCGTCATCGTTGTGTGCGCGTGGATTCTGATTCGACCCGAAAGAGCCCGCCGAGGCACGCCGGCCTCGGACGATGGTTTGCCGGATCGGCTTCCTTCGGGCATTGTCGCCGCGCCAACTTCCAAGGAGTTTTTAGAAGGGTTGGAAGAGAACACCTGAATTCAGCGCAATCTTTGCCCGACCGTTCGACCCAGGAGAAATTGAGATGCGAGCAGTCCCGCTACTTGCGCTGGCGCTGGCGTTCGTGCCGGGCGTGTGCCGCGGCGACGAAGGCGATGATCCCCTGCGAGTCTTGCTTTCAAGAGCCGACCTCGTGGTTCTTGGCACCATCGCGTCGGAACCCATGCGAGTTTCATTCGAAGCGGGCGTGGTGCACTACCCTTGCGACTTCCAGGTTGCTGAGGTCTGCAAAGGCGACGCTGCTCTCGAAGGCATGACTCTCCAAGTGAACATCAAGCGACTCGAAATGTACGAGAAGGACCACCACCCCCTGATCAAGAAGGATGCTGAGTGCATTCTGTTTTTGAAGAAAGAATCCAAGGGCACAAAACCGCCGTGGGTCACGTCGGACTTCTGGTTTGGAATCCAGCATCCGAGCCCGTGGATGGCCAAATCGCTCAAGAAACTGGCGAGCCAAGAGAGACCGGCGGAGGAGCCGTGAGTTCGGCGGAGGCGTGACGGTCGGCGCAGACGAAACGGTCCCTAAACGAGGCCGATTGCGGGGTTTTTGTTGTTCGGACCGGCCGGCAACTGCTATACTGGAATGGGCGGACTGCACCCATCGACCGTGCGCCCATCCTGCGACGCGGCTCAGGGGCAAATACCGCGGAGAGGGGCATGAACAGGCATCTCGCTATTATCTGCGTGCTCGCCGTTTTCGCTTCGTGGTTCGGCACGGCAAGCGGCGAGGAGTTCGTGCTCGTCGGCGGGGGGCGCGTTGAAGGCACGCTGCTGAATCCCGACGAATCGCCGCGCACGGAGTATGCGGTCGAGCTGGTGGGCGGCGGCGTGATCACGCTTGCAGCCGATCAGGTCGAGCAGGTTCTCACCAAGTCGGCCGACGAGCTCGACTACGAGAAATGGCTCGCCAAAATGCCCGCTACCGCGGACGGCAATTGGCGGTTGGCCGAATGGTGTGGCCGGCACGACTTGCCCGAGCATCGTGAGTTTCACCTGAACCAGGTGATCGAGATCGATCCCAACCACGAGGAGGCGCGGCGGGCGCTGGGCTACAGCAAGGTCGACGGCGCTTGGGTGATTCGCGAAGACGAGATGGCGGCCCGCGGCTACGTGCTGCACAAGGGCCGCTGGCGGCTTCCGCAGGATATCGCCATGGAGGAGGAGCAGCAGAAGCGCGAAGACGCCGAAGTCGAGTGGGGCAAACAGGTGCGCAGGTGGCATGGTTGGCTCGAAGGGCCGCGGGCCGCCGAAGGGACGGCGCAGCTTCGCGCTCTCAAGGAGCCGGCGGCGGCGCCCACGCTGGCCAAGCTGTTGGAAAAGGAAAAGCAGCCGGCGGTCAACAAGCTGATCTTGATCCGAACCCTGGGTCAGCTCGACCATCCCGCGGCCACCGCGGCGCTGATTGAGCGCGTGCTGGAAGACGACGACGAAACCGTGCGCGACGCCGCCATCGATCAACTGACGGGCCGCGAGAACAAGTCGGTCGTCCGGCGTTTCATCGCAGCGCTCAAAAGCAAGGACAACGCGCAAGTCAACCGTGCGGCGCTCGCGCTGGGTCGATTGGGCGATCCCGAGGCGGTGCGACCGCTCATCAACGCCTTGGTCACCAAACACCGTTTTCTTGTGCAAAACGGCTCGGGCTCGGGGCAGATTGGCGCCGCGTTCGGGAACGTCGGCCCTGGCGGGCTGAGCGTGGGGGGCAAGCCGAAGCTGATCGAGAAGGAGCTTCGTAACGGAGCGGTGCTTGCCGCCCTGTCGGGGCTGACCCCGGTGAATTTCGGTTACAGCGAAGATGACTGGAACGCGTGGTACACGGCCGAGAACACGCCCAAGGTCGTGACGTTGCGGCGGGACGAGTGAGGTTGTGGGCCGCGAAAGGTGCTGCAAACCGCGGCGTGAAAGCTCCAAATCACAAAACCCAAATCTCAAACAAGCTCCAAGCTCCAAACCTTCAAGCTCCAAACAAGGCGAGGGAACGCTTGGCAATTCGGACGTCCGTTTTGAGATTTGATCGTTTGGGTGATTGTTTGTGATTTGTGTTTTGGGATTTGTGATTTGCTTGCCCGCTATTCGGCCGGTAGCGAGTCGCGGACGAAGGTCACGTCGGGCTTTCCGCCTCCCGCTTTGCCTTTGAGGAACTCGGCCACGTAGCGCTGCGGTTCTTTCTTCTCGGGCACCTTGAAGTTGTCGCCCTTCTGCAGGATGGGGCGCACGTCGGGCATGCTGCCAAAGTCGCGCGTGCCGGCCACCTGACAGGGGAACCAGTGGCCGTTGCCATCGGTATCCTCCAGATAGAACTCGGCCCAGCAGTGGTTGGGCACCCACACGGTACGCGCGGGAACGCGATTGACCCGACACAAGGCGATGAACAGCGACGTGAGCTCCTCGCAATCGCCGTTGCCGTCTTCGAGCGCCGCCAGCGCGCCTTTGAGCGGGCCGTTGGTGTATTCGACGCGTTCGCGGACCCAGTCGTAGATGGCTTCGACCTTTTGCCAGTCGCCGGCGTCTTCCTTGCCTTCGAGTGCCTCCTTGGCTGCCGCGCGGATTTTGCTGTTGCGCGTTTCGATGTAGGGGCTGGGCGTGAGGAACTTCGCCACGTCGCGCGAGGGGCGCTTGGGCACCGAAAAGATGCTGGTATCGTCGGGCCCGAGAATCGCGCTTCGCGTTACCTCGAACGTGATCAGGGCCGTGGCCGTTTCGCCCGCCGCCAGGGTCGGTATCTGCACCAGCATCTGCTTGACGCCACCCTCGAGCACGCGATAGCCGACACGGCGAACCTGCGGCGAGATGTCTTCCTCGACGACCCGCACGCGCTGCTCGGGCCAGTCGCTGGGCACGGGCACGGTGCCGAACAGCCCGCCACAAGGCCCACCCACGGCGCGGACGCTCATCCCCACGCGCCAACGGCGGACTTGTTCGTCGCCGAGCTTGATTCCCCCTTCGGGCAGCTCGGTCTCTTGTGCTCGCGTCGCGGCGAGGTGCGTCGAGAGCCACAGCGACAGCGGCAAGAGGAAGAGCGCGACGCGGGCGATTCGCCGCGACCAAAGTGCGCACGTTGTGAGTGGTTGCGCCAGGGCGCGGCAGGTGGACTTTTCCACAAGATGCCTCCCGAAAATGAGTGCGGGGAAATGGCGGAAGGAGCCGCGCCGTGAAAGGCGGCGCTCCTTCCGCATTTCCCCTATTCTAACTCGTTTTGGGGGCCAATTGTGGAGAAAACCGGCTTGTTCTTGGTGCCCGCCGCGAAAGGGGGACAGTCCCTTTGCGATCAACCCTTTTTCCACTTGCAAGCCGTTCGGTCGAAGAGGGACTGTCCCCCTTTCCTTTCGCGGCGGGCCGGTAGCTGTGAAAGAAACCGGAGGGCGGGAATCACAGCGATGCGTCAGAACTGGGCCGGTGCTGCCGTCGGACCGATGCAATTGGGCCTGGAAAGGCGTGTTGGGCCGCGTCGGCCGCGGTGGCGTGGCGGCGGTTCATGGTGTGCTTTTGCCCCGCGAGTAGCGGCTTGTTCAGCCGTGCCCGATCGCAGGACCAACGGCGAGTTCCGCCGTCACGCCCTCTCGCGGAGCGAGAGGCGACTTTGGAAGCCATGCTCTCGCGGAGCCAGCGGCGACCAACGGGCCATACGTCAGCCGCCAGGCACAACCGTCATCGGAGCGCTTCCGCCGGGCGCGGGAATCAGCGGCACGTAATTCCCATCATAGACCGGCATGGAACTGTCGCACGCGCTTTGTTGTGGGCAACAGCGGAACCGCCAGAGCAGGGGGCGGCAACGGCAACAGCCGGCCGTCGCGGCCGACAAGACCGCTATGAGCATCAAAACCATTAGCCTCTTCATTTTTGTTCACCTCCATTGCGACGAACTGCGCTTTTAGGCGGGAAGGACAGAGCTCTTGGGGCGCAGGCCAGAGCTCGTGCAAGGGTGGGCCACCCAAACTCTACCCCCGCCCATTCGATGTGCAAACGCAACGGATGTTTTTCCGGGGCAGCACCCCGTGTTGCACCCTTGCTACCTGTCGTCGTCGGTACAGATTCGCGCATCGGGTTGGGTGCGGCGTCGGGCGGCATTGGCTACGCCAGTGTTTTCCGAACGGACCGTTAGGGGCATCAGCACCGACGGAGTTCGAGGCTCACGCTTCCTGGGCGCCCGCTCTTAGAGGAAATGACGCGCCTCCGGCTCTCGACTCTCGCCTTTGGACCCTAGACTCTGCGCACTCGACGCCTTGTCGCCCATCGGCAAATCCATCACGATTGTCCTGGTTTGCAGGGTACGGTCGCCGGCGTGGGATTCGGCCGGCGTGACGTTTTCCTCACGCCTTCGGGCTGCGGCATCGCATGTGGCAGATCGCGCTACTGACCGTGTACTGCGTGGTGATCGTGGGTGCCTCGGTGTTTGGCGGGGCGCTGCCGCTGTTGGTGCGACTCACGCACACCCGCATGCAGCTCATGATGAGCTTTGTGGCGGGCCTGATGCTGGGCGTGGCGCTGCTGCACCTTTTGCCGCACGCGGTCGCAGCCTTCCCCCACCATGGGCTTGACTGGGCGGTGGGCTGGGCACTTGTCGGCCTGTTGGCGATGTTCTTTCTGATCCGCATCTTTCAGTTCCACCAGCACGGCCCGCCCGAACACGTTCACGCGACACATGCGCACGCCCATGACCATGGCGACAGCGAGGTGCCCGGTGCCCACGACGAGCACCCCGATCACCACCACGGCCACGACTCGAATGCGAGCAGCGCGCTACGGTGGGCGGGCCTGGCGCTGGGATTGACGCTTCACGCGCTGATCGACGGCGTGGCGCTGGCGTCGGCGGTGGCCATCGAGGCGCGGCATGCCGCGCCGCCGGGGCTGTTCGGAGCAGGCGCCTTTCTCGCCATCGCGCTGCACACGCCGCTCGACAGTTTGTCGATCGCCACGCTGATGGCGTCGACGGGCTGGTCGTCGCGTTTGCGGGCAGCGGTAGTGGGTGGTTTCGCCCTCATGTGCCCAGTGGGTGCGGTGCTGTTCACCCTGGGAACGGCCGGCTTGGCCGACCAGCATCTGACCGTGTTGGGCGCGGCGCTCGCGTTCTCGGCCGGAGTGTTCCTGTGCATCTCGCTGGGGGACCTGTTGCCGGAAGTGCACTTTCACACGCACGACCGCCTCAAGCTGTCGGCCTTGCTATTGGCGGGTGTGGCGCTGGCGTGGGCTATCGGCTTGCTTCCGGGGCACGCCCAACTGCATCCGCATGCCCCGCACGACGATGGCCCCCCCGCAGCCGGTTCGCAGGACCAGGAGGCGCAGTAGGTTGCCATTCGCGCGAAACCGCAAGCGAAATGGCACGCGCTAGGTTCATCCCGCCGTTGAATGCCGCGTCGGCAGCCCGTATACTGCCCTGTTAGCTCGCGGCGACTGTCCCCGAGCAGATTCCCCGACGGCTCTCGACCGGTTGGACTACCCGATGACCCTCGACAAAAGCCTGAAAGTTAATCGCAAACTCGTCCGCGCCCGCAGTGTGCTCTCCCGGCCCGAGCGGATCGCGAAACTCGCCGAGCTGGAGCGTTGGAACGAAGGAGACCCGGTCTTCGGGCTGCCGAAGGTGCGTGTGATGAAGCTCGCCCTGAAGAAGAAGAAGAAGGCGAAAAAGGAAGGCGAGGAAGGCGAAGCGGCGGCCGAGGGTGCTGCCGCTGCCCCTGCTGCCGGCGCGGGCGCTGCTGTTCCGGCGGGCAAGGGGAAGGGGGCGGGCAAGTCAGCATCGGGCAAATCAGGGCCGTCGAAGTAAGCGCCATCGTGGAATCGCCCTCATGCGCGTGCGTCTCGAATACGGCCGAACGGGCCTTCAAGTCGAGCTCCCCGACGAGCGCGTAGTACGCACGTTGGCCTATAAGAACGCGGCGCCGATTGCCGATCCTGCCGCGGCGCTCGAACAGGTTCTCGCGCATCCCGAGGGAACTCCACCGCTGGCAGAATTGGCACGCGGTCGCAGGAACGTCTGCATTGCCATCTGCGATATCACCCGCCCCGTGCCGAACGAGATGATGCTGCGGCCCGTGCTGCGCACGCTGGAGCAAGCGGGCATCGCGCGCGACGACATTCTCATTCTCATTGCCACCGGCCTGCACCGCCCCAACGAAGGGGACGAGCTGGTCGAGGTCGTCGGTCGCCACATCGCCGAGCATTACCGCATCGAGAACCATCACGGGCAAGCGCTCGACGAACACACCTACCTGGGCGAGAGCCCCCGCGGCGTGCCCATGTGGATCGATTCGCGGTACGTCGAGGCCGACCTCAAGATCACCACCGGCCTCATCGAGCCGCACCTGATGGCCGGTTTCTCGGGCGGGCGAAAGCTCGTTTGCCCGGGGCTGGCAGCGCTCGAAACCGTGAAGGTGTGGCACGGCCCGCAGTTTCTCGAACACCCCCATGCCGACTGCGGCATTCTCGAAGGCAACCCCGTGCACGAGGAGAACACCTGGATCGCCCGACGCGCCGGGTGCGACTTCATCGTGAACGTGGTGATCGACGCCGAGCGCAGGCCGCTGATGTTCGTGGCGGGTGACATGGAAGCGGCGTTCCACCAGGGGGTCGATTTCGTGCGCGGCGTGGTGGTTGATTCGGTGGACGAGCCCGTCGATATCGTGGTCACGAGCTGCGCCGGCTACCCGCTCGACACGACGTTCTATCAGGCTGTGAAGGGGCTCACCGGCGCTCTGCCGGTGGTGAAGCAGGGGGGCACGATCATCATGGCGGCCAGCCTGAGCGAAGGGATCGGCAGCCCGCAGTTCCAGCAGCTCTTTCACGACAATCCCAACCTCGACGTGTTCGTCGAGCGGATTCTGGGCAAGGACTATTTCGTGATGGACCAGTGGCAGCTCGAGGAGCTGGCCAAAGTCCGTCGCAAGGCCCGCGTGAAGCTCGTAAGCGACGGGCTACCCGCGGCGACGATCGACTCGCTGTTTGTCGAGAGCGCGGCAAGCATTGAGCAGGCGGTGGCCGATTCACTCGCGGAGTACGGCCCGACGGCAAAGATCGCGGTCATTCCCAAGGGGCCGTACGTGTTGGCCCAGGTGGCGTGAGCGCCGGATTTCACTGCCGCTCGTACGTCGCCACCAGCTCGCCCTGGTCGAGGATGTGGCCTTTCATGGCGGCGAGCAGGGCCTTCTTGTCCGCGCGTCCCGGCGGCAGATCGAGCACTGTGTCGAGGGCGTAGATGCGGAAGAAGTAGCGATGCGCGCCCGAGCCCGGCGGCGGCAACGGACCCCGATAGCCGACGTTGTCGCTAGGCCAGGAGTTTTTGCCCTGTCGGGCGCCTTCCGGCTGATTGAGCTGAGCATCGCGCGGCACGCCCTCTTCCAGCGAGCGCGCGTCGGCCGGGACGTTGTAGATGACCCAGTGCCCCCACGGTTCGGCCGCGGGTTTCTTGGGGCTGGGGGCGTCGGGGTCGTCGCAGATGATGGCCCAGGATTTGACTCCGGCAGGTGCGTCAGACCAGGCGAGGGGAGGGGACAGGTCGTCCCCTTCGCCCGTGTGTTGGATGGGGATCGCCGAGCCCGGCTCGAATGCGGTACTGCTGAGCATGATGTTCCCCTTCACGTGATTGGAATTGCCGTTGGTGTCGGCGCTGCCACCGTTCGGCGCCGTGCCACTTCCGTCCCGATTACTGGCGCAGCCCGCGAGCGCGGCCCCGGTAGCCAGCAACAGGGCGGCAGTAAACGATTTCGCGAAGCGCGGCATAGTGGTGCACATCATAAAATCTTGAGCACGTTCTCGGGCGGGCGGCCCAGTCGCGCCTTGGCCCCCACGACGACGATCGGCCGCTGGATAATCTCTGGGTGCTTTGCCATGCGGCGGATCAGCTCCCGGGGATTGTCGGTCGGTCGCAGGCCCAGGGCTTTGTGCTCCTTGGCGCGAACCAGATCGGCGGCGCCGAGGCCGAGCTTTTTGAGCAGGGCGGCAAGCGTCTTTTCGTCGGGCGGCGTCTTCAGGTACTCGACGATCTGCGGCTCGATGCCGCGGTCTTCGAGCAGCTTGAGCGTGGCGCGGCTCTTGGCGCACCGCGGGTTGTGGTAGATTGTTACCTTCGCCATTTCGCATTCCACGGTTCGTTGATGGGCGCCGGATACTCGCATCATTCGGCGCGATACGTGATTGTACCGATCCTGCGGCGCCTCGACGAACAGCCCGATGTGGCAGCAGGAATTCGACCCGGGCGGCACCGATGACCGAGCCGACCAAAGCGGATGAGAGCCAATCGGACTCTTCCTCGGAGTCGGCCGATGCAGCCGTTGCCGACCGCCGTACCGCCGACGGTGTTGACTCGCAGACCGCTGCCGCTCGCGAGTCACTCCGCTATCAACCGCTGGTGATCCTGCTGGCGGCATTCTGCGTCGGCGTGGTTGTCGACCGCGTTCATCCGCTCGCCGCGCCAATTTGGTGGACCGGCGCTCTCGCCCTCTGGTTCGTGTGGCTTCTGATCTGGCGGCTGGGCAGCGTGCGCGTGGCGGCCGTTCTACTGCTGGCGTCGGTGGCGCTATGCGGCGCGAGCTGGCATCACCTGCGGTGGAATTGCTTTGGCGACGATGAGCTGGGACTCACCGCGCGGGAAGTCGCAGCGCCGGCCTGCATCGAAGCGGTCGTGCTGACCCAGCCGATGTGGATTCCCGCTCCGCCGCGCAATCCGATGCAGACGATTCCCCGGGGCGACAAGACGCAATTGAAAGTACGATTCGTCGGCGTGCGCGATCGCGATCAGTGGGAAGCCGCCTCGGGCCGCGCGGAATTGGCGGTCGATGGCCACCTACTCGGCATCCGCCCTGGTGATCGGCTCCGGATTGTGGCGCAGCTTTATGCGCCGTCGTCGCCCGACAATCCGGGCGAGTTCGACTTCAAACGGTACGAGCGGGGGCATCGCAAGTTATGCGGGCTGCGGGCTGAGTTTCCCGATTGCGTCGAGGTGATCGACCGCGGCGCGCCATGGCAGTGGCGGCGCCTGCTGGGCTATGTGCAGGAAGCTGGACAACAGCTCATTTGGCAGAACGTGAGCCCACAGCGAGCCGGCCTGGCTTCGGCGTTGCTGCTGGGGGCGCGCGAGCAGGTCGACAGCGAGCGCACGGAAAACTTCGTCGTCACCGGCACAGTGCATCTTCTCGTGATTTCAGGATTGCACGTGGCCATACTCGCAAGTGGCTTATGGTTTATCGGCCGCGTCGGGCTGCTATCGCGCCGGGCAACGCTGCTAGGGGGCATCGTGCTGGTGATCGTTTATGCGCTTCTTACCGGCGCCGCGCCGCCGGTCGTTCGCGCCTCGATCCTGGTGATCGGCTTTTGTACGGCGCGGTTGTTGGGTCGGCCGGCGCTTTCGTTCAACCTGCTGGCAGGTGCGGCGCTGGTAGTGCTCGCCGTCAGCCCGGCGCAGCTCTTTGGCGCCGGGACGCAATTGTCGTTCCTGGCCGCTGGCGTGCTAATGGTGTGCTGGCCGTGGCTTGTGCCCCGGCCGCCGGATGACCCGCTCGATTTGCTGGTATGGCAAACCCGTCCCTGGCCTGTTCGCTGGACACGAAAGGCATCTGGGGCGGTGTGGCGGTTGGTGGCAGTTGGCGCGATGATCTGGCTCGTTGCCATGCCGCTGGTTGCCAGTCGATTCCATCTCGTTTCGCCGGTGGGCGTCCTGCTGACGCCGCTGTTATGGATCCCGATTACGGTGGCGCTGTACTCGGGCTTCGGAGCGTTGGTGTTGGGCTGGTTGTGTCCGCCGGTCGGTCAAGGCCTGGGCTGGTTGTGCGACCAATGTCTATGGATGATCGAGTCGTGCGTCAACGCAGCTCGGGATGTGCCGCTCGGTCACCATTGGGTGCCGGCGCCGCCCGACTGGTGGGTAGTGGCCTTCTACGCGGGTCTGGCGGCGTGTGTCGCGATACCGCGTGTGCGTCCGCCGCGGCGGTGGCTGGCGGCGATTTGGTGTGCATGGTTAGCGGTGGGCTTGATCGCGTTGCTGCCGGCGGGTCAATGGACGGCGGCTTCCACTCCCGAAGCGGTACGCACGGGAGATCCACCGCCGATCGCCGACGCACCCTCTGACCGGCCCCTGGTCTGCACGTTCGTTTCGGTGGGGCACGGCACAAGCGTGATCGTCGAGCTGCCGGGAGGCCAGACGCTATTGTACGACATTGGCTGCGGCCCCTCGCCGAGCCACGCGGCGCGAGCGACGGCCGCCGTGTTGTGGTCGCGAGGTATCACGCACATCGACGCGGTCGTCGTCTCGCACGCCGACGTCGATCACTACAACGGCCTGCCCGAGCTGTTGGACCGCGTGTCGGTGGGCGCCGTCTACGTGTCGCCCGTCATGTTCGAGGATGAGACTCCCGCGCTGGCCGCATTGCGCAGCGCAATCGTCGACGCTCGTGTGCCGCTCGTTGAGTTCTCGTCGGGCGACCGTCTGGCCGTGCACGGCGGCGCGGAGATCGAAGTGCTTCATCCGCCGCGCCGCGGCATCATTGGGGGCGATAACGCCAACAGCATTGTGCTTCGCATCAGCTACGCCGGTCGGCATATCCTCTTGCCCGGCGACTTGGAGTCCCCCGGTCTCAACGATCTTTTGGCCGAAGAGCCGCTGCAATCCGACGTGGTCATGGCGCCCCACCACGGCAGCGCCCGCAGCAATCCCCAGGGTTTCGCGGCCTGGAGTCATCCGCGGTATGTAGTCATTAGTGGGGGGCCGGGAGCCGATACCGAGGCGGTGAAACGCGCCTATCGCGCCGCCGGCGCCGAAGTGTTCCACACGGCCCAACAGGGGGCCGTGCGCGTGGTCTTGGAAGCCGACGGCACGATTCGCGCGCAAAGTTGGCGCCATTCGCCCTGGCGGTGACCGCGCCGAACCGACGCAACCGTGTTGTAGTCTCCGCATTTCACGCGGTTTCTTCACATTCGACGTGTTCGGCAGGTGCTCCCCAATCCCGTATGGCGCGAATTGCGTGGAAGGCGGGTCACTCTTACACTGAATGGCTGGCGAGAGCCCAAGTGGCGGCCAGCGCGATTGTGCCGGGATTCGTGGGTGCTTTCGTCGCGAGTGGCCCCGACGTCCGGAAACGTCAGGTAGCGGTAAAGTTCCGACCCTGGCCACTTGTCTTGATATTGAAACAGCCTGCGAGGCTGGTTCGCGATGTCGCTCACCATCGAACGCTTTGTCGAAATGGTATCGAACCGCAAGCTGCTGTCGGCCGACGAAGTACTTGCCGTGGAGCGAAGCCTTCCCCAGCAAGATCGCCCTCTGAGCGCGCAGCATCTGGCCCGTGCCCTGGTCGATGCCGGAAAGCTCACGGACTATCAGGCGACCGCGCTGTGCGAAGGCAAGGATCGCGAGTTGGTGCTGGGCGACTACGTCGTGCTGGAGCAAATCGGCGCGGGCGGAATGGGGCGCGTGTTCAAGGCGGTACATCGCCGCATGGAGCGGGTAGTCGCATTGAAGGTACTCGCGCTTGACACCATGGGCGATGATGAGTCGATCCACCGCTTTCACCGCGAAGTGAAAGCGGCCGCGCGGCTCTCGCACCCTAACATTGTCACCGCGTACGATGCCGGCGAAGACGGTGGCGTTCACTATTTGGTGATGGAATACATCGAGGGGCAGAATCTCACCGACCTCGTGCAGCAGCAGGGACCGCTGCCCGCCGGCACCGCCATTGGCCTCGTTCTGCAAGGGGCGCGCGGGCTCGGTTACGCGCATCAGAAGGGAATCGTGCACCGCGACGTGAAGCCCAGCAATTTGCTGCTCGAGAACAGTGGCACCGTGAAGATTCTCGACATGGGGCTGGCGCGATTTCGCGCTGCGGGTGGAACCGCCGCCAGCACCGATGTGAGCGATCTGACCGGCACGGGCATGGCGATGGGCACGCTGAACTATGTGGCTCCGGAACAGGCCCTCGATGCTCGACTGGCCGATCACCGATCCGACATCTACAGTCTCGGTTGCACGCTGCACTACTTGCTCACCGGGCGGTCGCCGGCGCCGCGGGGCAGCGCCATGGCGATTCTGAAGTGGCACGAGAAGGGCGAAATCCCCTCGCTGCGCAGCAACCGACCGGACGTGCCCGAGCGACTCGACGCCGTGTTTCGCCGCATGGTGGCACGCTCGCCCGACGAGCGATACCAGTCGATGGACGATTTGATCGCCGATCTCACCGCCGCCCAGAGCGAAGCCGATCAGGAACCGGCCGAAACGCTCCCACCGAGCGACCTGGCATCGGGCTCCGGCGCACGCAGCACACCGCGCCCCACTTCGGCGACTCCGACGGTCGTCGAAAGGGTTGAAGTCGCCGCGGTTGCAACGGGACGCGGGGAGTTCTCGCCCACGGCGACCGAAGCGCACCACGCAACGCGCAGTGCGATACTTGCCAGCGAGGGTATCAGCACTTCGGAGGCGCACGACGAGCGTGCGACGGAACAGGGCACCGCGCGGCGACGCGTGGTCGTTTTCATCCTGGCAATCGTTGGCGCGATGGGAATCGTGACGGCGGCTGCGCTGGGGATCATGGCCATCGTGATTCCTTCTCGTGTAACTTCGGAAAATCCCACGTCGCCTGTCGATCCCGAATCCGTTGTCACTAACTCGATTGACATGGAATTTGTCTACATTGTCCCGGGTGAGTTCGACATGGGTGCCGTGGACGACGAGAGCGGTGCACACGATGAGGAACGTCCACGGCATCACGTGCGGATCACCCGCCCGCTCCACATGGGCAAGCACGAGGTCACCGAGCGGCAATACCGGCAAGTCATGGGCAATGATGCTATCCGCACATCGGATGCCGAGGGCAAATTGTTGGGCGTCGAGCCGCTGACCGAGGCAACTGAAAACTTGCCCGCCGTCCACGTGTCGTATCAGGACGCGGTCGAATTCTGCCGGCGACTGTCGGAGCTTCCCGAAGAGGTGAAGGCCGGGCGCGTGTATCGCTTGCCGACCGAGGCCGAGTGGGAATACGCGTGCCGCGCCGGCAGCACTACGCCGTATTCCTTCGGCGAGACGCTTTCAATCGAAGATGCCAATTTCGGCGACCCAACCGTCGACGCGGCACAACGAGGCCCTAAACCGGTCGGAAGCTTCCCAGCCAATGCTTGGGGGCTGTTTGACATGCACGGCAACGTCGGCGAGTGGTGCCGCGACCGAATCGGACCGTACGAATCCGGTACGCAGATTGATCCGGTCGGGCCGCAGAATGGCGACGAATTCGTGGTTCGCGGCGGCGGCTGGAACTTTTCTAGCACCGATTGCCGTTCGGCCAGCCGTCAGCCGCGAAGGCCCGAATCGCCCAGCCAGTACATAGGATTTCGCGTGATTTGTGAGGTTGTGCCCCAATGATTGGCGCGCAAGAGATGAGCTACTTTTGATGAAAGGGGAGAACCAACATGGCCAAGAAAAGCAAGACCGCAGTGAGAAAGCCCGGCGTACCGACGGCGCGAGACGTCGCTGCCAAGAAAGGCAATGGCGTTGAGGCACTCGGGATGCCCATGCAACCACCCTACATGGCCCCGATGAACGACCAGACGCTGCACCCCGGGCAGACGCGTACTTTTCCGCTCAGCGGGTATGATCCGGACGGTGGAACGGTGTCCTTTGTCAAGGTGTCCGGCCCCGACTTTTGCGCGGTGACGAACAACCCGGGCCAAGTGGTTTGTACGCCTGACTGGGAGGATCTGTTTGCCTTTCTTCTCACCGTGAAGGCGGTCGATGACGAAGGGGAAAGTTCGTCGCCGCGCTCGTGTATCATTTCGGTAACGAATCATCCGCCGTGCATTAGCACGCTTTACGGAAAAACTGCCCATCCGGGAACGCCGTTGACGGTGAACATTCAGGCGACCGATCCCGATTACGACCCGATTACCTACAGCCTGAGCAGCGGGCCGGCCGGCGCGGCGATCGACGAGAATACGGGTGTATTCACCTGGACGCCCGGCTGGACCCAACTCGGCGGACATACCGTAACGGTGCGCGCCAGCGATCCTGGGAATGCATTCGACGAGAAGAGCTTTCAGGTCAACGTAACCAATCAGGCCCCCAGCCTGCCGCCCATTACGGATAAAGTCGTAAAGGTTGGCTTTACGCTCACCTTTTCGGTTTACGCATACGACACCGACAACGATACGCTGTCGTTCGAGTGGGTACGGCGTCCTTGCAATGCGGTCGATCCTCCCATATCCACCGGTCCCAATTCGTGTCTCGTTTCGATCACGCCCAACGCCTCGCACATTGGCACGCACATTGCGACGATTAAAGCCAAGGACCCGGGGAACGCCAGCGCCGAGCGGTCGTTTCTGGTCACCGTGAATCCTTAGCGGTGTCGTTCGTGGCGTGAAAGGGCGATTGCCGGTAGCGGGCACGAGGGCGGCGCGGTTGCATGTTCAGGCAGGTCGTTACGCATCACCTGGAGATGACCGATCGCGCACAACTCGTGCCGGCGCGGAACGCCAGCGTCGAGTTTTCCCTGGTGCGGGTCGAGCTTCCTTGCCCACCGCTGAATCGCTTCTTGTATTCCGCCGTGGGGGGCGACTGGTACTGGATCGATCGCCTCTCGTGGACCCACGCCCAGTGGCAGAGCTACCTGGACCGCAACGAGCTCGAAACGTGGGTGGCCTACGTCCGCGGCGCGCCGGCGGGCTACTTCGAGCTGGAGATCCAGGCGGCAGCGAACGTCGAAATCGCGTACTTCGGCCTGCTCCCACAATTCATCGGCCAGGGATTGGGCGCGGCGCTACTCGCCGCGGCCGTCGAGCGAGCATGGGAAATGGGAGCGCGCCGCGTCTGGGTTCATACGTGCTCGCTCGATCATCCCCGTGCGCTGCCGGCGTACGAGGCACGGGGCTTCCGTGTGTTCGACGTGGTTACGCACGAACAAGATTTGCCCGAAAAATCGCCGGGACCGTGGCCGGGGGCGTTGCCGTAAGTTCGCGCGGTTCGGAATTCGCGGGTTCCTTGCCGTCACGAATCAAGGCGATGCACACCCGTCTCTACTTTCAACACTACTGACGATTGAGTTACCATCACGAATCTCATGGCACTCGACGATCCGATTTCCGCTTACATCGCCGAGAGCAACATGGACGCGTTGCACGCACAGCGCTTTCTGGAGAGTGAAGGTGTCGAAGCGTACGTCGTCGAGGACAATGAAGCGTTCGGTCACACATTCTTCGGCGCCCTACCTGGGATTTTCAAACCGCAAGTATGGATCAGTCGCCGAGATTCCGTGCTTGCATCGAAGCTGTTGGCCGAGTACGAGCGACTGAAAGCCGAACGCGATGCCTCGCGAAAGGCAAACGAGCCCCAGACGATCGAAGTGCTCTGCGAAGATTGCGGCAAGACTTCGGCCTTTGCTGGATCATTGAATGGAACCACGCAGACTTGCCCGCACTGCCGTGGTTACGTTGACGTAGGTCACTTCGAGTGGCCGTACGGCGACGAAGTCGGCGGCTCGGAAGACGCCACCGGGTGGGAGGAGGGTGGCAATCCGGAGAGCTGACGAATCGCGAGCTCGAATGGAAAGAAACGCACGAGCCGCCGGAGACAAAAACGCTCCGGTTTGGAGGGAGAAGAATTTGTCTACCCAAAGAGGTAAGCATGTGGCGATGAAAGTCGAACGCACGGTGCCGTTGCTCGTTGTTTCAGACATCGCGAGGTCGCGCGAATTCTACTGCGACGGGCTGGGTTTCGAGACCGCCAACCGTGCGGAGACCAAGGGCGTGCTTACCTGGTGCTGGCTCGAGCACTCCGGCGGCGCCGCGCTGATGCTGCAGCAGGAGTGCGACGAAGATCCGCCCGCGGCGCAGCGGGGCAAGGGGATTGTGTTCTACTTTCTCTGCGACGACGCCGATGCCGTGTACCGCGAGATCACCGAGCGCGGCGTCACAGCCACCGAACCGGCCGTGGCGTTCTACGGCATGAACCAGACGTTCGTCACCGATCCCGACGGCTACGAGCTGTGCTTCGAGAACTCGACGTGCGAGGAGTAGCCGGGCGATGTGCTACGTCGCGGGGAGGGCGTCCAATCCATGGAAAAGCTATTGACGATCTACGTCGACCGGCATGCTTACTTTGGCGGCAAGGTCATACGCGGGCACTTCGCCGACAAGCATGGATTTGTCGAGGAGCACCTGAAGGAGTATCTGGGCGACGGTTGGAAGGTGAAATCGCTGTTCGGATTCGGCGAGCAGGAAGGGGGCTGGATCGCGGTGGTGATTGAGAAGGAGTGATATCCCGAGACTCGCCCGGACCCTCGCTGACGCTTCGGGCTTCACGGGAGTTCTTCGCGAAATGGTGCTATGCGTCATCGCGCGGGAAGTGCCGCTCCACGGCTTCGTACAGGTCGGCCGGCGTGGCGGCGCGGGCCGCATGAGAGCGAAAGAGGCGTGCCCCCCGCTTACCCTGTGCGTAGCAGCAGGCGTACTTGCGCATCAGCAGCGTGCCCTTGTGCGTGCCGAAGCGCTCCAACACGAGCTGGTAGTGCCGCAACAGGCAGTCGCGCTGAGCGGTCATGGATGGATCGGGCGGAATCGGCTCGCCCCGTAGCGCGGCACGCACCTGCGCAAAGAGCCACGGCCTTCCCAGTGCGGCCCTAGCGATCATTACGCCATCGACTCGGTAGCGGCGCAGCGCTTCGACGACTTTCTCAGCGGAGTCAAGATCGCCGTTGCCGATCAGCGGTATCCGCGCGAGGTGCGACTTGATCTCGGCGATGCGTTCCCAGTCGGCACTCCCTTTGAAGAAATCCTGGGCGGTGCGGCCGTGCACCGTGAGTGCCGCAGCGCCCGAATGTTCGACAACGCGGGCGATTTCGACGGCGTTGATCGAATCGCGCGTACAGCCGAGGCGAATCTTGGCGGTAACGGGAGTCGGCTCGCATGCCCGAACCACCCGCTCGACGATAGCCCCGATTCGCGCGGGGTAACGCAGCAGGTACGAGCCGCTGTGGGCGTCGGCCGTGACTTCCTTTACTGGGCAGCCGAAGTTAATGTCGACCACGCTCACGCGGTACTCGTGGGCGAGCCGCGCTCCGACGCGGGCCAGTGTCGCGGGATCGTTATCCCAGATCTGCACCGACAACGGTCGCGGCTCGTCGCGGACGCCCCACAACCGATCGGGGTGCTCGGCCCCATGGCCGTCGAGCCAATCGAAGCTGCGAGCGCTGATCATTTCGGTGGCCTGGAGCCCCGCGCCGCCGTACTCGCGCACGATCTGCCGGAAGGCGTAGTTGGTGAAGCCCGCCATGGGAGCCTGCAAAACGGGCGGATCGACGAGCACCGCGCCGATGCGGAGGGGGGCGGCGAGGGGCGCGGTGGGGAAGCGTGCGGTGGTTCTCGCGAAACCGCAAGCGGCGGCGCTGTGTACTGCGGTGCTCATGCCACGATCATTGTCGGCGGCGCGAGTTGCGCCAAGACAGATGTACGCCGGCGTTACGGAAAACGCGGTCCGAGCGTGAGCTTCAGCTTCAGGGTTTCCTCCCCGCGCGAGAGCTGCAGCTCGATTTCGCGCCCCGGGTCGTAATCGGCAATGATGCTGTCGATGTCTTGCAGGCTGACCACCGACTTGCCCTCGACGCGCGTAATGACGTCGCCGGTCACGAGGCCTGCCTTCTCGCCGGGACCGCCGGCCAATACGTCGTTCACCTGACATCCTCGGCGGGTCGGCGTGATGTCGATGCCCAACACGGGCCCGGTGCCGGCGTACCACGAGCCCCACCGCTGACCTTCGCGCAGCCGGCTGAGCTGGGCGTGCACGTCGCGAATGCGGGAGTAGAGAAACCCGCCGTACTTGCTATTGCGATTGTGAATTCCGACCAGCCGGCCCTGCCTGTCGACGAGTGGTCCGCCGGTGCTGCAGCCGGTCATTCCCACCTCGACCCACAGCATGGTGAGAAACGCGCGCCGCAGGGCGACCACTTCCGACTGTGGCGGGTGAGGGCCTTCCTTGGGGAAGGAGTCACTGTGGGCCATCGACACGTAGAAGTCATCGATCGACAGGTCGTCCGACGGGTTGAACTCCAGAAAGGGCAGGGCTCCGCCGGCGTCGATGCGAACCAAGCCCACGTCGGCATCGCGAACGAGGCCCCGGATCTCTCCTTTCAGGGCGCGGCCGTCGGGCAGACGCACGACCACGTCGCCGTCGACGCCGGCCAGGTCGTGCCCGGCAGTCAGCACGTCGCCGTCGCCGCTGATGAGCACGCCGGTGGCGACCCGGCCATCGTTGAACTGCAGAGCGACGGTCGCGGCCGTGGCCTTTTCGATGACCGGTCGGGCCAGCTCGCGCATGGCCTTGTCGTTGGTGACCGTCGCCGAGGGAGCGGCCGGAATGGCGTCGAGATCGCCCTGCGTTCGGCCCAGATATACGTGGTCGATCAGGGCGTACTCACCGTCGGGCACAGCGACGGTCAGCCCCGACACGTTCATATTGCCGAATTCGGCATACAGATCGCGTGTGATCACGATCCACTCAGCAGGCAGCGGCTGCAGCCATACTCGCACTGCCGAGTCGAGGGCGGGGTCGCCAATTCCCGCGTCGTACCGGGCGGGTCGATCGGCGGAGCGCTCGTGATTCAACTCCAGGGCGACGCGTCCGGCGCCGTACTTGCGAAAGGCGAAACGCACAAAGCGGTACTGGCCCCACGTGGGGTTTTCACGCACTTCGATCGCCGGGGCCAGGGGCAGGCGGAACTCCCCTTTGGCGGTCACCTTCACGCTGGCTCGACCAGTGTAGTGGTCGTCTTGGGTGACCGCGGCGGTGCCGGTCTGGTCCGGGTCGATCGGGGCGAAATCGCCGGCGTCTTCGAACACCTGGAACAGGGTGGGCATCTGCGGAGTCAGCCGCACGGATCGCCACACCACGGGTATGGCGTCGTCGGCGGGAAGCTGCACCAGCTCCAGCCGCACGGTTCGCCCGGGGTCCTGATAGTCGGCCAGCGGCACGACAAGCGGGGGCGGTTCTGCCTGTCCCGGGAATCGTTGGGGCACCTCGTGCTGCACGATGGCCTCGCCGTCGACGCGGATCTCGATCTTGGGTCGATTCCCGCCGTCGCGATAGCGCGTGGCGACGATCACCAGGAAATTGTCGTCGGTGCCGATCTCGGTCCTCCGCACAAGGGAGAAGCCGGCGGCGCGCGAAGCCACTCCCATGTGAAATGTCCCGCCGCCGCTTTGCGACGGTTCGAGGATGCTCGTCCACGTGGCATCGTCGGGGTTGTCGGCGATCAGCTCCCACCCGGCGAGCGCGGCGACATTGCCCCACACGCGGCGTTCGAGCTCGGCTCGCAGCGCGTCGGTCTCGAGCACGAGCAGCGGGTCGAACCAGCCGGCCGAGTCGCGGATGTCCAACGGGTCCGCGCCGTCGGGTCGTCCCTCGTGCGCCGGGTCGATTTCGAGCACGAGCGGCCCGCCGTCCCCTTCCAGAACCAGATTGCCGGTATCGGCCGTATTCTCCGAGCCGACGAGGAAGTCGGACTGGTACAGCGAGCGCGGTTCCTTCGCTTCTCCCTGCAACACGCGAGCGCGGATGCAGCCCCCCGTGCCGACGCTGCGCTCCAGGCCGACGCGACTGCGAAACGACTCGACCATTGGTGGCAGCGGATAGGTCAATCGGCACAGCGCATGAACGCCGAGTCCCCAACCGCACTCATCCTTGCCGCCGCGCAGTACGCCTCCCTGCACGCCGCGATTCGCCTGCCACGGCCAGGCGGCGCCGGCCAAGAGCGATTGCTGCTCGACGCTCGACGGCGGCACGCGGCTGAGCGGAACCTGATGGGCCGAGAACACCCGCCGCACCGAAACGTCGCCCCCGATGACCCACAGCACATCGAGACTCCAGGCCGGCTGAAATCCATGCCGCCAGCGAGAAGAGTCGGCGGGGTTCCCTTGCACGTTCGCGGTGAACCGGCTCAGCGACGTCGTGGCGATCACGCCGCCGGTCGTCTCCACTTGCATCAGCAGCGAGTTGCCCTGCGGGCTGAGTACCGACAGCTCGTCGAAGTAATCGCCCCAGAAGTCCGGCTGCGGCAAGTGCAGCTCGGCGATCTCGCGGAAGGACGCCCTGGCTTGCCCATCGGCCAATAGCAGTTGGACCGAATCGTCGGAGAACCGCGCCGCCCGAAACGCGACCTTCCGTCCGTCGCGGTAAAAAAGCGTGCCCGGCTCGTAGCGGTCGACATCGCGCCGCTGCCAAACGATGCGGCGCACAAAGCGTGCGAGAACGCGAACGCGGGGGTCGTCGGACGTGCTCTGTTCGACGCGCAGCGCCCCGGCGGCGGGACGCACTGCAAAGTGCGCCGGCAGCGGCTCGTAGAGCGTCGTGCCCGCGGCCACGTGAAAGAGCACCTCGCCCGGAAGGCGGTCGCCGCTGGTCGTCTCGACGTATGCCTCGGGAATGGGAGCGGGCGTGAGCGCGCGGTCGACTAGCCACCGCATGGGATTGGCCGGCTCCAACAGCGCTCGGCCGTCGAGTCGAGGCATGCTCTCAGTGGTGTGCCAATCGTGAAGGTTGTTGCCCTCAATCTTCGATCCGTCGGCAAACGCGGCGACGAAGCGGGGCTCGTCCGCGCTGCCGGGCACGGCAAGGCACGCCGTCAACAGCACCAGCGAGATGCATGGCAGGACCAGCGAGTAGTAGGGACTTCGCACAAGCATGGCAGCGATCGGTGGGCGGTGCGAGTTCCGTGGGCGGGTATCGGCGGCAGGTGGCTGCGGTTCGAACGACGGCCAGTCCAACCGCGATTATAGCATGGAGGGCGGGAATCGTCGCCTGTCGCGGCCGGGCACCCGCGCGGAGGTCTTGTTGGTTCGCGCTGGTGCGGCAAGCGTACCGATCCTTGCAGCTTGGACACATTCGTCGATAATGCCCGTCTCAGTCTGCGTCGGTTCGAGCGTTGATATTCCTCGCGCTGACCTGCGCCCAAGTTCGCCCAAGTACGGGAAAAAGCTCATGCCATTGTTGGTCGTCGGTTCGGTGGCTCTCGATAGCGTACACACGCCTACCGCCTCGCGCGAGAACGTGCTCGGCGGGTCGGCCATTTTTTTCTCCTATGCCGCCAGTTATTTCACTTCGGTGCGGCTGGTCGGCGCCGTGGGCGACGACTGGCCCACGCCGCACACTCACCTGCTGCAATCGCGAGGCATCGACACCAGCGGGCTCGAAGTAATCCCCGGCGCCAAGACGTTCCGCTGGCGGGGCCGGTACCTGCCCAACATGAACGACCGCGAGACGCTCGAGATTCATCTGAACGTGTTCGCCACTTTTCAGCCCGAGCTGCACGACGAACATCGCCGCTGCCCGTTTGTGTTTCTGGCCAACGGCTCGCCCAAGTTGCAATTGCAGGTGCTCGACCAGGCAGAGGGGGCGCGGTTGGTGGTGGCCGATACCATGGACCTGTGGATTCGCGAGGAGCGCGACGACCTGATGCGGCTCTTTCAGCGGATCAACGGCTTGGTGCTCAATGACTCCGAGGCGAAGCTGCTCACGGGGCAGGAAAACTTGGTGCTGGCCGGGCACATGGTCCGCGAGATGGGTCCCAAGTTCGTCGTCATCAAGAAAGGGGAGCACGGAGCGATGTTCTTTTCGGAGCATGAAACGTACGTGCTCCCGGCGTATCCCACGGAAAAGGTCATCGATCCCACGGGCGCCGGCGACAGCTTTGCCGGGGGCATGATGGGCTTTCTGGCCCAGAGCGGCAACTTCGAGCCCACCACGCTCAAACACGCGATGGCGTACGGCATCCTCGCCGCCAGCTTCACCGTGGAAGATTTCAGCCTCGACCGATTGCGGAAAATCGAGCGGCAGGACATCGATCGGCGGATGCAAGAGTACCGCAAGATGCTGAGCTTTTAGTAGAGCGCATTTCAAAACCGTCGGGGACTGGCTCATTTTGCGCACTTGCGCGGAGCAAAATGTGCCTGCCCCCTTCTCCATGGCGGTTTTGAAATGGGCACTCGGTAATCGGCAGAATCCGTTTTCGCGCCCTGTTTGAGGTGCCCCCGCGCATGGCGACCATTCGTACGTTCGTGGCAGTCGAGATGTCGTCCGCGGTCCGCTCGCGAGCCGCCAGTCTCATCGAGCGGTTCCGCGTCGCCGGCGCCAAAGTCACCTGGGTCGCGCCGCAAAACATGCACCTGACGCTCAAGTTCCTGGGCGACGTGCCCGACGTCGATTCGCCCGGCGTGTGTCAGGCGGTCGAAGAGGCGGTGAGCGGATTGGCGTCGTTTGAGATCGTCTGCCGCGGCGCGGGCGCATTTCCCGACGCCCGCCGGCCGCGCACGCTGTGGATCGGCGTCGATAGCGGCGTCGACGAGTTGGTGGCTTTGCACGATGCGGTGGACGCAGCGCTGGCCCCGCTCGGATTCGCCCGCGAGCGGCGCCGCTTTCAGCCGCACCTGACCATTGGCCGCGTGCGCGAAAGCGGTCCCAAAGTCGCGGAGCTGGGCCGCCTGGTCGAAAAGCACGCCGACTTTGAGGCCGGACTCGGCGCGGTGGACGAAGTGACGGTGATGGCCAGCTTTCTGGAAAAGTCAGGCCCCAAGTACGAGGCCCTCGTGCGCACGGAGCTCCGCGGCTGACGGGGCCTTCCATGGACGGTATGGACGAAATGGACACGCAACCGCACCGTCCATAACGTCCATAGCGTCCATGGTGTCCTTGCCCATCGCATGATTTGCCCGTTTCTTCCCAGGCCGCCGCCGAAAAACTCCCGAAAAAAGGGCATTGCAACCGATAGTGTACTATAGTATAGTAACGCGGCCGGTTGGGAGTTTCGGCCGTTTGCAGGCTGGAAACCGCAAAGTGGAGAACTGCCAGACGGGGCATGCTGGCATCGAATTCGGGATTTCGACCCGTCACGTTCAGTTCCGCCCGACGGACAACGGACGACGGACAACTGACAAACGATCCGCCGCTTGCAACGTTGCTTCACCTACCCCATAAAGGAGCATGAGGTTATGGTCACCACCGAAAAGTCGAATCATCGCATGGCCAAGAAAACTGCAACCGCCCGCACGACCGAGAAAGGCCGCCACGACGCGGCTTCGATGCTCGAGCAGAACGAGAACCTCCGCACCGCTCTGCAGCAAATTGAGAAGCAGTTCGGCGAGGGGGCCATCATGCCGCTAGGCAGCGACCACGTCACCCCCATCGAGGGCATCTCCACCGGCAGCCTCTCGCTCGACTTGGCCCTGGGTGGGCAGGGCATACCGCGGGGACGCGTTGCCGAGGTGTTCGGGCCCGAGTCGAGCGGCAAGACAACCCTGGCCCTGCACGTAATCGCCCAGGCGCAGAAAAGGGATGGCATCGCCGCCTTCATCGACGCCGAGCATGCCTTCGACCCCACATGGGGCAAGAAGTTGGGCGTGCAGCTCGACACGCTGCTGGTCAGTCAGCCCAACAGCGGTGAAGAGGCCATGCAGATTACCGAAATGCTCATCAAGTCGAATTCGGTCGACGTGATCGTGATCGACTCGGTAGCCGCCTTGGTTCCCAAGCAGGAGCTCGACGGCGAAATCGGCGACACCCACGTCGGCCTGCAGGCTCGACTGATGAGTCAGTCGCTGCGAAAGCTTACCGGGGCCATCGCCAAGAGCAAGACGGCCGTCATCTTCATCAATCAGATCCGCGAGAAGATCGGTGTGATGTTCGGCAGCCCCGAGACGACGCCGGGCGGGCGGGCGCTGAAGTTCTACAGCTCGTGCCGCATCGATGTCCGCCGAATCGGTCAGATCAAGGACGGCGAGGACGTGGTGGGGCAGCGCGTGCGGGCCAAGGTGGTCAAGAATAAAGTGGCGCCGCCGTTCCGCATGGCCGAGTTCGACATGATGCACACCTGCGGCATCAGCTACGAGGGGGACCTGCTCGACCTGGGGCTGGTGCACCGCGTCGTCTCGCGGAGCGGCTCGTGGTTCAAGTACGGCGACGTGTATCTGGGACAGGGCAAGGAGAAGGCCCGGGCCAACCTGATCGAGAATCCCAAGACGGCGGCCGAGATCGCAAGCCGCATTCAGGCGGCCGGGGGTGGCGCCCAGGAAGTGGCGGCCAGCGACGGAAAAGCCGCCGATTAGGCCCACCCCGCGTTTAGCCCCGAGCCAGCGGCGACGGCGCTTTGCACGGAGACTGATTTATGACGCTCGCAGCAGGCCGCCCTGTGTCTGTCACTCGAATCACGCGCGTGGGCCGGCCAGCGCTTGCCGCCGCGCTGGCATTCCTTCTCGTCGGTGCTTCCGCGCCGTGCTTCGGGCAAAATCGGCAGCCGGTCACCGACGTGGATGCCGCCCTGGCACTGCAGGACACACTGGCTGCGGCGATCGAACGGGCGGAAAAGTCGGTGGTGGCGATCGCCCGCGTGCGCCGGGATGCGGAGCCGCCGCGTGCCCGGTTCGAGGATGGCCGATTTATTCCGCCCGACGAGGAAAGCGACCCGCTCAGCCCCGACTTCATTCCCAACGACTTCGCCGCCGGCGTGGTGGTCGACCGTGGCGGACTGATCCTGACCAACTACCACGTGCTGGGTGAGATCGAGAAGAACGACTACTACGTATGGGTGGCCGGCAAGCCGTATGAAGCCCAGGCGAGCGTCGAGGCGGCAGATCCCTGGACCGACATGGCGGTGCTGCGGATCGAGGCCGACGATCTGGAACCAATCACGCTGGGCGACTCATCGACCCTCAAGAAGGGACACATCGTCATCACGCTGGGCAATCCGTACGGCATCGCCCGCGATGGCCGGGCTTGCGCCGGTTGGGGCATTGTGGCCAACCTGGCACGCAAGGCGCCGCCGCTGCCCAGCGCCGATCGCCTCGACACGGGCAAGGAAACGCTGCACCACTATGGCACGCTGATTCAGACCGATGCCAAGCTGAACCTGGGTACCAGCGGCGGGGCGCTGGTGAATCTCAAGGGAGAGATGGTCGGCCTCACCACGTCGTTGGCCGCCCTATCGGGCTACGAGAAGTCGGCCGGCTTCGCCATTCCGGTCGACGATACGTTCCGCCGCACGCTCGAAGACCTGAAGAAGGGACGTCTGGTGGAAGTCGGATTCCTGGGGGTCGCACCGCAGCATTTGGCTGCGCAGGATCGTCGCGATGGGCAGCAGGGCGCCCGCGTCAGCCAGGTCGTGCCCGGCACGCCGGCCGCCCGCGCCGGTTTGCGTCCCGGCGACGTGATCTCTCGCGTGAATCGAACATCCATTGAGGACGCCAACGCACTGCTGCGGGAGGTAAGCAGTCTGCCGGCGGGGAGTCGGGCCATTCTCACGGTCAGCCGCGGCCGCAGCGGCGACCTTGTGGGCTCGACCCGCGAGGTGACGGTGACGCTGGGCAAGAAGTACGTGAGCGAAACGCGGCCCGCCTTCGCCCGCCATGCGCCGCAGCCGTGGCGGGGAATGAAGATCGACTACGCCACGGCGCTGCCTATGGCGCAGTTGCACGAACGGGCCTGGGACATCGATCCCGAAGGGTGCATTGCTGTCGTAGACGTCGTGCCCGATTCGCCGGCGTGGAAGGCGGGCATGCGTCCGTGGACGTTCATCAGCCACGTCGGCAGCAGCCGCGTCGAAACTCCGCAGGACTTCTACGCCGCAGTTGCTTCGGCAAACGGGGGAGTGCGGCTTCGGATCGCCGCATCGCGCGGTGGCGACGCGCGCTCCGTGAGCGTCTCGCCCTGAAGTGTCTCGCGCGGCAGGTGAGTCGCGATAATCACGCCCCGTCGATCACGTTGCTCAACGTGCGGCGTAGCGGCATTCATGGGAATCTTGCCCCTCGATCCTGTTCTGGTTCCCGCTGTTCGCTTTGCCGGCCCAGGGGTATCATCGACGTGTTCCGACGGGCCGCAGGGGCGCGTCGGGCGCGCCGAGGGGGCGCGGGTGCCGCCATCCACCGTCTTTCAACTTCACCATGAAGACCGACGAACTTCGCGAAAAATACCTCGCATTCTTCGAGACCAAGGGGCACGTCCGTCAGGAAAGCGACGTGCTCGTACCCACCTGGGATCCCTCCGTGCTGTTCACGCCGGCCGGCATGAACCAGTTCAAGGACCACTTCCTGGGGAAGGTGAAACTCGAGTTCACCCGGGCCACCACTTGCCAGAAGTGCCTGCGAACCGGCGACATCGAAAACGTGGGCCGCACCGCCTACCACCACACGTTTTTTGAGATGCTGGGCAACTTTAGCTTCGGCGATTATTTCAAGCGCGAGGCGATCTGCTGGGCATGGGAATTCCTCACGGATAAGAAATGGCTGAGCCTGGATCCCAAGCGACTCACCGTGTCGGTGTTCTACGACGACGACGAAGCGGCCGGCATCTGGTCGCGCGACGTCGGCTTGTCGTCGGATCGCGTCGAGCGGCTGGGGGAGGACGAGAACTTCTGGCCGGCCGGCGCGCCCACCAACGGACCCGACGGCGTGTGCGGCCCGTGCAGTGAGATTTTCTACCACACCGACCGCGGCGAGTCGGTCGAAATCTGGAACCTGGTGTTCACGCAGTTCCAGCGCGTGGGCGACCCGCCCGACAATCTCCGCCCGCTCCCCAGCAAGAACATTGACACGGGCATGGGGCTGGAACGCACGGCCGCGGCGCTGCAAGGGGTCGATACCAACTACCACATCGACATTCTGCGTCCACTGGTCGAGGCGGCGGGCGAAGTGTGCGGCCAGAAGTACGATCCGGCCAGCGAAGCCGGGCGGCGGCTGCGGCGAATTGCCGACCACGTGCGGGCCTGCACGTTCGCCATTCACGAGAACGTGCACCCCGGACCGAACAAGGAGAAGTACGTTATCCGCCGGTTACTGCGTCGGGCCGTGCTCGATGGCCACGTGCTGGGCGTGCGCGAACCGTTTCTTTTTGAACTTGTGCCCGTTGTGGCACAGTTGATGCACCGCCCCTATCCCGAACTGGGCGAAACGGCCGAGCGCGTGGCGCAGGTGATTCGACAGGAAGAAACGTCGTTCTTCGCGACGATCGACGAGGGGTTGGCTCGCATTGAGGAGATCTTCTCCCGTATCGGCACGAGCGGCGGCGTGCTCATCGACGGCAAGGCGGCGGCCGAGCTTTATACCACCTTCGGTGTGCCGCCCGAACTGGTCGAGTCGCTGGGGGCCGAGCGCAACTTCACCTTCGACTGGAAGGGATTTCGTGCCGCGATGGAGCAGCACGGCCAGCGCTCGGGCAAGGGCCAGTTCGAGGTGTTCAAGACCGGCCCCATCGAGTCGCTCAAAAAGGCCCTGCACCGCACCGAATTCCTGGGCTACCAGGCGACCGAGGCCCAGGTCACCGTCAAAGGCATCGTGGCCCAGAACCAGCTTTGCGACCGCGTGAGCGAGGTGGGGCACGAGCGGCCGCTGATCGTGGTGCTCGACCGGTCGCCCTTCTACGGAGAGGCCGGCGGGCAAGTGGGCGACACCGGCCAGATCGAGGGCGACGGCTTCCTGTTCGACGTGACCGACACGCAGCGCGACGGCGAGCTGATTCTGCATCACGGCCACCTGCGCCGCGGCATGATCAGGGAAGGTGCATCGGCCCAAGCGCGGGTCGACGCTACGCGCCGCGACGCCATCCGCCGCGCTCACTCGGCCACGCACGTGCTGCACCATGCCCTGCAATCGATCCTCGGCGGGCACGCGCGGCAGCAGGGATCGAAAGTCGACGACGACTGGCTGCGGTTCGACTTTTCGAACCCGAGCCCCGTCGGCGGGCAGCAACTCGACGAGATCGAGAAACTGGCCAACCGCCGCGTCGGCGAGTCGGCCCCGGTCGCGTGGCGGAACATGCCCCTAGCCGAGGCACGCAAGAGCGGCGCCATGATGCTCTTCGGTGAGAAATACCCCGACCCGGTGCGCGTGGTCTCGATGGGCGAGTTCAGCAAGGAGCTATGCGGCGGCACGCACATGAATAACACAGGCCAGATCGGCACGCTGGAAATCGTGACCGAGGAGGGTGTCGCCGCCGGCACGCGGCGTATCGTTGCTCTCACGGGCCGCAAGGCGGAAGAGCACGCCCGGCGCACTGGCGAGGCTATTGCCGCCACAGCCGAACATCTGCAGGTATCGCCGTTGGAGGTGCCCGACGCCGTCCGCAGCCTCATACAAAAGGTGCGCGATCAGAAGCGGCAGCTTTCGGGCGCATCGGTATCAGGGGACGAGCCGCGGCGAAGCGGCGGTTCTGCATCGTCGGCTAGCCCAAGCGGCGCCGAGCTCAAGGCGGCACTGCGCGAAGCTGCCCGCGTTCTCAACGTCGGCCCGTTCGACGTGCCGCAGCGTGTCGCCGCGCTGTTGGAGGAGTCGCAGAACCTCGAGCGGCAGCTTGCCGACCTTGCCCAGTCGGGCCAATTATCGCCCGATACGCTGCTGGAACAGGCTGAGGCGGTGGGCGATGCCCAGCTCGTGGTGGCCGACGCCTCGAATGCCAACGCCCAGATGATGCGGCACCTGATCGACCAGATGCGGAGCCGCGCGGGGCTGGTCGCGGCGCTGTTGGGCTGCGCGCTAGCAGACGGCAAGGTGCTGCTGGTGGCGGGCGTGAGCAAGGACCTGGTCAAGCGCGGCATCAGCGCGGGCGACTGGGTTCGCGAAGTAGCGCCGATTGTGGGCGGTGGCGGCGGCGGCCGCCCCGACATGGCCCAAGCCGGCGGCAAAGACGCCACTCGCCTCGGCGAAGCGCTGGAGACGGCGCGAACGACGATGCGCACCATGCTGTCAACTCGTGTACAATAGTCTTACCGTTTCCCTCCAAGTTAGGTTTGGATAGCGCACGATTTGCAGGTCCTGATGGAGACAAGGTGAGCGATGGATGGCCGAATCCCATAGAATGGCCGAAGCCTATCAGGATGCCCGCGAATTCATCCGCATTTTTCGCTCGGCCGTGCGCAAGGCGCAGGCGAAGAGTCGCCGGATGGGCGTGGCGAACGTGTATTGGATTCACGGCCAGCGCTACTACGAGCTTCCCAACGGCGAGTTCACGCGCACCAGGCCCGACGAATCGAACTCGACAAAACCCTGAACGGGAGCCGCGATTGCAGGGCGGGCAGCCCAAGCGTTGGTAAGCCTTTTGTGGGAGAAACGAGCGTGATCTACCGAATTCCATTGGTGTTCACTCCGCAGCCAGAGGGTGGTTACACGGTTACCTCTCCCGTGTTGCCGGAACTGCTCACGGAGGGCGATACCTTTGGAGGAGGCGCAGGCCAACGTCCGCGACGCATTCGAGGCCGTGGTCGAGCTCTATGCGGACCATGGGCGCGCGCTGCCGGCTAGCGAGGTATGAGGAACCGGACATGTCGCGATTGCTTCTTGTAGCGTTAATCTTCGTTGGCGTGGTGCTTGTGAACGGCAATCCCTTTGACGCGTTGAATCAAGATGCCGGCGGCGGGATTTCGCACGTGGACTCGATCGCGCGCGGGGCTGATCGGCCGGTGGGGCCGGCGTTTCAGGGGCGGTCGGCCGTGTTGGCTCGCAAAGGAATGGTGGCCACGAGCCATCCGCTGGCGACCGAGGCCGGTTTGGACGTGCTCAAGAGCGGCGGCAATGCGGCGGACGCGGCCATCGCCGCTAATGCCATGCTCGGCGTGGTCGAGCCGATGAGCTGCGGAATCGGCGGCGACCTATTTGCGATCTATTGGGATAGCAAGACGCAAAAACTCTACGGTCTGAATGCCAGCGGACGGAGTCCGTACCGGCTGAATCGAAAGGTGTTTGAGGAGAAAAAACTGGAGGAAATCCCGGTCGAGGGTCCGCTGTCGTGGTCGGTGCCGGGCTGCGTGAGCGGTTGGGAAGCGCTCAACAAGCGATTCGGCACGCGCCCGCTCGGCGATTTGCTCCAACCCGCGACGACTACGGCCAACGAGGGATTCGCCGTGACCGAAGTGATCGCCCACCATTGGAAGGATGCCGAGGAGGCGCTCAAAAAGTGGCCCGAGTCGGCGTCGACATACCTGTTCAATCTGGAGCATGCGCCACAGTACGGGGAGGTGTTCCGCAATCCGCGACTGGCGGCCAGCTATGCAAGAATCGCCGAAGGGGGAGCCGACGCGTTTTACAAGGGGCCGATTGCCCGCGACATCGTGGCCTACAGCGACGCCAACGGGGGCTACTTCTCGCTCGACGACTTCGCCGATCACGAGGTGGAATGGGTCGAGCCGGTGTCGACGACGTACCGCGGGTACGAGGTGTGGGAACTGCCGCCGAACGGCCAGGGGATCGCCGTTTTGGAAATGCTCAACGTACTGGAAGGGTACGACCTCAAAGCCATGCAGTTCGGCAGCGCCGAGTACCTGCACGTGCTGGTCGAGGCCAAGCGGCTGGCGTTTGCCGATCGGGCGCGGTACTACGCCGACCCGGCGTTCGGCGAACTGCCGGTCGAGGAACTGATCTCGAAGCAGTACGGACTTCAACAGCGAGCGCGGATCGACCGCCGCCGCGCCGCCGAGGACGTGCCGGCGGGCGACGTGCGGCTGGGGCAGGGGGATACGGTCTACCTGACGGTGGTCGACAAGGATCGCAACTGTTGCTCGCTCATTCAGAGCAACTTTCACGGCTTCGGGTCGAAGGTGACGCCGGGCAACGTGGGATTCGTCCTGCAAAACCGGGGCGCGCTGTTCGCGCTCGACGATAAGCACGCCAACCGCCTGGAGCCGCACAAGCGGCCGTTCCACACCATCATTCCGGCCATGGTAACCAAGGAGGGCAAGCCTTGGTTCTGTTTCGGTGTGATGGGGGGCGACATGCAGCCGCAGGGGCACGTACAGGTGCTGGTCAATCTGATTGACTTCGGCATGAACGTGCAGGCGGCCGGCGACGCCCCGCGGGTGCAGCACGTGGGCAGCGCCACGCCCACCGGCAAAGCAGCCGAGGGGACGGGCAAGGTGCTGGTGGAATCGGGCATTGCCGATGCCGAGCTCGACAAGCTGCGTGCCAAGGGGCACATGGTCGAGCGCGGCGCCGGGGGCTTCGGAGGGTATCAGGGTATCCGCATCCAGTGGGAGGAGGGGGTGCTCGAGGGGGGTTCCGAGTCGCGGAACGACGGTGCGGCGGCCGGCTTTTGAAGAGGGGGCATACGCCCAAACGCCACACATTCCTGAGGGTCGCGTACGACTTCAGAAGGGTGCATAAGTCGCCAGAACCTTGGAAAATGCCGCGCGAGCGGGTAGAATTATTGGCTGGATTGATGGCGGCCGGTCTGTGTTGCCGTTGGCGAATCTTGTCTGGTTTTGGTGGGAGGTCCCGTGTTCCGCTCTCAAGCTGCGCTCGTTGGGCTCGCTGCCGTGCTGTTGATGTCGGGATGCAGCTCGGGCTTGGCGGACATGGAGAAGGTTACCGGCACCGTGACGATCGACGGCAAGGCGGCCACCCGAGGTATGGTGCAATTCGTGCCCGAGACCACGGAAGGCGAGAATCCATCGCCGCCCGCCGTGGGCACGATCGGCCCGGACGGCCATTACGAGCTGGAAACGACCGGCAATCGCGGCGTTGTCAAGGGCGCGGCAGTGGGTCATCACAAAGTGCGCGTCGACATTCGCGCCGAGCCGCGCGACGAAAAGGATACGCTGCCGCAGTCGCTCATTCCCACCAAGTACAACAACCCGGAGACATCGGGGTTGGAATTCGACGTGGTGGCCGGCAAGGACAACGTGATCGATATTCCGTTGTCTACCAAGCCCTGAGTCGGACCCCTCGGGAAGGAGGAAGGCAATGCTTCCGAACATTCGTTTCACTCGTCGCCGCGGCGTGACCCTGGTCGAGCTCCTGGCGGTGATTGCCATCATCGGCATTCTGATCGCAATGTTACTACCAGCCGTGCAGGCGGCGCGTCGAGCCGCCAAGCGGATACAATGCGGCCAACGACTCAAGCAGATCGCTATTGCGCTGGAACACTATGAAGGAATCTACAATCGCTTTCCGCCGGGCGAGGTGCACGGCACGGCGGCGAATCCCGGGTACAACCCTTCTTTCCCCGGGGCGGATCACTGCGAATGGGATGGCCAGATCGGCATTTGGAGCAACTTGATTTTCCCAGAAATGGAGCTGCAGAACGAGTACGACCTGCTCAACTTTGAGGCCCGTCCGCAGTACAGCGACCCCAACAACGTTCTCGTGATGCAGATGAAGATTCCCGACTTCTTCTGCCCGGCGGACCCCTACACCGGTCTGACAACCGTGTGGGGCCTGGGCGGACGAGCACGCATCAATCACTACTACGCCGTGTCGGGATCGGACGAGAATTCGACTTTGCCTCATCCCGACGGCACGACTTCGTATCCCCACTGCAATGCGCACAATGGCATGTTTTTCAATGACTCACGCACTGCGGCGAAAAACATTCGCGATGGCCTCAGCCACACGGCCATGGTATGCGAAACGTGGGGACGAACGACGATCAGCCATATTGACGGCGATTCATCTGGCACAACGGGCTTGGAGATCAGTCGCGGAATGAACCTGCACAACGTGGTCTACTTTGACTGGACTCCCAACTCGAACCACACGAATCCCTGGAAGGCAAACAGCTTCCATTCCGGGGGCGTCCACGTCGCCTTTGCCGACGGCTCGGTGCGGTTCATCCACAACACCGTATCGCTGGACGTCTTTCGCGCCATGGCCACGATCCGGGGCGGCGAGAGCACCAACACCGGAGATTAGCACGGCGTCGGGCGGTGATGCCGGACTGTGCTATGCGCGCCCGGTCGTGTTAAGCGTGCCGCCGCGTTTCGCCTTGCCGTGGATGCATCGGCGCGCGAAGTCGCGAGCGATTGATACTTGCTCGACGGACGATCAGTTGGCCGTCGGGCACATCGCATAGCGTATTACGCGCGCCCGAAACCCGCGGTTTCTCAATTCGTCGATGCAGTGCCGCGCCCGGTCGTGATGCAGAAAGCTGCCGAAGAGGCGCCAATCGGTCGCCGTGTTGAGTTGGTACTGTACGCGGAACTGTCGCGCTCGGCCGGCGCCCGGGCTGTTGACGGCCAGTAAGGTGCGGCGCGTCGAGCTGGCCTGCTTGCGAACCATCTGCATGCCACCTTGGTGGGTTGCGCGGCCCGCCGACGAGTCGTCTGGCTGGCGCTAAAGTATTTGACACCGCTCCTGCAAGTGGACATCGTGCGGGGGGTGGGTCGGCGATAACTCAATTCGCCGAGTGCGAGCCGCGATTGTCGGCAGAGTGAGACAGAAACAACAGACAGGAAAGATTTGCGGCGCACGCAAGGTCGAATCAGCCCGCCGCGCTCGTCGGGAAGGTCCGAAAGCGGAAGGCGGGATGGGAAGTTAGAATGCGGGTGGGACGGAGTGCCGCTTTGCGCTTTAGCCGGTCGCTACCAGCCCATCACCATGTTCGACTCGATGGCCCTGCGGGCATGCTCGAGGTCGGAGCCGGTTTCGTGCATGTACAGGCGGATAGCATGGACCTTGTCGCCGGCCGCCTTTTCAAGGCAGTCTCGGGCCACGGCGCAAGGATCGGGCTGGGAACCGGTGAGTCCGAGCGCGCCCTTGGAGATTACCCAGGTATCGCGGGGCCGTTTGGTGAGTCGGACCACGCAGTCGCTGGGGTAGGCCCGCGTGACGACTGCGGCAGCGGCGGTTTCGTCGTCGGCCCAGGTAATGATAATATGTGCGTCGGTTTCGATTTCGTACAAAGGCATGACGAACTCCTCGCTCGTGCCGGAGGGAAACCGGAGGCTGGTGTGAGGGCAAATCGCCGGGGCTTGCCGATCGAGCCGGTCCGGGCGATTCTCCGTTGTCGCGGCGTCGGCTCCCCCGGCAGCCGATTTGCGGCGCCTTGCCTCGACGCGAGACTACGCTTTCAATGCCGATGGTAGGGGTGGGCACGCATCGCGTCAACTTGGCTTCGGCCTAGGCACCCCCAACGAGGCGGCGGCACGGGGTCTGGGAGACTTGCAAGGGAGCTTCCATGAGCAGTCTTGGCGATTCGGCTGACTCCAGCCAGGTGGCGGCCCATCTGCCGGCGCGCGCCGTCTCGAATGAGTCGGCGAGGGCGGTCGGCGGGAATCCCGCCATCGGGCGGGTATTACGGTGGGCGCTGCTGGCCGCTCTCTTGCTGCTCGCTCTGGTGGCCGCAGTGAGGGAGGCCCCGCGGGAATTGGCACGGTGGCGGATGGCAGCGGCGGTCGAGCACCAGCGCAACGGCGACCTGCAGGCGTCCCTGGCCGGGATGGACTCGGCCATCGAACTGGATTCCCGGAGCGCCGATCTCTTCCGCCGGCGGAGCCAGTTTCGGCTGGAGGCTGCCCTGCTCGAAGAGAATCCCGACAACGAGCGCCGCGCCTTGGAGGCGAGCCTTGCCGACGCCGACCGCGCGATCGAGCTGGCCGGGGAAGATCCGCAGTACCTACTTCAGCGCTCGCTGGTCTTGCAGCATCTGGGCAGGCACGACGAGGCTGTCGCGGATTGGAATGTGATTGTTCGCATCGTCGGCCGGCAACCTTTCTGGCTTCAGATGCTGAACGATTCGAACGAGCAACTGTACTCGGCCTACAACGGCCGCGCCTATGCACGAGCCTTGGGCGACATCGAGCACGAGGAGGCCATGACTGAGATTGAGGCCGCCTTGGACCACCAGCCCGGCGATCCGATGTGGCTCGATACGCGCGGCTACTTACATTGGCAGCAGGCGGAGCGTCATGCACGGCAGGCGGAGAAGTACGCGGAGCTGGCGATGGGGCATTCCCGGAACTATGAGTCGGATGAGGAGCGGCGCGAGTTGGAACCGCACCAGGAGGAGCTGACGAGCGAGCTGCAGTTGCAGGAGGGCGAGCTGCGCCGGCAAGCGAGCGAGCTGCGGGCCGCCATGATCGACTTCAACGCCGCCGTGAGCGGAGCCGAGTGGCAATACGCGCAGTGGGACGTGGTCGTCGAGCGCGACAAGTGGGCGATCACCGATCCGCGTCTCGTCGCCCGCCGGCGCAGGGAACTCGAACGCAGCGTGGCGGTCATTCGGTACCACCGGGCATTGGTCTGGCAGAAGCTCAATGCGGACTATTATGCCGAGCGTGACTTGCGGCGCGTTCGCGAGCTGGGGTTCGAGCCGGGAGACGACCTATTCTAAGGAGCACGCGCCGGAGAGAGTCGGGCGCGTCGGGCTCGCGTCGAATCGGCCACGTCGGGGGTGCTGCAATCGTGGCAACGATCGGCGTCGGCCGCTACAACTGCTGCAGCGCCATCTGCGAACCCTCGTCGGGGACGTCCGTAATGGGCTGGTCGGCGTCATCGTCGCCCAATTCATCGTTGCCCGCGTCGTCGGTGCCGTCCCTGGGTCCGGGCAAGTTCTGGCGGCGCGGCGTCACGCGGTTGATGAGCGACCCATCGTGTTGGCAGACGCAGTTACGTCCGTCTTCCTTGGCGGCATAGAGCGCCGCATCGGCCCGGGCGAGCAGCGTGCGGGGACAATCGCCTTCCTGGAGCACAGAAACGCCCAGGCAGACTGAGACCGATAACTCGTCGTCGATGGCCTGGCGCATCCTTTCGGCCATGAGGGCCGCCCCCTCCAGATCGGTGTGAGGCATCACGGCCGCGAACCGCTCGCCGTCAATCCGAGCCACCATGTCGGTATCGCGGGCGCATTCGTCGAGGATGCGAGCGATCTTCTTCAACACACGGTCGCCGTGCAGGTGACCGTGCCGATCGTTCACTTGTTTGAAACCGTCCACGTCCAACAGCGCGACGGCAAAGTGCGTGCGATATCGCCGGCTCATGGCCAGCAGCGTGGCCAGCGATTCGTCCATCGCGCGGCGATTGCTGAGGCCGGTGAGCGCGTCGGTACGGGCTTCGGTAAACGTCATCAGCAGGTTGGTCTGCTGGCGAATTTCGTCGTAGGCGTGGGCGATTTGCGACGAGAGCCACAGGGTGGGCCGCAGCACGCGATCCGCCTCTTCGCTGAGACTGGCCCAGGCGGCGCCGTTTTCCTCTTCGCTCAAATTGTCGAGCCGCTGCTTGAACCGCTCGACGCTGGTGTGATGTCGGGCCAGACTGCGCCGTACCTGGGTGCTGATCGACTCGAGCTGGCGAATCACCGTGCGGGCGCGCTTCAATTCGTGCCGGGCGTTGATGTGGTCGAAATGCTCACGCCGCCGCCGACGGATGTTGCCCACCCAGTAGCCGATCAGGGCCACGGCGGCCAGCGCCACGGGCGTCGGTATTCCGAGGATCCACATGTCCATTGCGTTGGCGTCCTATAAGGGGCCGATCGTCCGCAAGTTGTGGACGGCTGGCGCAGCTTTCCGGCGCGGTTCAAGGCGCGCCGGCACACGCAGCAACTCTAAGTCACACAAAAGCGAAAGAAGCCGAAATGAATGCCGAAAAACGCATCTCCGCCGGCTGGCGCGCACGTGAAATCCGCATGACTTGCGGGAGTCGTTTCGGCGTCGCGCGTGCGCCTCGGCTGGACTGCGGCGTGCACGGCGCGCGGTCGTGCGCAGGAAAGGTCGAGCGCGTCGGCAATGCCGCAGGCGTGAGACGACGAGAAAGAAGCAAGGGTGGGGCGCTTGCCGACACGCTCGGTAACGAGATCAGTCCCACACCGCAGATACCGAGCCGTTGGTGTCGAGCCGGCGGACCTCAATACTGCTTCCGCGAGCCAAAGCCGCGCATGCACAGGAAACCGAGCAGCACTGCCGCGCCAAACACCAGCAGCCACTGCATCCGGCCCATTCCGTTGAGCATGCGGCCCAGCTCGTCGCCATATCGCGCTATGTGGTCCCACATGGTTTGGCATGAGCTCCCAAGAGTTACGGGCAACCGCCTGGCGTCCGTATCAACCATACGTCTCGGCGGCGGGCGCGGCGGCCCGGCGCTCGAAGGACGAGCGCGGCCTGTGTGGTTGCTGCCGGTTGTTTCGATCGTGCCGCGCGGCGCGGCACGATGGGGATTTGACGAGAACGGCGGATGCGCCGATTCAGCTCCTCTGCTGGTCGCGCTGCCCTCTCCGACCGACGAACCGGTTCGATAGGTGGGTGATGGAAAACAAGTTCGGCGACGTACCGGAATTGCTAACAATCAGCGGTCGCACGTCGGCCTTGCAGGGGTTCCGGGCAGGTATATAATCAACCAGCTCAAGCGAAATCGGGGCCGTGGCGCAATTGGTTAGCGCACCAGACTGTCGATCTGGGGGTTGCGGGTTCGAGTCCCGTCGGCCTCGCTTCGGAGGTCGGTTGTTCCGTCTCCGGTGGATCCGTTGCTAGGGCGCCGTGATCTGTCGACGGGGCAACCCTTCCCGGACAATTGATCCGACAGAGGCGGAACAACTGACCACGATCGGCCAGTTCGTCGTTCGCCTCCGACACGCCGCTCGGTTACAATGGCTCGGCGCCTTTGCGAGGGTCGGGCCATGATGAGCATTCTCGACCAGGTCGGCGAAATCCGCCGCCTTGTCAACGACATCGGCTACCGATCGAGGTTCGAATCGTCGGCGGGCGACTGGACCGACTTCGAAGGCTGGGTGTCGCTCTGCGTGGCACTCGACACGCTTGAGGAGTCGTCGCAGGCGCTCGCCTGTTACGAAGCCCAGAGCCCCACGGCCAACTTGTCCCAGCGCTATTTGCATCTCTATGGAATGCTGCAGGCCGCCATGCTGCAGCAGTGGGCCGTTGGCAGACTCTATCGCGCGCTGGTCGGCCACGACGTTCCCAACCAACCCGACTCTCACTGGAGCCGCCTGCGCGACGCCCACGCCATGGCCGTGACCGACTTGATGTCGGAGCAGAACGCCGACTCGCCGCGCTCGCACGTCTCCCAGCTCGTGGTCACCGAAGTCGGCTTTGGCATCATTGCGTGGGATAAGGGGGGCGAGTCCCAGCCGCAACACGTCGACCTCGACGCACTGTTGCGCAGTTTCAAGAGCGAAGTGGCGGAACATCTGAGCGCCATCCTCGAAGAGCAGCGGCGCGCGGGGTCCGGCGATTCACGTGACACCGCCGCCCGGTGATGCGGCCCGGTGACGGGCTACCGCCGTGACGCAGAGATCCCGTGTCGCCGAGGTGGGTAGAGTTGCCACGTTTGCGTCGTCAACGGTGCAACAGCGCGTACTCGTTTTGACGACAGCCGCTGCACGCTTCGGAACCACCACTGCCGGCTGCCACTTCATCCTATCTGCAATTCCCGTTGGCACTTGGGGCACGTGCGGCCCTGAATTGGCGCGCGACGTGCATCCCATTACGAAGAGCCGCAAGGCAGTTCCACCCGGAGGTCCGGTGGAACGGGGGCTCGCGCCGCCTGCCCCAACAAAACAAACGTCCATCCCAGGAGGCAAGGCGAAATGAAACGAATCGTATTGGCTTTGGTTGTTTTCGCGGGAGTGGCGCTGGCCACGTCGTCCGCTTTCGCCGATCACCGCTACACGCGTAGCTACGTGGGGCGTGGCGGTTACGGCTGCGCCAGCCGTGCGCCAATTGGCTACAACGTGTACCGCGATCCCTACTTGTACACCAACTCAACGTACCGATTCCCGTACCAGTCTTCGGTGTATTTCGATCGTCATCAGGCGTACTACAACGACTATTACTACCACCAACGCGGTGGAATCGCCGTGCAGACCCCCCGCTTTTCGATTCGGTTCGGATACTAAGCCGGACCGGGCGGGCGACACACCGCGTCGCCTGTGAAGTGCGTTGGGGCATGCCGTTCGCCGCAGATGACGCGCGGTGAGAACCAGCCGCCGGAATCTGAACTTCGAAACAGAGTTGAGGTGATAGCCCCCGCCCCTGCCGTCATCTTCCGGAGCGTTTCCGGAAGGTGGCGGCTTTTTTTGTGCCCTGCCGCCCTCTAGGTTGGCTGAAAAGCGACGTGGCAGGCCGCAGGCGCGTTGCGCTGCACCCCCTCTGAGGCAAGGAACTATCTGGCGATTCCCCGCGTCTAATCGCTAGGATGGAGTGTTGAGGGGAACAAAAGGAATTTGCGGGGGGGGAAGAACAGGGGGGAGCGGGCGTCTGCCGCAACCGTTAGACAGGCAGCAATCGCCTGTCCCGCAGCGAGTTGCGTATATGGGATTGCGTTCTGGGAGGGGGGTAACGCTGCATCAGCGGTTCCCCAGCGTCGACCGATCCGCCGGACCGCCGAGCGGCCCGGCGTGACTTACGACACGGCGAATCGAGGAGGATCACGTCATGCGAAGAATCATGTTGGCGACTCTAGCCCTGTCGCTTTTGCTGGCGCCGGCTTTGGCGTCGGCCCAAGGGCTACTGATCGACACGCGGCCCGACCAGAACTTCCGGCTCCCCCGACCGATCATCTGGCCGGGACCACGGCCGATTCCAGTACCCCAGCCGCAGCAGTCGTACAAAATCAAAGAGCTGGCGGTGAACATGAGCCTGGCCGACCAGGTGGCCAAGGTGCAGGTGTCGCAATCGTTCGTCAACACCGGCAGCCGCCAGATGGAGGTTTCGTTCGTGTTTCCGCTTCCCTATGACGGGGCGGTCGACCGGCTCACCTTCATGGTCGACGGAACGGAATACGACGCCAAGTTGCTCGACGCGGGCGAAGCGCGGCGCATCTATGAAGGCTACATTCGCCAGAACCAGGACCCGGCCCTGATGGAATGGATGGGCACGGGCATGTTCAAGACGAGCGTGTTCCCGGTGCCGGCCGGCGCCGAGCGCACCGTGACCATGCGGTACTCGCAAGTCTGCCGCAAGGCGGGCGGACTGACCGAGGTGCTGTTTCCCATGAGCACGGCGAAGTACACGTCGCAGCCGGTTGAGAAGGTGAGCGTC
>CAYQAJ010000011.1:19209-41828 GCA_964415245.1 uncultured Pirellulaceae bacterium | reverse complement strand
GCGCTAGCGGCACGGCTGGGTAGCTATGGACGGAAAGGATAAACGCTGAAAGCATCTAAGCGTGAAGCCCGCTCCAAGATCAGGTTTCGTGGCACTATATGTGCGAGAGTCCCCTGGAAGACGACCAGGTTGATAGGCCGGGTGTGTAAGCGCAGCAATGCGTTCAGCTAACCGGTACTAACGGACGAATGCTTGGCCACTTGTATCCAAAGCTCTCACGAGTTTTTGGCGCTACAAACGCATTCGCATAGAGTGCGGCGGCCCCGTTCGCTAGCGATGCGTGCTTGTTGGCTTCTGTTAATAAGCGCGCTCACGCGGCGATCGATGCCGCCCAGCCATCTGTGAAAACAACCGCCAAGCGCCGGTTTCAAAACCGTCGGGGACTGGCTCATTTTGCGCTCGTCTGCGGAGCAAAATGTGCCTGTCCCCTTCTCTGGACGGTTTTGAACACCGGCGCCAAGCGCGGCGGGGCCCAACCGCCCCTCGCGCTTCTTCCGGCGACCATATCGAGAAGGAAACACCCGTTCCCATCCCGAACACGGCAGTTAAGCTTCTCGAGCCGATGATAGTCCTGAAAGTGCGAAAGTAGGTATCGCCGGATCATTATCAAAAGCCCCTGCGCCAACAAGCGCGGGGGCTTTTGTGTTTCTTGGCCTCGCCCCTTCTACTTGTTCCGTGGCTTGGGCCGTGCGAACATGAATCGCGAGGGGGCGCCCCAACACGGCGGAGGGATCAGATGGCCGGGAAACGAACAGCGGCGCGAACGATGGTCGGCTCGAAGCATGAGCGCGGATTGAATCGCCGCGCCGCACTGCGGGCGATCGGAGTGGGTTCGCTCGGATTCGCGGCGTCCGGGGTTGTGAGAAGTCTGGTGGCGCAGGATCGCGGCTCGGGCAATTCCGTACAAAACGGCGGCGACTGGCCGCAGTTTTTGGGGCCGGAGCGAAACGGCGTGAGTCCCGAAACCGGGCTCAACTTCGATTGGGCCGCGCGCGAGCCCAAACTCGTGTGGCGCCAGCCGCTGGGGCAGGGGTTTTCGTCGGTCAGCGTCGTGGGGGATCGGCTCTTCACCCAGTGCCAGCGCGAGGACAAGCAGTACGTCGTTTGCCTCGACGCCAAGAACGGCGAGGAGATTTGGAACCGCTACGGCGAAGAAGGCTTCATCGACAAGCAGCGGCAGGGGGCCGGGCCGCGGGCGACTCCCACCTGGCACGAAGGGCGGCTGTACTGTTTGTTTCCCGCCGGCGAGCTCTTGTGTCTCGAAGCCGACTCGGGCGAGGTCGTGTGGCAGACCAACATTCTGGAAGAGACGCGCGCCGGCGATCACCGCGACGTGGAGTATTACTGGGGCATGTCGGCCTCGCCGCTGGTCGAGGGGGATCTTGTCATCGTGCAGCCGGGCGCACGCGCCAATAAGTCGCTGGCCGCGTTCGAGGCCCGCACCGGCAAGCTGGCGTGGGGCGTGGGTTCTGATCCGCCGGGCTACGGGGCGCCCATCTCGGTGACCGCCGCCGGCCGACGGCAGGCGATCGGCTCGACGGGCACTTCGATTCTCTCGGCCGACGCCCGCACCGGCGAGCCTTTGTGGCGGTTCGAGTGGGGCAACCGCTACAACTGCAATTGCGCCACGCCGATCTCGCTCGACGGTCGGCTGTTCGTCTCGTCGTCGTACGGCACGGGCGCGGCGCTGTTGGAGCTGGTCGAAAACGACGGAAAACCCTCGTACCGCGAGGTGTGGACCAACCGCAACTTTCAGAACCAGTTCGCCACCAGCGTGGTACATGAGGGGTTCGTCTACGGCCCGCACGGCGACCTCGGCGGCTCGGTGTTTCGCTGCATCGAGCTGGAGACTGGCGAAGTGAAATGGACGGCCCGCGGCCCGGGCAAATGCACGCTACTCTTCGCCGACGGCCACATCATCGCCCTCGGCGAATCGGGCACGCTGTACCTCATCGAGCCCAACAGCGAGAAGTACGTGGAAAAGGGCACTCTCGCCGACCTCTTGCGCTTCAAAGCCTGGGCGCCGCCGTCGGTATCGCGTGGGATGCTCTATATGCGTGACGAACGGGACATCATCTGCGTCGACTTGCGGCGAGGAGAGTGAACGCCGATAGGTCGCAAGTCGCCGCGCGTCCGCCCGTGATAACTGGCAATCAGTGAGCCGCAAGCCAGGCTCCACTCGTCGAGCGCTAGCTCGGGAATGGAGGGTGCATGCGATTCGGATATTCGCGTTCGATTTCTCTAACCTGTTGGATGATGGCGGGCAAGAAGGTTTGATCGAGTTTAATCCGAAATTTGAGGACGTTGCCGTCGATTACCGCGTCCCGCGCAAAGCCTTCGATTAGGATGCCGCCGAGGCCGTTGCCGGTGCATGTAAGTTCGAGCTGACGCTCGACGGTACTGAAATTAGCCACTCCCTCCAGTCTCTTGTAGAGTTCCTCAAGCTCCGCGCGGTATCGCGGAAAGTCGCAAGTTACGAACGTCGCACTGTATCGTCCAACGAACGAGCCGGAAGAAACGTCGATTTCCGCGTCGAGCCAGTCATCTCGTTCGTCGGGGCGCCCATGAATCGTCACCGACACGTGTTCGCCGCCCACGGGGCCTATTTGAATCGCGAACATGGGTAGCGTTCCCCCGCCGGTTTACGTTGTCTGCAGCTCGGCGAGCATGCGGGTGAGGAGTTCCAGGGGGAGGCCGACTACGTTCGATTCGCTGCCCTCGAGCACGTGGACCCAGTCGAGGCCGTCTTGGTAGCCGAAGGCGCCGGCTTTGTCGCGCCACGCGGCGGTGGCGAGGTACGTTTCGAGCTGTTGGTCGCTAATCGGGTCCATCACCAGCCGGGTGACGTCGACTTCGACGTGGTGCTCGTCGCCGGGTCGCTGCCACAGGCACAGGCCGCTGTAGACGTGGTGCTCGCGGCCGCGCAAGGTGCAGAGCATTTCGCGGGCGTGGCGCTCGTCGTGCGGCTTGCCGAGAATGAGGCCGCGGCACTCGGCCACGGTGTCGCAGGCGATCACCAGGCCGCGGTCGACGCGCGAGGCCACGTCGCGGGCCTTCTGCCAGGCGAGCCGCGCCACTAGCTCAGGAGGCGTTTCGCGGCTGCACACGCCGCACTCGGCGGAGAGTGCAGGTTCGATCACGTCGAAGCGGTAGCCGGCGGCGGCAAGAAGCTCGCGGCGGCGGGGCGAACGGCTGGCGAGGATGAGGGGGCGCGTTTCGGGCATGGAATCGCGTTTTGAGGTTCAAGTGGTCGGTGGTGTGATCGCGCTCAGTGGCGGCCCAAGTGTTCAGTTTTCGGTTTTCAGTTTTCAGTCGGGCGGAGGAGTCAAGAGTCGAGAGTCCAGAGCCGGGAACGGTGGCGCGGCGACTTCGGGCGAAGCCAAGGACTGACCACTGACGACGGACAACTGACTACGGAATGCCGGATGGCCGGAGTGAGCCAGTCCCCGACGGTTTTTGGATAGACTCTAATGGAGCGACAGTGTTCGCCTGCCGTCCGTTCGTATGCGCCAACATACCACATTCACCCGATCGACTCCCCATGACGCGATTGCCGCTGGTAGTTCTGTACGAAGACAACCACCTGATTGCCGTCAACAAGGCGGCGGGGGTGGCGACGATGGGGGCGCGGGCCGGCGAGGAGAGTTTGGTGGCGGTGGTCAAGCGGTACATCAAGCGTAAGTACAAGAAGCCGGGCAACGTCTACTTGGGGGTCGTGAGCCGGCTCGATGCGCCGGTTACCGGGGTGGTGGTGCTGGCGCGAACGTCGAAAGCGGCGGCGCGGCTGTCGCGGCAGTTCGCAGCGGGCACGGTGGAAAAGGTTTACTGGGCGATCGTCGAAAAGGCGGCGAACCCGGCCAAGGCGGAGTGCGTTGATTGGCTGCTCAAGAGTGAGCGCGAGCGGCGGATGAAGGTGGTCCGACCCGGGACGGCGGCGGCGCGGGAAGCGCGGCTCTCGTACCGGACCGTGCGCAAGTTGCCGCGGGGTTGGCTGATCGAAGTGCGGCCGGCGACAGGTAGAAAGCACCAGATACGGCTGCAACTAGCGCATCGAGGATGCCCGATCGTCGGCGATGCGAAGTACGGGAGCGAACGGCGGTTCGACGGGGGGGTGGCGTTGCACGCCCGCTTTCTGCGGGTGGAACACCCGGTGAGCAAGGCGGAGGTGGAACTGGTGGCGGCGGTTCCGCCGCAGTGGAAGGCATGGGGGGTGGAGTAGGGGGGGCGGAGCACCACATGAATGTGGCGGCTAACGGGGCAAGCGCCACATGAATGTGGCGGCCAATATGCGAGGAAATACTTGGCGCGCGGCATTGCGAGCGACTAACCTGTATACTCGATAGGTTCTGCGCCGCAGTCGCATTCGACAAATCGACACGGGCGCGCGGCACATCTAGCAAGGCACATCAGCGGGTCAGGCCGGTGGCACCCAAGCGATCGACATTCTCTAGCGCCGCCATATTGAGCGGCATCGTTACGCAGGAGCAAATCGACGCGGCGCTCGAAGCGCTGGCGACGCAGGGGGGACGCGCGCCGGCGACCACGGCCACGGTAGAGATCAGCGACGACCAGCTCGCCGACCAGCTCGTGCAGATGGGCGTGCTCACCTCTTACCAGTCCGTGCAGCTTAAAGCGGGAAAGACCAAGCTCCACCTCGGGCCGTACATCATTACCGACTTCATCGGCCAGGGGGGCATGGGCTACGTGTTCAAGGCCGTGCACGAGCTGATGGGGCGCGAGTCGGCCGTCAAGGTGCTCCCGCTGCACAAACAAACGCCTGACGCCATCGCCAACTTCACCCGCGAAATCCGCATGCAGGCCAAGCTCGACCACGCGAACCTGGTTCGAGCATTCGACGCGGGGCACGACGGCAACGTGCACTATCTTGTGGTGGAGTACGTGCCGGGCACCGATCTTCGCCAACTGGTCCGGCGGCAGCGCCGCCTCACCATGCAGCAGGCGGCCAAGATCATCATGCAGTCGGCTCGCGGTCTGCACTATGCGCATGAAAGCGGACTGATCCATCGCGACGTGAAACCGGGCAACATCCTGGTGACGCCCGAGGGTGTCGCCAAGGTTTCGGACCTGGGGTTGGCGGGGTTCATGAACGAATCGGCGAGCGACCCGCGGGCAGGCAAAATCGTGGGGACGGCCGACTACCTGTCGCCCGAGCAGATCAAAACGCCACAGGACATTACGGCGGCGAGCGACATCTATTCGCTGGGCTGCACGCTATACTACGCGATCACGGGTAAGGTGCCGTATCCGGGCGGTTCGCCCAGCAGCAAGGCGCGGCGGCATTGCGACGAAACTCCCTGGCACCCGCGGCGGTTCAACCCCGAGGTGAGCGAGGAGTTTGTCGAAGTGATCGCGGACATGATGGAGAAAGACCCGGCGGCACGGCTCTCTTCGGCTGCCGAAGTGGCGGCGCGGTTGGAGCCGTGGGCGATTGATGCCGGGCCGATCCCTTCGCAGCAGATGACGCGTTCGGCGTGGCTTCCACCGCCGCTGCCGACGGGCAAGGAAGAGGAGATTCTGCACGAGACGGACTCGGCGACGTTCGACATTTCGGAGCTGGGATGGGGGGAACCGCAAGGATCGAGCCAGTACTCCGACGCCACGCAGGGGCTGACGTCGGCATCTCAGGACACGCGGTCATCGCAAGGACTGGGCATACCGGCCCCGCCGCCGCTAACGTCGTTCGTTCCCGCCAACCGGCTCTCCCGCGCCGCTTGCGTCTTGATTGCGCTGGCGATCGGCGTGCCCGCGTCGATACTGCTGGGATTGGCGGTTGGCCTCGTGGTCGGGGCGTTGCTCTGGTAATCGGTCGGTCGGCGGGACCGCATTGATTTGCCCGCCCGGCGGCGGGCGCCGCGCGGGCGTCGATTCGCATTCTGACGCAGCGCTGCCACGCACACTTCGCGTGCGCCGCGGGAGAGCTGTCGCGCCTCGACGCGCTCGAACCCCCACGAGGCGACGCGCTGGAGGTACTGTGGCACTTGCGAACCGAGCGACCAGTCGGCCAACTTGAGCGTCAACAGAACGCCGCGTACACGCACACTCGCATGCGTGACGATGTCTTCGACCGTGCGGAGCGTGACATCCGGCGGCGTGTTCGCATCCGCAGCCAACCAGTCGACACCGCGGAATTCCCGCCGCTTGATGTCGTCGCCTCGCTTCTTAACGTGCGTGAAGCGCGGGTGCTCAAGTAGCTCCGGATTCATGTCGGCCGGATCGATGCCGGTAACGTTGAGGCCGCGATCGAGCAGTGCCTGGCAGGCGCCGCCCGGGGCGCTGCCGATCTCGACGAATCGCTCGCCGGGGGCGATGGGCAGCCGCGACCAGGCGAGCGCCTCGGCCATTTTGAGGTAGGCCCGGCTCACCGCGTGATCGGGCATCGCGAGCGGAAACACACCACCGGGCCAGCAAAGTGGGCCAGCCGCGGCGCGATGCCAACCGATCCACCACTCGTTCGGCTCGACCAGCACGCAATCGAGCACCGGTTGGCCGGGGCGGGCCGTCTGGTTGACGGTAAGAATTGGCAGACGGGCTGGGCGGTGAGATGCAATTACGCCGGCCACCTCGTCGGCCAACACGCTCACTTCGGACGTCGGACGCGGCCGGCCTGATGCCGCCGTGTGCCGCTGCCAGACGTGCAGATGTTCGACGGACCTGTCCCCCGCTAAGTCCCATACCTGCCTGGCAAGCGACTCGGCGTGATCGCCCGTGACGCGCCCCAACGAAAACCCCCAAGTGCGGGCAAAGACCGGGCATAACTCGGGTAATTCGTCGGCCGGTCGATCGGGTGGCTGTTTGAAGGTGAGGAAGCCTCGACGTGAAAAGGCAAAGCGAAGGTCGGGAGCAAGCCGCACCATCTCGTTCTTGAGGGCGGTTTCGGCGCCCGCCTGACAAACGAAGAACAGAAATGATGGCGCATCGACGGACATGGAGACGACGGCACGCGAGGATGCTGACGGTACGTGGCTGGGCGTCGGGAGAGCGTGGGGCAGTGGTGCTCTGGTATCGTTAATCGTGCGGCGTGGTGGGGGCCATCGGCTCGGCGATCAGTGCGACTTGTTCCTCGGGAAGCGGCGCGACTTTCTGTTCGATGCCACTGGGCCAGCGAATCTCCAGCGATTTGATGCGCGAGCCGGGCACCAGACCGAAGTGGACGACCAGGGAGTTCTGGGACAAATAGCTGCCGCCGCCCTTGATGTGTCGCACGATCTCACCGGCCGTGGTTTGCAAAACGAGCTTGGCGCCGATCGCGTCGCGATTCGACGACGTGCCGACGAGGCGCACGGAAAGGCTCGCGCCGGGCTTCGGTGGATCGTTTACGAGTAACGCGGCGGGCTCATCGCAGTTGGCAAATACCACATCGAGGTCGCCGTCGCCATCCAGGTCGCCACATGCTAAGCCGCGGCCCAAATGCGGCTGGGAAAAATAGCTGTCCTCGTCGGCGAGCGCCTTGTGGAAGCGTCCAGCGTTGTTGATCAACAATAGCGGCTTCTGCAGCCTCATCGCGTTTTTAAGGTGATAGAATACGTGGCCGGTTGAGACTATCAGGTCTTCGTCACCGTCGTTGTCGAAATCGGCGAATACCGTACCCCATTCGACGTAGGATGTGCCTAGTGCGGCCAATCCGCTGCCTGTGCTCACGTCTACAAACTGACCATTGGTCTGACGATAGAGGGCGAAATTGTCTCCTTGGAAATTCGCCACGCCGATGTCGAGTTGTCCGTTGCCATCGTAGTCGCTGACGTCGACACCCATGCTACCGGTGGGCCGGCCAAAACTGTCGAGAGCGGTGCCGCTGATGCCGCCGATTTCGTCGAAGTGGCCGCGGCCGTCGTTTCGGTACAGGAAATTGGGGCTCGCATCGTTGGCAACGTAGATGTCTAGATCGCCGTCGTCATCGAGATCCACCAGAACGACACCCAGGCCCGCCCCGCTCGGGATCAGGTGCGACTCGGCCGACGAGTCTCGGAATCGGCCGTTGCCGTCACTCAAGTAGAGCAGATCGGGCAATTGTTGAAATGCGGCCGGGGGGCAGACGTCACGCGGCGCCGAAGAGTTAGTACGGCAAATCGGATTGTTGGCGAAGGACCAATTGACATAGTGGGCGACGTAAAGATCGAGGTTGCCGTCGCCATTGACGTCACCCCAACCGGTTGCCGTGCTCCACGCGTCATCAAGCAGTCCGGCCGATCGCTCGACTTCCAGAAACGTGCCGTCGCCCTGGTTGTGGAATAACTGCAGTCCGCCGTAGCCGGTGATGAGTACGTCGGCGAAGCCGTCGTTGTCGTAGTCGGCGACCGAACAGCCGTGCGTGTAAGTGTAATCGGCAGCCACGCGGGCGTGGGCGGTGACGTCTTCGTATCGAAGTGGCGCGACGCCCCGTAGCAACACGCCTGGCACTCCCATGATGCGATCTTCGGGCGTAAACTCTCCGCCGCCGGTGAAGTACAGGTCGCTCGTGCCGTCATTGTCAAAATCGAAAATGCCGACGCCACCTCCAACGGACTCCAGAATAGTGTATTGACTTGCCTCACGGCCGGAGTGGTACGTGAAGCAAATGCCGGCCTGCTCGGTTACGTCGCGAAACCGCACGGGGGCTGGCATGGTTACGGGCATCGTATCGTACTCGGCAGGGCGCTTTCCCGAGTCGTCGGTTTGGCTGGCTCTCGAACAACCGGCGATTGTAAGTAGAAGTGCCGCCATGACCAGCGCGGTCGTTGGTCGCGTGGGAAGCCAAGTTGGCGGAGCAGCACGTCGGCGGTTGTCTCGCCGCGGAGGACCATGGCTACGGTAGCGCCTGGGAAGGCATTCCATGACCGAGTCTCGATCCCCAACAGCCAGGAAAAACCCAGTGACCAAACGACGCGTTTGCTCGGGCAAGCCGCAAATCCCTGATCCCCGTGACGCATGGGACCGAGCCGCGCGTGTGGTTGGAACCTGTCCGTTGGTCGCTCATTGGGCGTTTATCATTACGCTGCAGCCATTTCGGAATTCTAAGGGAGAATCTAGCCGATTTCCATTCCCGCCGCAAATTGACGCCGAAGCGGACAGCTTCGCCCACGAATATGGGCCAGAGACCGCATCTCGTCACTCGACACTCTGCGTCCTCAGGCGGTGGCGATCCGCCGCCTTGTCCGTGGCGGGATGCTGCTCCGCGAGCTGCTTATCGTAGTTGTTTAGTGTCTCTAATGCCGGCTCGTAGCTGGGATCGACCGACAGAGCACTGCGCAGCCAGAAGACACCCTCACGCTCGCTGCCATACTCAAGCAGCAATCGACCAATCTCGGTACGCGCGGCGGTGTTGTCCGGATCGTCGTTGAGGCTGATGATCAACTCACGTGCCCGGGAAACGGCCGGACGAGCTTCAGCGACGAAGTCGAAGTGCTGGCGCGCTTTTTCGGGTTGCCCGCTCGCGGCCAACGCCGTCGCTAGGGCATAGCGAACTTCGGTGTCGCGAGGGTCCTCGGCAGCGCCACGCTGGAGCCAGGAAATGGCCCGCCCATACTTACCAGCATCCACGTCCAACTGCGCCAATTCGATGCCCGCGGCGAGCATGTCGGGGTCCTCTGCGAGCACCTCCTCGATGCGCCGTCGCGCTTCGTCGGGCATCCCCAAGAGCCGCAGACAATGGGCGGCGCGCACGCGGGCCAGGGCGCCTTCGTTGGTAGCGCCGGCGCACATTTCAAAATAGGGGAGAGCCTCTTCCACGCGACGGCGCCTAATAAGAAAGTTGCCCAACGCCATGGCTGCCGGGTAGTGAGTCGGCTGAAGCTCCAATGCCCGGCGATACTCCTTTTCGGCCGCGTCGAGCGAACCCAAGTAGTGCCAAGTGATGCCCCGCATGTAGTGTGGCTGTGCGTCGTCGGGATAGTCGAGGTGCCACGCATCCAAAAGCCGCATTGCTTCAGTGTACCGTTGATTCACGAGGTAGCCATTGGCAAACGCCTCGCTGATTTCGGCTGCGTCTTCGCCGGGATCGGACAGCAAGAGCGCGAGTTGCGTATCCATTTCGTTTGCGGGAATCACGCCCCTCTGGGCCTGCATCAGGATCAGCTCGCGCTCACATCGCTCGTCGGGCAGGCCGAGCGCGCGGGCTCGCTCGAGATGCTCGTGGGAGTCGGCGAACTTGCCGAGTTTCCGGTACGTCCGCGACAACATCAATTCGGTTTCGGGGCTTCGCGAATACCACTTCAGCGACCACCTAAGCCACTTGACGGCATCGTCGCGGTGTTGGGCGGACAGTTCGTATCGAGCCTGTTGATTGGCAAGGCTGGCAACCCAGCGGTTCCCGAATAAGAGCACCATCACAGCGACTGCGAGCATACCGCCACCCACCAGCCAGAATCGGGTCCGTTGCTGACGGGACTTGACATTCGGCGTCGCGGCAGCGCGGTAGCGTTTTTTCGAGCGGAGTGTGCCCATTTGCACGCTCATGCGTAGCACGGTTGGCAGACGTTGACAGGGAAGTCTATACTAGGAGTCGATCGAAAAACACTCCGGAACTGGCTCGTTCTGCGAAGCCGCCTGGGAGCGGAGTCAAATTGCGAATTCTGCTGAGCAAGATCGGACCTGTCTCCTTTCCGGACGGTTTTCCGACACGCGCTAAGTATTATACCGGTCACCAGGGCCGGCTCGCTACCACAGCGCTTCGGGGGCCAGGTTTCTTGAACCACGCATCGAAATGAAAGTGCACGAAACATTGCCGCGCCCGAGCGCCGGCCATTCGATGGATGGCACCGCTGACACCGCGGGGCCGAACTGGCGCGCGCGGCCGCGACGCAAAGGCAAGGCGGCCTTCTTCAACAGGACCGCGCTGCGCGCGATTGTTTCGGCCGTCGGTCTGTTGGGGCTTTTCGGATGTGGTGGCTCCTCGAGAACGGGCGCTGGTCCGTCTCACGTCGGGTCGGACGGGATGGTCGATCCGCAGACCGAGGCGAAGATCGTCGCTCTTTGCAGCGACTGCCATGTCCTGCCCAAGCCCGAGAACTTTCCCCAGGAGGCCTGGCACGACGAGGTGCAGCGGGGCTACGGTTTCTATCTCGAGTCGGGCCGCAGCGACCTGAAGCTTCCGCCTCAGCAGGACGTGATTGCCTGGTTCCGGGCGCGGGCCCCCGAGGCGCTCAACGTCGAGCCGGCGGTGTACGCGACTTCGCCGGCGCTGGTGCGGTTTGCGCCGAGGCAGCTCGACCCGTCGACTGCGACCCAGCCGCCCTGTATCGCCGCTATTCGATTCACTCCCCTTCGGCCCGGGGGCGATCCCGTGCTGGTAATGTGCGACATGCGCTCCGGCGAAGTGCGTCGCCTGGACTCCGACAACCTGGACACGGGCGGCGAGGGAATCGCCAAGCTCAATAATCCCTGCCATGCCGAACCGGTCGACCTTGACAAAGACGGGCTGATCGACCTCGTGGTCGCCGATCTGGGCAGCTTCGACGCGTCGGACCACGATCGGGGACGCGTCGTGTGGCTCCGTCAGAAAGAAGACGGAACGTGGGAGACCCACGTCCTGGCCGACTCACTCGGGCGAGTGGCGGCAGTGCGGCCGGGCGACTTCGACGGCGACGGCCTGACCGATCTCATCGTCGCGGTATTCGGCTGGCACGCGACGGGCGGCATCCTTCTCCTGAAGCAGGCGTCGACAGACGAAAGACCCGGCGCATTGCCCCGGTTCGAGAAACAGGTGCTCGATTCGCGCCCGGGCGCAAGCCACCTGGAAGTGGACGACATCGACGGCGACGGACGACTCGATTTTTTCGTCCTCATCAGCCAGCACTATGAGACGGTCGAGGCGTTTCTCCATCGCGAGGACGGCTTCGAGCACAAAGTCGTCTGGACTGCTGACGATCCCGCTTACGGCCTGAACGGCATACAGCTTTGCGATCTCGATGGCGACGGCGACCGAGATCTGCTGCTGGTCAACGGCGACGCGTTCGACGGCAAGTACGTCAAACCCTATCACGGGCTGGCGTGGCTGGAAAATCGCGGCACGTTCCCCTACGAGCACCATCGCCTCGCTGATATGCCAGGTGTGTGCGGAGCGCGCGCCGGCGATCTGGACGGCGATGGCGACCTGGACATTGCCGCCGCCGCCTTCTTGCCGCATGGGTTGTTTTCACAGTCCGCCGACGAGCGGCTCGACTCGGTCCTGTGGCTCGAGCAAGTCGAGCCAGGCACGTTCGTGCGCCGCTCGCTGGAGAAGGGCCACTTCAGCCACGCCGCGCTGGAGATTGCCGACTTGGATGGCGATGGCATCCAGGATTTGGCTGTCGGCTGGTACAACGACACCGAGGAGAAAGAGGGCTCGCGGCTGACGTTGTGGCGAAGTGAGCGGTCGGGCAGCGAAGATTAGTCGCGTAATACCGACGCGGGATTGGCCGTCGTGCCGCTGGAATCGCCCGCTGCCGCTTCGTCCGCTCCGCTTCCCTTCGCACCATCTGTCTCATTGTCGGTCGATTTACCCGTTCCCTCCTCCTCCGCTTCGCTCTCGATGTCTTGCAAGAAGGCCTGGAATTCGGGCCGCTGGGCGATGGGGGCCAAGTCCCGGTGCGTGGCCACTCGATTGCGCACCACGGGTACGCGATACACGCCGCCTGCCTTGGCCTGAATCAGGTACTCCATGGCTCGCGACGCGTATTGTTCGACGAGCTCCTTGCGCTGTGAGTCGTCGAGCGATTCGTCCTTTTGCACGGCGCCCACGGCGATCGAGTACAGGCAGCCCATGTTATAAATCGTCTGCGGGGCGGGGTTCGACTCCTTGATGCGAGCTTCCGCCTCGCTCAATGCTCGGCGGTAGTTGCCTCGGTAGGCCAATGTTGCCGACCGGCCCACGACCAGTTCGTCGCGATCGTAGAGCGTGCCGGTCTGCAGCGCCTTTTCCCAATCCGCCATGGCATCGTCGTAGCGTTCCAGTTCGGTCAAGGCGAGTGCGCGGGAACTGAGAACGAGTACTCGGGTCGAGTTGAGTTGGGGCAACTCGCGGAAGCTCTCCGAATCGAGAATACTCAGGGCTCGATCGAACCAATCAACGGCGTCCCGCGGGCTCTCAAGGTATTGCAACCTCGCTCCTACGTTCACGTAGGCGTCGGCCAATTCGTTGCCGTACGTCGGGTCGTTGGGAAACGCCGCGGCCAGAGGCTGCAGGATGTCGAGGGCCTTTCGGTAGGCGGCGTCCGCCTCGTCGGCCCGATCGAGCATCATGTACAGCACACCGATTTGCCGCTGGCAAGTCGCGACCTCTTTGCGATAGGCGAAGATGTCGGGTCGCGCCGCGGCGATGTTTTCCGCCAATTCGAGGGCGCGAACGGCCGTCTGGCGGGCGGTTTCCAAATCGCCGATCTCGTACGAAATGCGGACCAGCGCCTGGTAGGCGGCGGCGAGGCGTACCTGGAGAGCTTCGTTGTTGGGCTCCGCGTCGATCAACGTCCGGGCGATGTCGATGGCCTGAAGATACTCGCTTCGCGCCAGCTCGAACTCTCGTTGCATCATGTGAAGCGAGCCGACGTTCATGTGGGTAATCGCCATGTCGTCGCGATAAAACGAGACTTCGGGCACGTCGGCGGCCAGCTTTTCCTGAACGGCCAGAGCAGTCTGCAGCGACTCGGCGGCGTCGGCAAATCGACCGATATTCGTGAGGAAGGTGGCGTGTTGGTTCAATGTGTTCCCCAGCGAGCGTCGGTAATCGGCGACGTCGGGTTGCTCGTCGACGAGCGCTTGGGCCGTTTCGACAGCCTGGCGGAAGTTCGACTCGGCCGGCACGCTCTGCCCCTGGCCGGAATAGAAGCGAGCCAGCGTCAAGTGGCTCTCGATGAGAACGTACCGGTAGTACGCCACCTCGGGATAGTTGGTGCAGAGACGCTTCAAGTACTCGAGCGCCGTGGCGTACGCCGCCTCCGCCTTGGGAAACTGCAACATCGACTGATAGAATTGCCCCAGGTTGTGGTGGCTGAGTATGAGGTCGGTCTGGTATTCGATGACTTTGGGATAGTCGCGAGCAAGCTGTTGCCGGATCGACAGTGCCCTCTGGTGCATCTCCTCCCCCTGCTGCGGCTGCCGGCTCAATATGTAGACCTGCCCCAGATTGTTGCACAACACGCTCAACTCGCGCCGGTATTGAGGCTGATCGGGGTTGCTGTCGGCCAGGGCCTTTTGAACGTCGTAGGCCTTGCTGTAGGCCGTCTGCGCTTCGGCAAGCCGATTGATCGAATGGAAGAACGTGCCCAAGCCGCCGTACGCCTGTGCGAGAGAAACGCGAGCCTCGACCGAATCGGTGAAACGCTCGGCGAGATGCTCGTGGATCTGCGCACTACGCTGATAAAACCCTGTCGCTTTATCGAGATCACCCTGAATTTTCCAGATCTCACCCATGAAGCGGCACGCTTCGGCAAGATCGGTCTGGTAGAGTGGCACGTCGGGGTATTTCGTCGCCAACTCCTCGCGGATCTCCAGTGCCTGCCCGTACTCGTCGTGCGAAGCGTCGAGGCGATTCATGGTCAGGTGAAACCAGCCCAACATGGCGTGCTCGGCTGCCAGGCCGTTGTGGTTTTCGGGGCTTGTGCCGTCGTCATCGACCAGCGCCTGCCAGGTTTCCAACGACTTTTGCAGTGCCTGCTCGGCCTCGGCGGTGCGCTTGAGGTCCATGTGCGCACGAGCCAGATTCTCCCAGCTCTGCGCCAAATCGCGGCGATGCTGCACGACCGCCGGTTGGACTTCGGTCAGAGCGGCGCGTATCTGTTGCGCGGCGCGAAACTCTTTCTCGGCCTGAAGGGGGCGCCCGGTGTTTCGATAGAGCATGCCCAGCGACGTGTGCACATTGGCCAGCGCCGATCGGCTCGCCGGGAGATCGGGCTCCTGTTCGACCAACTCGGTCATCAAATCCCTGGCGCGCAAATAACAGTCCTCCGCGTCGCCGAGCCGGCTCGGGTCGTCCTGGTAGAGATTCCCCATACCGAGGTAAGCGCCCGCCAGGCCGGTCTTGGATTTCAGTGCGCCGGGGTCTCGATCGACCTGACTCTGAAACGCGTCGCGAGCACGCTGGTACGCGGCTTCTGCCTCCTCGGGGCGGCCGGTCTGCCGGTAGAATTCGGCCAACGCCGCGCTACTCATGCCCAGCGCGGTGGATCGCAACTCGGAGTCGGTCCCTTTGGCGGCCAGCTCGGCACACGCGGCCTCGGCCGCAAGGTACAGGTTTTCGGCCGATTCCAAGTCTCCCGTCGCCTGGAAGAGCGACGCCAGCACGGCCTGGCACATCGCCAGCGCCGATCGCGCATCGTCGTTCTCGGGCGCATCTTGTACGAGCTGCTCAAGGATTCCGAGGGCCTGCTCGTAGGTTGCCTGGGCAGCGACCATTTCGCCCGCGCTCTGCATCGACACGCCTTTGGCCGTCAGCGAAATCGCGTATCGATAGCGTTCGTCGGAAAGCGTTGCCCAAAGATCGTCGCCGTGGCTGATCGCTTTGCTTGACTCTTGGGCCCGCCCGAGCGTGTGGTATGCCATGCCGAGATTGCTGTAAGCCTTGGCAAGATTTCGCCTATATTCAACTTCTTGCGGATCGGCATCGGAGAGTTTCTCCAGCACATCGATGGCTCGTTCGTAAAAGGTGGCCGTGTCGGTCATTGACTCGACCGTGCCGGCCATTTCGGCCATCCGTAGGTACAGATCGGCCAACTCGGGATCGCTGTCGCCGCGCTCGGCCAGCTCCGCGACTCGCCTGCGGTTGAGCGCAAGAGTCTTGTCGACGAGCTCGCGGCGCAGCGGGAGCATGCCCGATTCGTTGGCGACGAGCCCCTTGGTGAGGGCGTAGTAGCCGTCGCTCTGTTCGAACAGCTCTTGCGCCAGGGCGAAATTGCGTTCCGCTTCGTCGCGCTGTCGCTTGGCCTCCTGCTCGGCCGCAACCGCCGCCTCCTTGGCGGCCACTTCGAGCTGGCTCGCCTTTTCCGCCGCGATGCGCGCTTCTTCGGCGGCTCTTTGCGCAGCGAGAGCGTCTTCCTTGGCCTGGCGCTCCGCTTCGTTCGACTGGCCGAGGTTGTAGTTGGCCAATTCGAGTTGCTGGTTCTTCGCCGAAACGACGGCCGCGATGCCGATCATGCTGGACAATCCCACCAGTACCGTGGCGGCCAGCGCGGCGATCGTCTTGGGATGCCGCCGCAGCCAGCGGCGGGCGCGCATCGGAAGCGGTTCTTGGAAGGCCGACACCGGTTCGTCGGCCAACCAGCGCTCGATATCTTCCGCCAGTGCAGAAGGCGACGCGTACCGATGGCGCGGCGACCGAGCCATTGCTCGTTGGCAGATCGCTTGCAGCGGCTTGGGCACGTCGGGCCGAACGCTGTGTACCGGCTCATAATCGCCCTTCTGCACCCGCCGCAACACTTCGCCCGCACTCGGCCCGGAGAAAGGCGATCGGCCCGCAAGCAGGCAGTACAGCGTGGCGCCCAGGCTGTACACGTCGCTGGCCGGCCCCATCGCGTCCAACTCGCCGGCCGCCTGCTCGGGGCTCATGTAAGCGGGCGTGCCGACGGCGCTGCCGAATTGCGTTGGATGCGAGCCGCTGCCGCTTTCGGGGCGCAGCGTCGTCTCACCCTCATTGGTTGACCCTTCCCGTCGGCCAAGCGGCTTGGCCAGGCCCCAGTCGACCACCAGCGTCTCGCCGTACTTGCCCAGCATGATGTTGCCGGGCTTGAGATCGCGGTGCAGCACGCCGCGGCTATGCGCGTACTCGACGGCATTGCAGACGTCGATGAACCGCCCCAGCAGCTTGCGGAATTCGACCGAATCGAACGCGCGAGGGCGCGAGGGCTTGTCTGCCTGCTCGGGCGGTGGGGCTGTGTCGGCCGGCTGCCTGGCATCGGCCGGCTGTTGAGGCGGCTCGACGCTCCGCGCGTCGTCGCGGTGGAACCGTTCGATGGCCTCCTTCAGGCTGTCGCCGCGAATGAACCGCATGGCGTAGAACGGCCGACCATCGGCGTACTGTCCCAACCCGTAGATCGGCACGACGCCCGGGTGTTCCAGCCCGCCCGTGATCTCCGCCTCCATGAGGAATCGAGCGCGGCTTTCGGTGTCATGGGCGTGGCGAGAGAGCATTTCCTTGAGCGCCACTTCTCGGTGCAGCTCTTCGTCGCGGGCCACGAGAATGCGACCCAGCCCACCCTCGGCGTGCGGGCGGAGAATGCGAAAGCGTCGTCCTGCCGATGTACTCGAACCGGCGCCGGCGGGGAAAGTAGGCGTGTCGTCGTCGCGAGCCGGCCACGCGGCCGACACGTGATTCAGGCTGGCTTCGATGTCGGGGTCGCCCAACTGGGTCAAGTTATCGCGAACGGTGCCGATGCTCGAAAGCGCGGCGAGACTCTGCTGGGGATCGCCGTTATGCAGCGCCAGGTGCTTGTCGACCAGTGCTTCGAGCAGGTCGCGCGTGTCGGGGGTCAACGCCTTCTGTTCGACCAGCAGCTCGGCCAGGGAAGTGGATTTGCGCAGCATCCAGGCGTTCATCGCCTCCAGAAGCTGCTCCCGACTGATGAAGTCCATTTGCAGGGCCAGAATGCCGGTGAGCAGGTTTCGGTCGGTGCGGGCTTCGGCCATTTCTGCTTCATTCCCTCTCATCGGGTGGCGGTGGCGGCGTGCGTTCGTCGTGTTCTGGATGCTCAATGCGCTCCAAGAGAGCGCGCAGATCGTCACGCTGCAACAGGGGCGCAAAGTCCTCCGATCGGCGGATGGTATCGGCGGTGAACCGCGTCGAGAGAAAGGCCGTCACGCTCCTAGGCCGGTTGAATACGCCGGCCTGACGGGCCTTTTCCAGCAGCTCGACCGATTGACCGGCGAGTCGGTCGCTGCGATCGCGCCGCTGCTGTTCGGTGAGACTTTCGTCGCCCGCCGCTGCCGCCGAGGCCAGGGCAAGGACGCGGGCGCCGTGAATGAAGTCCTTGTCGTCGCCGGTCAGCTCGGCCACTCGCATGGCGTCGCCGGCCGCGCGCTCGTACTCGCCTTCGCGAACCTGCTCGAGCAAATCGTGGCGTAGCGTGGGGGCCGAGGTGACCACCCACACGCGCGCCATGGGAACGATGACGCGCATGATGGGAAGATACCAGTCGTTTTCGGTGTGGTCGCTGCCCAGCTTCTCGGCGTGCTCCAGGATCAAGTGCATGTCGGCCATGGCGTCGGCGATGCGGCCTTCGGCCTCGCGCATGGTGGCGCGATCGATATAAGCTTGGATCATGGTAAACCGCGCTCCGCTGTGCTGCGGCGAACTCTCGAGGATTTGTTCGAGAATCTGTATGGCCAGGGCGTAGTGTTCCTCTGCCTCTTGCTCCCGCTCCGTCTGGGAGCAGATGGTTCCCAGCAAGGCGCGGATCTGCGCGGCGGTCAGCAGGTGGTCGAGTACCTTCTGCGAGGCGGCGGGGAGTGAGTCCAGTTCGCGCAACGCCGCCAGCAGGTGGGTTTCCGCTTGTTTGCGATCACCGCTACGGTTGCGCGAATCTCCCACGTGCGCGTGGCACTGCGCCAACAGGAGCCGGTATTCGGCGTTGTCGGGGTAGTGGTCGACTAATTCCTGCATGGTGGCCACGGCCTGTTCGCCCGCTTCGGCCCCGTCGTCGTATCGAAACTGCGCGACGTACATCTGCGCCCGAACGTATTGGCAGACGGCCAACTCGTAGGCGAACATGGGAACTTGCGGGTGCTCCTCGACCAGCGACACGCACAACTCCTCGGCGCGGCGGAGTTCCGCTTCGGCCGAGCCGGCCCGCAATGTGCGAACGTAACACGCCGCCAGGCCGCGCAGCGCTCGGGCCAGTTGCCAGCGGACGTACGGCTCGTTAGGGCGCTCCAGGTAGATCTCCTCGGAGAGCTGCTTGGCCGCCAGCAGGGGAGGCTCGGCCTTCGTAAACTCCCATTGCACGTAGATGTAGTGAAACGCCAGGGCGATCTGGCTGCTCGCCAGGTCGTACCGGTAGCCCCAGAATTCGGGAAACCGCGCGGCCAGCTCCTTGCGCATTTCCAGCGCTTTGCCCAGCGCCTGGGCCGTTTCATCCAATCGGTTCAAATGCCGCAGCCGCTCCGCCTCGCTAAGATAGGCCCGCGCCAGGTAGCTGCGGAACGCCGGCGCTTCGGGATACTCTTCCACCAGGGCGGCAAATGTCGCCAGGGCCTTCTGCATGGGCGCTTCGGCGTCGTCGGGTCGATGATCGAACACCAGCATTTCCGCCAGACTCATCCGGCAGTAAGCGGCCAACTCGCGCAGCACCGGCGATGACTTGTCTTGCTCCAGCAGCGGATCAAAAACGGCGATGGACTGCCGGAAATAGTCGACAGACTGGTCGACCTGTCCCAACTCGGCGTAGATCAGACCGAGCCGGCCCAACGCCCGGCCCCGTTCGGTTTGGACATCCAGATCGTCGCCTTTTTGCGCGGCGAGTTGCTCGTAATAGCTCTGCGCGGTGGTAAGAAGTTGCCGCCGCAGCGACTGCAGCCCGTGGACCTTGAGCTCCGGCGCCTCGGCCACGTTGGTGAGATAGGTATCCACGGCATTACGGGCCAGGGTGAAGTTCTGCTCGGCCCGGTCGCGTTCCAGTCCGACGCGAACCAGGGCGGCTTCCTTTTCGTCGATGAGCGCCGACTTCTCGTCGGCCAATTGCTCAGCGCGATGCCGGGCCGCCACGGCACGCTGTCGCTCCTCGGCCTCATTGCGACGGGCGCCGTCGACGAGAATAGCCGCCGTGACGCCCACGGCCGCCACCAATAGCAGGGAGGCGGCGATGGCCTGGGTCCAGGCACGGTGGCGGCGCGTCCACCGGCCCATCCGCTCCACCGCCGGCTCGCGGTAGGCCGCGACCGGCTCGTCGGCCAGCCAATGCTCGATGTCCTCGGCCAGGTCGCGGGGCGAGCCGTATCGGTCCTCGCGTCGCGTGCCCATTGCCTTGAGGCAGATGGCTTCGAGCGCACCGGGCACGTGGGGCGCAACCTGCCGAGGATGGGGGAATTCGCCCCGTTCGACCTTGTGCAACACGTCGGCCACGCGCTTGTCGCTGAACGCGGGAGTGCCCGTGAGCACGAAATACAGCGTCGCCCCCAGGCTGTACACGTCGCTCGAAGGGCCCATCGTGTCGAGCTTGCCGGCGGCCTGCTCGGGGCTCATGTACGCGGGAGTGCCGATGACGCTCCCGACCTGCGTGGCCGTAGTGCCGCTGGCCGCCGGCAAGCGGAGGGTCCCCTCCGACATGGGCGTCTCACCGACATGACGCCCCAACCACTTGGCCAGACCCCAGTCGACCACCAGCGTCTCGCCGTACTTGCCCAACATCACGTTATCGGGCTTGATGTCCCGGTGCAGCACGCCGCGGCTATGCGCGTATTGCACAGCGTTGCATACGTCGATGAATTGCCCCAGCAGCTTGCGCATGCCGAGCGCGCGCTCACCCGGTGGGAGCGACTTCGCTTCGTCGTGATAACGCTGAATGGATTCTTTGAAGCTGTCGCCGCGGATGAACCGCATGGCGTAAAACGGGCGGCCATCGTCGTACTGCCCCATTCCATAAACCGGCACCACGCCGGGGTGCTCCAGCGCGCCGGTCAGCTCGGCTTCGAGCAGGAAGCGGGCGCGGTTATCCAGATCGTCGGCGTGGCGGGCGAGCAGCTCCTTGAGCGCGACTTCGCGGTTCAGCTCGGTATCCTTGGCAACGGAGACGGCTCCCAGCCCTCCCTGGGCATGTGGACGCAACACGTGATACCGCTGATTGGCGGTAGCCGGCAGCGGCGCGCGAACGGGCAACGTGGTGTCGGCGGCCGGCCCATGGAAGGTGCGCGAGGCGTGCCGCAGGCTGCCCACCACTTCGGTGTCGTTGAGCCGACGCAGCTCGTCGCGCACGGTGACATCGCACGGGACCCGCGCCAGGCTCTTGGCGGCGTCGCCGCCGTGCAGCGCCAAGTGCTTGTCGACCAGCGCGTTGAGGATACGGCGGGTGTCGTCTTCCAGGTCGCCGCGCTCGACAAGAAGCCGATCCAGCGACTGGGATTTATCCAGCACCCAGGCGTTCATGGCCGCGACGAGCTGATCGCGGTCGATGAAGTCCATTTGCAGCGCCAGGATGCCCGTGAGCAGGTTCCGGTCGGAGGTGGAGTTGACCATGGCTCGATAATCTCGCCCCTTGATGCAAGGAATGATCGAGTGAACGCCGCCGCCGCGAGATGCGCGCTCGACGCGCTCTCGCGAGACCGCCCCCGGGACAACTACCAAAGTGGCCGGAACTGCCAGCCCGGGGCATTTGAAGCGCCGTGTGCCGGTATGATAACATGTCAGCGGGCGAGAGTCGCTTTGGAACGAGGTTCGAATCGCGTCGGCCAAACCATGCAGGAGCAGACCATCATGAATACAGTCAGAATCCGTGCGTCGTTTCGCAGGTTGAAGCATCGACGGGGCGCCGCGCTCACGCTTGCGGTTTCGCCTCTGCTAGCGATGTCGCTGTTGCTTGCGGTTGCACGGGCCGCCGACGATTTGCCGCCTCCCACGGGCGAAAGCATTGTCGCGCCCGACGCCCGGCTCGAATTGCTGTTCACGCGTTCGGCACCGATCGAAGGCGGGCTCACCGAAGGACCGGCCGTCGCGCCCGATGGCACGATTTACTTCTCCGACATTCCGTCGGGCAAGGACAAAGGGATGATCCTCCGCTTCGACCCGGCGACCAAAGAAGCGACTGTCTTCGCCGAAGACAGCCACAAGTCGAACGGGTTGATCTTCGATCGCGAAGGGTTTGTGCTGGCGTGCGAGGGTGCCGACTTCGGCGGGCGATGCCTTTCGAAATGGAACGTTGAAACGGGCGAGCGAACCGTGTTGGTCGACCGCTTCGCGGGCAAGCGATTCAACTCCTGTAACGACCTGTGCGTCGACCGCCGCGGACGCATCTACTTTACCGACCCGCGGTATCTGGGCGACGAGCCGCGGGAACTCGAACACCGCGCCGTGTACCGCTACAACCCCGACGGCACGCTCGTCGAGTTGACGCACGACGTAACGAAACCCAACGGCATCGCGGTCAGCCCCGACGGCACGCGGCTCTACGTGGCCGAGCACGATAACGGCACCGATAAGATCGACCCCACAACGGCGCCGCCCGAACAGGGCGACATGAAAATTTACGCGTTCCGCCTCGGCCGCCGGGGCAACGTGCGCGGAGAGCGGCAGACGCTTGTCGACTTCGGCGCCGAAAAGGGCTGCGACGGCATGTGCGTCGACGTGGACGGCAACCTGTATCTGACCGTGCGGAGCCTTAAGCGGCCCGGCGTGATGGTGGTCAATCCCGAGGGCAAGGAACTGGCCTTTATTCCCACCGGACCGCCCGATCAGACCGACCTGAACAGTGCGGTCGGCTTTCCCAGCAACGTGGAATTCGGCATCGGCGAGGAGAAGAATGTTTTGTACGTGACAGTGGACAAGAGCCTGTACCGAATCGCGCTCAAATCGACCGGCTACCATGCGCAGTACGCCGAGTAGCTGCAGCGGCCGACGCGGTGACACGGGGAGGCGGGGACACGGAGACACGGCGACGCGGAGACACGGAGACACGGCGACGCGGCGACGCGGAGACACGGAGACACGGCGACGCGGAGACACGGCGACG
>CAYQAJ010000011.1:0-19109 GCA_964415245.1 uncultured Pirellulaceae bacterium | reverse complement strand
GGCGACGCGGCGACGCGGAGACACGGAGACACGGCGACGCGGAGACACGGCGACGAGGGGAATGAGTGGTTGCCCGTGGCAAGAGGAGGTTGCGCTTATGAATAGGGGACGTTGGGGCGTTCGCACGGCGCGATGTTGTGTAGTTTATCTGGCGGCACTCTGCGCGAGTTCGGCAGTTTCGGCCGCGGCCGACGAGACGGACACCGATAGCAAGCTCATCGCCGAAATCGTCGACGTGCGGCGCATCTGGGATGCTGCCCCGCACAACGCTTTCACCGATCTCGTGCGGCACAACGACCGCTGGTACTGCGTGTTCCGCGAGGGCAAGGCGCACGTTTCGCCCGACGGGGCGATTCGAGTGATTACGAGCGGCGACGGGCAGAAGTGGGAGTCGGCGGCGCTCATTCGGTCAGACAATTCGGATCTCCGCGACCCGAAGATCACCGTCACGCCCGAGGGGCTGCTCATGCTGTCGGCGGCCGAAGCCGTGAACAAGCCGGTCGATCACACCCACCAGTCGCTCGTTTGGTTCTCGCGCGACGGACGCGATTGGGGCCAGCGCATCGAGATCGGCGATGCCGACTACTGGCTGTGGCGAGTCGTATGGCACAAGGGAACCGCCTACTCGATCGGCTACGGCTGCCGCGACGACAACCAGCACATTCGCCTGTACGCCAGCCGCGACGGCCGGAAGTTCGACACGTTGGTCGAGAACTTGTACGACGAAGGAAGCCCCAACGAAACGTCGCTCGTATTCGATCGCGACGACACGTGCTTCTGTCTGTTGCGGCGCGATGGCCAGCCCAATTCCGCGCTTTTGGGGACGTCCGCGCCCCCCTATGAAAAGTGGCAATGGAAAGACCTGCAAGTGCGCATCGGTGGCCCGCGGATGATGCAACTGCCCGACGGGCAGCTTGTCGCCGTGGTGCGACGCTACGACGGAGGCGCGCACGCGGCGCTTTGCCAGGTCGATCCCGAGGCGGGTACGCTCCGCGAGATTGCCAAACTTCCCTCGGGCGGCGACACGAGCTACGCCGGAATGGTGTGGCACGACGAGCGACTGTGGATCAGCTACTACTCGTCGCACGAAGGGAAGACGAGCATCTACCTGGCACAGGTGCGTTTTGGGCCGTAGCGGCACCGCGAGGCGCGCGTGCACGAGGTGAACGCCGGATGGAAACGGTATCGTGCCGCTCGCAACTTCTAGGAGCCGTCGGCCTTGGGCGGCTCGAACGCGGCGATCACCTGCCCCCCTTCCTGCCAGATGCGCATCACGCCGTCCTGCCCGCCGGCGACGATCGTTTTCCCGTCTGCGCTGGCCCCGACCGAGTAGACGAAGTCGCTGGATCCGCCGTAATTGCGCACGTTTCCGCCGTTAGCCGCGTTGCGCATCAGCACGTTGGTGTCGCCTCCCGCCACGATCACATTGTCGCTAGTCGACACAAAGCGGATGGAAGGCAGCTCCTTGTTGAAGCCTTGGATGGTGCGCAACTGGTCGCCGGTGCGGGCATCCCACACCTTGATGACGTTGTCGGCCCCACTGGTGGCGATCATGCGACCGTCGGCCCGCCAGGTGACGCCGAGCACGTGATGGGTGTGCCCCTCAAAGGCGTGAAGAAACTTGCCCGTCTCGACTTCAAAGGTCTTCATGAACCGGTCGGCGCCGCAACTGGCAATCATCTTGTCGTCCGGCGAGAACTCCAGGCCGAAGATCGTGTCGCTGTGCGCGTCGACGAATTCCCGCACGAGGGAACCGTCGGCAGTATTCCAGATCTTGAGCTCCCCGCTGCGCGAGGGCTCGCCGCCTCCGGTGGCCAATAGCTTTCCGTCGGAGCTGAACGCCAGCGCGAGCACGCGGTCGACCAATAGCTCGGGCGAGTCGATCGAGCCGATGGTGCGCTCGAGTCGCCACTCGGGCTGCCCATCCCACACGATGGCCGTGTTGTTTCGGGCGGTGGAGAGAATGTCGCGCGGCCCGAGGACGGCCAGAGCCGTGACCGGGGCGCCGTGGCCCTCGAGCGTTTCGATTGCTGCGCCAGTCTCGGCGTCCCAGGTGTGCACAATGCCGTCGTCACCGGCCGTGATGAGAATCGTACCGTCAGGGGCGAAGACCGCGGCGAGGATCGGCTTCTCGGTGGCGGGCACGCTGTTCTGCGTTTCCTGAACCGTCGCCTCGGCCGCTTTGGCCCGCTCATCAGTCTTGGCCATTTCGGCCTCGCAGCCGGGCACGGCCTCGGCGGCTTCCTTGGCGGCGTTGTTGGCGCGTTCGGAGGCGCGAGTGGCGGCCTCGAGCGCCTTTTCGGCCGCCGTGCGTTCCTGAACCGCCTTGTTGGCGGGGCCGGCCGCATCCTGCGATTTCTTTTGCGCCTGTTGGAACGTGTTCTGCGCGTTGTTGAAGTCCTGGTCGGCCTTGTTCTTGGCTTCGTCGGCGGCCTTCTTGACCGTATCGGTATCGGCGAGCTTCTTGTCGGCGACTGCCTTGGCTTCATCGGCCGCCTTCTTGGCCGTTTCCGCTTCGGTGAGGCGTTTCTGGGCGGCTTCGGCCGCCGCCTTGAGGGCGGCGTTTTCCGGTTCCTTGTCGGCCGCTTCCTTGGCCTGTGCCGCTTCCTGAGCGGCGGTCTTGGCCTTGGCATCGGCTTCCGCGGCGACCTTATTTGCCGAGTCGCTTTCGGCCTTCGCCTTGTTGAGGTCTTCGGTGGCTTTGGTGGCGGCCTTGTCGGCCGCTTTCTTGGTCTCCTCAGCCGTGGCCCGCGCGGTCGAGGCTACTTCGAACTCCTTGTCGGCTGCTTCCTTGTCGGCCACGGGCTTCTTGGCTGCCTCGTCCTTCTTGTCGAACTCCTCCTTCGACTTGGTCATCGCCTCGGCGAGGCTCTTAGCGTTATTCTCTTCATCGGTTTTGCGTTTGTTGGCGGCATCCAGATCGGCCTTGGCGTTTTCGACGTAGCGCTTGGCCAGCGTGAGGGCGCGCTGCACGTCTTCCACGCGGAGCGTTGCCCGGTAATCTCCCTTCAACTCGGCAACCTGCTGACCGTTTTCGCCGTTCCACAGCTTGGCGGTGTTGTTCGCGCTTACGGAAGCGAACCGCTTTCCGTCGGCGGTCGCGGCGACGGCATTGACCGGGCCGCCGTGATTCATCTGGCGGACCGTTTGCCCGTTCGTCGTTTCCCATTGGCGCACGGAACCGTCGGGGCTGCCCGAGAGGAGTTGGGTGTTTCCGACTGCCGCCAACGAAGTCACACCCTGCGAGTGTCCGGCGAGACGCACATCGGCCACGAGCGGCCACACCTGCGGTTGCCCTGCGCCGGATGCCGAAACGACGCGGGGCGGGGCGTCGGCGGTGGGCAGAATCGCCACACAAGTAAGCGGCGCGGCCTGACCCGAGTACGCTTGCACAAGCGTCCCATCGGCCACGTCGAACACGAGAACCCGACCGTTCGAGCCGTCACCGCCGACGATGTGCTTGCCATCGGGCGAAAAGGCGACTGAGCGGACCGGGCCGGCGAAACCATCGAGCTGCGGCTTGGGCGCCCCGCCGCCGTTGCCGGCGTTCCACAGGCGGATTTGGGCGTTTTCCCCCGCCGTGGCGAGCCATTGCCCGTCGGCGCTCACGGCCAGCGCATGAATCGGGGCGCCGTGATTGGCGTTGAATTGCTGCTGCCCGTCGCCCGCGTTGAACCGCCGCACCGTGCCATCGACCGACGAGCTGAACACGCCTTGCCCGTCCGGCGACCAGGCCAGATCGGTCACGCGCATCGTCATGTCGCCCAATCGCTGGCGGAAGCGCAGGGCGACGGCGGCCACGGTATTGTCGCCGCGTGCGAGCACCAACGTACCGGCATCGGGGCCAAAGGCGGCCAGGCCGGACTCGCCCGCTAATACCTCGAGCAGCGTGCCTTTCTCGCACTCCCATACGCAAACGCGCGCGGGGTCGGCCGATACGAGTCGAGCGTTATCGGGGCTGAACGAAAGCCAATGGGGCTCCGCCTCGTGCGCTGCAAGCGTGGCGGTGAGGTTGCCGTCGCCCAGGCGGAACAGCTTGACGCTGTTGTCGCGGCATGCCACCGCCAATCGGGCGTTGTCGCGACTGATCGACATGGCGACAACGGGCGCGGCCGCGTTGATCGTGCGAGCCAACTGGCCATCGCCCGCGTTGTAGACGCGGACCGAGCCGTCGGCCGAGCCGCTCACCACCTGAGAGCCGTCGGACGTGTACGCCAGCGAGGCGATCGTGTCGCCGTGACCTTCCAGCGTGCGCACCTGGGCGCCGTCGGCGACGTTCCACACCGTAAGCACCTTGTCGGCTGCCGCGGTGGTCGCCTGCCCGCCATCGGCGTTTAACGCGACGGCGGTGACGGCGGCGTTGTGCCCTGCGATGGTGGCGACCAGAGCGCCGTCGCCCACGTTCCAGACGCGGGCCGAGCGGTCCTCGGAGCCGGTAACGATGCGCTGGGCATTGCCGCTGAACGCGAGCGACGTAATGGCTCCCTCGTGACCTGCGAGCGTTTGCAGTACGTTGCCCGAAGCCACGTCGACGATGCGCACGACGGGCTTGCCGTCGGCGACTGCCGTGGCGGCGAGCAGCCGACCATCGGCGGTGGTGGCGGCGACCTGCGGCACGGCGCCCCAGTCTCCGCCAACGCCGCGCGGCGCGGCAGCGTCGAGCGCGAACACCGAGACCGATCCGTCGTCGCGGCCCAGTGCAATCCGATCTGCCGTGGGCGAAAGCGCCACCGCGCTGGCAGCCGACGGACCGACTGGAATCACAGCCGGCGATTCGCCGCTCGCCGTATCCCATACGCGGGCCATTTGGTCGGCCCCAACGCTGGCCAGGCGGCTTCCGTCGCTATTGAGCGAGATGGCGGCCACGCCACCTTGGTGGCCGGCGAGCGTTTGTGTCACGCTCAGCCCTGCCGGGTCGACGAGCGCGATGCGACCGTCGCCCTGCGCGATCGCCAGCCGCGCGCGGTCCAGGCTGAGAGCGAAAGCAGTCACCGGTCCCGCCGGCTCACTCAGCGGAGCGGCCGCGGAAACGGGAATACGCCACAGGCGGATCAGGTTGTCGCTGCCGCCGGACGCGAGCTTCGTACCGTCGCCCAACCGCGCCAGTGAGAGCACCTCGGCCGGCGTGTCGATTTGCAGCAGCATGCGGCCATCGGCCGGATCCCAGGCGCGAATCGTTTGATCCTTCGAGCCGGAATAGAGTTGCTTTCCGTCCGCCGAAGCGGCCAGCGCCGTAACCGGGCCCGAGTGCCCGGTGAGCGTGCGGGTAAGCTGCGTGCCGTCGGCGTTGTAAACGAGGATGTTGCCATTTTCCTGGCCGACCGCGATCCAACTGCCGTCGGGGCTGACCACGACCGAAAGGGGCGGCGCATCGAGGCCGGGCAAACGAACCTTTTCGGTGTTCGCGGGCCGGCGCCACAGTTTCACGGTGCGGTATCCGCTCGTGGCGAGCACTTGGCTATCGGGGCTGAAGACCAGGGCCTGCACCAGGTCGAGGTGGGCCACGCCCGGCTTGTCGTACACGCCCGAGGCGAGCAGGTCGGGGTCGGTCAGGCGGCCGATCTCGCGCCGGCTTGGCACGTGGTACAGGAACACCTGATTGGCGCGGCCGGCGGCACAGTATTGCCCGTCGGGCGAAACGGCGACGGCGTAGACAGGCTGCACGCCCGGCGGCAGCGGCTGAAACTGAATGGGTCCATTGCCGGTGACCTCGCCGGTTGCCCCCTGGTCGATCCACAGCTTGATGAGCCCCAGCTCGTCGGAGGTGAGGGGCATGGCGCCGACTTTGTTATCCTCGGGCGGCATGAACGGCTCTTCCTGGTGCGAAGCTACCCGCAGGAGCAGGCTATCGCCGCTGTTTTTGGCCACGACGGCGGGTCCCTGGCTGCCCCCCTTGAGGATCGACGGGGGCGTTTCCAGCACGAGGTCGCTCTCGGCGTCGGTGGCGTTGTGGCACGCCAGGCACTTGCGGCGGAAGATCGACAGCACCTCCTTTTGGAAGTTGACCGGTTCGTCGCGTTGGATTTCGGCGATCGGAATCTCGTCGTCGGCCGCGGCACGAGCGCCCGTGCCCATTAGCTGAGTTGCCGACATCGCAAGGATCGCGGCGAAGTGCGCGATCCGACCAGCCGCCGTGCCGTACGTATTCTTTCGCATCGTGATGGACCTGTGCGCGGGAAGGTGGGTGGGGTGATTGCGGAAAGGAAGGCGTGCTTGCGTGTTCCTCGTTTCCTGATTGTGTCGCGGTCTCCCGACCTTGGGTTGTGTCGCGGTCAGGTTGTGTCGCGGTCTCCCGACCGCGACACTCGTTTCGACCGAAGGTCTCCGGCCACTTTCGACGACCGGTCCAGTGGCACGGTCCGGAGACCGTGCCACAGCGCGCTACTGTGCCGCATCGACCGTAATCGTCACTTGCGAATTCGTGTCGATGTTTACGTTGTTGAACCGAAGCTTGGCTTCCACACCGACGACGTGCTGGCCGACGGTTGCGCCCTTGTCGACATTCACCTCGATCGTGCCCTGGGTCTGATCGCCGGGAATCGTCAGCTTTGCCGCGCCTAGGCCGCTGACGCCTTGCGGTGGCTTGAGCGTAACCTCGACCTGGTCGGCGAATCCGTAAAGCCGTTCGATGGTAACGGGCACCTGCGTCTTTTCCCCTTGCTTGACTGCGGCCTGGGGCTGCTGCACGGTAACTTTCAGCGGCGATTCGACCACGCGGATGGTGATGGGGGTCGACACGACTGACACATTGAGGTTTTTGGGATTGTTGGCGTTCTTGGTGTCGTTGACGTTCTTGTCGGCCGCCTGCTTAAGCTGCTGCGCGGCTTTGACCTTGGCATCGGCCTCGGCGGCGATCTTGTCGGCAGCGGCTTTGGCTTCGTTGGCTTTGGCTTCGGCCTCGTTGGCCGCGACCAGCGCCTTATCCGCCTCGACCAGCTTTTCGTCGGCGGCTTTCTTGGCCGCTTCGGCGTCGGTGGCTGCCTTCTCGGCGTTGGTAGCCGCGTCGGCCAAGCCCTGGTTGCCCGGCTCGTTGGCTGCCGCCGCCTTGGCGTCGGCGGCTTGTTTGGCCGCCTGAGCGGCCGCATCGGCCGCTTGTTTGGCCGCCGCTTCGGCATTCTGCTTCGCTTGCTGCGCCGCCTTGGTGGCGTTGGCGGCTTCCTGGGCGGCCCGGGTCGCCTGTTCCTTGGCTTCGTTGAGCTTTTTCAGGTTCTCGGTCAATTCGCCGATCAGGCCCTCGAGCCGCTTTTGCTCCGCCTCGGCGGCGGCCAAGGCGTCGGGATTGCGCTGGTGCTGCATCTGCGTGTCGGCCTGCAGGACAAAGGTGTACGTGCCGGCCTTGGCGTTTCCGTTGGTGGCCTTGAACTCCAGCTTGCCCTCGCTCGCACCGCCGCCTACGTTGACGTTCCCAGGCTTGAGCTCGTTCGGCACATTGCGGGGCTGGAGGTTGAGGTCGTTCTTAAACTCGCCGTAGCGAGTGACCTTGATCGGAATGTCCAGCGTTCCGCCGCGCGACGTCTCCCACACGTGGCCGTCGCCGACTTCCACCACGGCGGGCCCCGTTTCCTTGTCCATCACGGAAAGCACCACGTCGTGAGCCGCGCGGAACTGCGGTGGCGCCTGCTGGCGGTTGTTCGTTCCCCAAGCGATCGTTCCGCCCCGCGCCTGGCGAACGACCTCCTTCCCCTCGATCGTGGCCTTGCCGACGACGCGGATCGGGCCCGACCAGGCCGCCGCGTTCTCGGCGGCGACAAACACGAGTGGTGCCGAATCGATGTTCCCGCCGATGAGGGCGCTCCGGCAGGCAACGCCTTCCGGGAGGCCGTCCACGGACACCTCGATCTCGCCGTCGAAGCCGTCGCGGCGCTCGACGATCACGTCCATCATGGTCGTGGAACCGCGGCGCAACACCAATCCGCCCTGCGCCGTCTGGTTATTGTTGTTGGCGGGAGAAATCGGCTGGGAGACAGCCGCCAGACGGAAATCGGGCTCCGGTCGGCTGATGACCAGACGATACACGCACCGCGGGTCGGCGGTGGTCGAGCCGAATTGATCGCGGACCATGACGCGGTACACGCCGTCGGCCCCGACTTCGAGGCGGTACGAAGGATCGTCGGTCGACGTGTCGAAGTCGCCCTGAATGATGCGGTTGTTCCGCTCGCCGGGATCGTCGACGTTGGCCAGATTCTTGACCGTTTCTTCCCCGTTGTCGTTGCGAGTCACCTGCTGCACGGCCAGATAGGGATCCGCATAGATACCCATGCGTTGGCAGATGACCTCGATCTGGAATACGTCCCCCTGCTTGGCCTCGAATTGCACCCAGTCTTCGTCGCGCTGGGGGTACAACTGGCCGACGTACTCGCACGGCACGCTTACCTGCTGTGCCGCCGATGACTCGTTGTTCGGCTCCTGCTCGACGACCACCGCCGCCCGGGCAAAGTAAACCTGCACGGGATCGGCACCGGGCACGCGTAGCTCGGCGGTGTCGAGCAGTGCCGTACACGGAAAGGCGGGCGAACCCATGGCCCAATGCTGGCCGACGTCGCCGCCCGGGAGCGCCAACTCCACCGTTGCCTTTTGCAGGGTCGTGCCGTCGATCGAAATGCCCTCGGCCGGCTGGCTGCCCGGAAGGTTGTAGCCGTAGACAGTGTAGGAAGCGGATGCGCCGGGCAGTCCCGAGGGAGGAAACACGAACTCGACGCGCGGTTTGGTGTGCACCGCCAGTCGATAGAAATACTCGCCGCCCCCGGCATAGACGAAGTCGTGAACGCCCAGCACGTACGTTCCGGCCGATGGCGCCTGAAAGTCGAGTCGCGCGTCGAGTCCCGTTCGGTCGCGCACGCGGCGCAGTTCGTGGCCGGCGGAGTCCCACAGGACGAGCGCGGGGACCATTTTGGAGTCGAGGCGACGTGCCCAGCACTCCACCAGCACCGTCTGCCCCGCCACCAGGTCGAGGCGGAAATAATCGACGCCCGAAGCGTCGGCCCGGCCATTGACGATCGTTCCCAGCGGGAGCTCGGCTGCCTTGTCGGGTTGGTTGTTGCCGCTCGGCTCGGCCATTTCGTCGTCGCTCCCCACCACGAACAGACGAGGGTTGGAAGCGCCGAAACGTCCGACGGCGCGAACCTCGTAGGTTCCCACCGGTACATCGCCCGCGACCTGGAGGAGGAACGTATTGGGGACGGGCCTGGCGGTCGGCTCGAGCTCGGTGGGCTCCGTCATCTTCTGGCTACTCGTGATGCCGGGGTGCGAAAAGATCAGCCGATCGGCGTCGTCCAGGTCGCCGCCTCCGATCTGTACTTCCACCGACGTGCCCTGCTTAGCTCCTGTCGGAAAGACGAACGACAGTTGCGCCGTGGGGATCTGTCCCCATACGGGTGCCGCCGACGCCGCCAGCACGCACATCGCGGCGATGGCGAGAAGCGCCGGTTGTCCGCAACGCGGCATAACGCCCGTTCGATTGCACGAAATCGCAGATTGCGCCATGGCCACAATTCCTTTGCGTTGGGTGAACGACACCACGCGTCCGAGGATGCGCGAACCCGGCCACGTGGCCGCCTTGCCTCACTCGCACCCGGCCTAAGTGCCGGTGCGCCCCGGCTCCCAGCGGGGTGTGCCGTGTTTCACTCTAATCGCCGGTCGTTCCCCGTGCGACACCGTGGGGGGGAAAGTCCGGCGTTGTATGCGGCGGGGTCGCGTGCCCAACGCGTCCGATCGGGCGACGCGACGTTGCTTTTCGGTGGGAAGTATGTATCGGTCTTTCCGCGCCGCGCTAACGCAGGCAGCCGCGAACTGGCGCGTCATTCCTTATCAACCCGAATCGGCGGGAGTGCGTTTCGCGGTGCGGTCGCCGCGCTATCCGCGGCGCTGCGGAATCAGTGATTGAACAGGAATTCCTTCGTGTTCACCAAGGCCCACACGATGTCTTCGTACGCCAGGCGCGGATTCTCCGACCGCTCCAGGTAACCGAGCACGACCCCCATTTCTTCGGCGGTGGGTTCGCGCGCCAACGCGAGCAAGTACAACTCGCGCACCTTGGGTGCATGTTCGCGTGCCTGGTCCCCAGCGAGCAACGCGGCCCGGCCGCCCCCATTGGTCAGCTTGCCTTGAATCTCGCCCGAGTTGAGCAGGTGCAGGCTCTGCGCCAGGTTGGCGTCGCCCGATCGCTCGCACTCGCAAGCGCTGCTGGCTTCGGGCCTGCCGAATACGGTGAGGAAATAGGAGTTAAAGCCGTTATCGGGCAACTCGACGGCGCGCATGTTCTGTGGCACGCCGCCAAAATTCGTTTTGCTGCCGGTCACTTGATCGATGGCGTCCAGCAGTACCTCGGCCGGCAGACGCCGGGGGAAGAATCGCGAAAAGTTCTGCTTGTCGTCGACGTTCCACTCGTTGGGCATCGCGCTGAGCTGGTACGCCTGCGAGGTGCAGATGGTGTAGACCAGGTGCTTCAGGTCGAACTTGTTGTCGATGAAGTCCTTGGCCAGCGCGTCGAGCAGCTCCGGGTTGACTGCCGGGTTGGTCACGCGCATGTCGTCTTCCGGATCGACCAGCCCGCGACCGAAGAAGTGCTTCCAATATCGATTGACGAGCGCCTTGCCGAAGAAGGGATTATCGCTCCTGGCCATCCAATCGACCAGCGCTTGCCGCGGATCGTCGTCGGCGGGGATGTCGAGCGCCTCGCTTCCGAGTCCGGTCGGCTTGACGTTCTCGCCGGTCTTGGGGTTCCTGGCTTGGGCCACGCCCACCTGGTGAAAAATGCGGTCCTCGTCGTTTCGGTAACCCTTTTTGCGCCCCACCTGCGAGAAGAACGCGGCCACTCCGTAGTAGTCCTGCTGGCTCCATTTTTCGAACGGGTGGTGGTGGCAGCGGGCGCACTGGATGCGCAGGCCGAGGAAGAGCTGCGCCGTGTCCTCCACCTGCGCCGACTGTTCCTTCACCTCGCGATACCAGGCGACGGGCGGATTCTTGCCCGATTCGCCCGTCGCGACGATGATCTCGCGCACGAACTGGTCGTAGGGCTTGTTCTCGAACAAGCTCTGGCGAATCCATTCGTAGAAGGCGAACGTCGCCTCCTTATCGTTGTCCTGCCGGCGCTTGTTACGCAGCACGGCGCTCCACTTGTTGGCGAAATACTCGGCGTAGTCGGCGCTGTCCAAAAGCCGCCGAACGGCGTTGTCGCGCTTATTCGGGTCGGAATTCGCCAGGAACTGTTCCGCCTCCTCAAGCGTGGGAAGGCGGCCGGCGATGTCGATCGTCACGCGGCGCAGAAACGTCGCGTCGTCGCAAACCTGCGACGGCGGAAGACCGAGCGACTTCAGCCGTGCAAACAGCAGTTCGTCGATGACGCCCTTGGACGGCGGCAAGTTATCGACCGGCAACCCCAGAGGAACGGTGGCCCGATACACGCCCACGTGCCCCTGGTAGCGGGCCATGACGGCGACGCTACCGGCTTGCGAAAACGTCGTTACTTTGCCCTTGACGTTCACCTCGGCCATTTCGGTGTCGTTGGAATCGAACTGCGTCATGCGGGTGACGTCCCGCGTCGAACCGTCGGTGAAGTGCGCCACGACGACAAGTTGCTGCGTCGCGTCCCGCGGCATCAGGTTTTCGCCGGGCAGCACGTCGATGTGTGTAACGGTCGGATCGTCGGGCTCGCCGTAGGGCATGCCCTGCGCGATCCAGCGGCGCACCACGCGATACGAGGGGGAGTCGTACTCAATGCGGTGACCGCCGCCGTGGGGAATCTGTGCACTGGCCTTCATTAACAGCAAGCTGCGCTCGGGCGCGGCGGGAAACAGCCGTCGTCCGCGTGCTTCCTTCACCAGGTGCTCGTAGTCTTCGGTCGGCTCGAACCCCAGCAGCGAAAGCCGGAATCCATTCTGGCCGCTCGCTTTGCCGTGACACCCGCCGCCGTTGCAGCCGAATTTGGTAAAGATCGGCACCACTTCGTTGGGGAAGTTGACCCGCAGATCGTTCTCGATATGGGAAACCGTCACGCCCAGCGACGCATCGATCCCGGCGCCCACCGCGACGTGGATCGTCGCCTCGCCCTCGGCGATCGGAGTGACATATCCGGCGGAGTCGACACTCACGATTCCGTCGGGCGTCGCGGAATAGGTCGCCTGGCTCGTCACGTCTCTTGTCTGGCCGGTCGAATACTGGCCCGTCACGACGAGCTGTTGGTACGCGTCGCGGCCGACCAGCATGAACTTGCCGTTCTCGACACGGCCGGTTTCCAGGGAGATCGCGGTCAACTGACCGGGATCGCCGAGCCCGGGCGGCTCCATTTCGGCTGCGGACGAGGCGTGATACAAACAAGCGGTGGGTAGGAGCAGTGCGGCCAGGAGGATGGCCGCGGCGGGGAAGGGTCGTCGCATCGGGAATTTCCTTAGTCCTTGTGGCCTGTGGAACCAGACACTCGCTTCGCTGCCCAAAGCACTGCCGTCCATGGGATTCAGCGTCGCTAGCGACACTGCTGCAAACGTGCGGATTATCACATCAACGGGCGTTAATTGCAAGCATGCGTCAACGTTTGTTTATGCGTTGAGCGTTTTGCATGCCACCCACATTGGGGGGGATCCCACGGCTGACAAGCTTAGGGATTCGTTTGGGGATGCCAGTAGTCTGTTTGCGGAGAAACGCCCTCCCATGGGCGGGCTGAGGGCGCCTGTGAGCGTGACGGGTCCATGCGGGTGGGACGCTCTAGCGACACTGTCCGCCGGAAAGCCGGAATTCGCTTTGCGCCGTTGCATGAGGCGGTTTCTCGGCCAATACCGTTGAGAGACGCTCGTGATGGACCTCGAACATCTTGTCGAAGCGATCCATGCCTCCGGATGGCGGGCGGTGCTCGCGGTGACCGGAGGAGGGAGCCAGGCGCTTGCCGAGTTGTTGAGCGTCGGCGGCGCCTCGCGCACCCTGCTTGAGGGGCTCGTTCCGTATTCCGCTCCGGCCCTTCGCGATTTGCTGGGAGCCGAACCCGAACGCTATTGCAGTGAGGAGACGGCTCGCGCCATGGCGATGGCAGCTTTCGAACGGGCGATGCGGTGGTCGCATGCGAACCACGGGGACCCGCGGCAACCGGGCCGGTTCGATACCAGCGGCCCGGACCAGCGCCTCGTCGGCGTATCCTGCACGGCGAGCCTCGCTTCGGATCGCCCGAAACGTGGCGACCACCGGGCTCACGTCGGCGCGCAGACAATCGACTTTACGGCCGTCACGACGCTCGTCATGCAAAAAGGGAGACGTACGCGACGCGAGGAAGAACGGCTGGTCGCGCGGCTCATTCTGAATCATCTTGCGTCGGCGTGCGGTGTCGATGATCAGCTTCCCCTCAACCTGCTACCCGGGGAGGAGCTGAAGCGGGCCCGCGCCGACGCACAGCCGGCTTGGCGCAGCCTGATGCTGGGGGCGACCGATGCGGTTCGCGCCGGTGCGGGCGAAAGAGCGAATGTCCCGACGGCAAGCGATCGTTCGACGCGGCGCCAGGGTGCGAGCGTGGTGTTTCCCGGTGCGTTCCATCCTCTGCACGAAGGTCATCTCCGCATGGCGACAATCGCCTCCGAGCTATTGGGGGCGCCGACCGAGTTCGAAATCTCGATCGACAACGTCGACAAACCGCCGTTGGACTACGTCGAGATCGAATCCCGGCTGGCTCAATTCGAGCCGGAACAGACTGTGTGGCTGACACGCGCTGCGACGTTCGTCGAAAAGGCCCGCATCTTCCCGGGCGCCGTGTTTGTCGTGGGGGCCGACACGCTGGCGCGAATCGGCGACGTCCGCTATTACGACGGCCAACACGCTCGCGATGCGGCAATCGACGAAATCGCCATGTTGGGATGCCGCTTTCTGGTGTTCGGCCGCGTCGCGGACGAGAGCGGTTTTCTCATGCCCGACGATTTGAAGCTGCCCTCGGCGCTAAAACGGCTGTGCCAGACTGTGCCGGAAAAGGGGTTCCGCGAAGACATCTCGTCGACCGATATTCGGCGCCGTGCTTACGGTGACTCGGAAAACGCGTAGTCCACTCATCGAAGCAGTTGCGCGTGCGCGGCAACTATCGTCTCTCCAGCAGCTCCGCCAGGTGCAGTACCTCGATCGCCTGCTCGCGCCGACGCAGCCGCCCGCCGATGTTCATCAGGCAGCCTGCGTCGGTCGATACGAGCACGTCGGCGGCGGCGGCCGCGATGCACGTGGCCTTGTCGTCGACCATGGCCGTCGAAATGCGAGGATAGCGCACGGCAAACGATCCGCCGAATCCGCAGCATACATCCTGCCGCGAGAGGGGAACGTAGCGGGCTCCCTGCACGTGCAGGATGAGCCGGGGCGCTTCGTCCGCCAGGCCGAGTATCCGCAGATGGCAGGCGTAATGGTAGGCGACGCTTCCGTCGAAGCGTGCTCCCACGTCGAGCACCTTCAATTGGTTGACCAGAAAGTCGCTCAGCTCGAACGTGCGCGAGGCCAAGTCGTTGGCGCGGCGGTGCCAGTCCGCGTCGTCTTCGAACAAGTGGGGGAACTCGAGCTTGACCATGGCGGCGCAGGAGCCCGACGGGGTCACGACCGCCTCCTTGTCGTCGAAGGTTTCAATCGTTTGCCGCGCCAGGCGGCGAGCCAGGTCCGCAAAGCCGCTGTTGTACATGGGCTGGCCGCAGCACGTCTGCTCGGGGGGAAACTCGACCTCGTGCCCCAACCGGCGCAGCAGCTTGACGGTGGCCTTGCCGGCGGCGGGGCGAATCACGTCGCCCAGGCATGTAATGAAGAGTGCGACTTTCACCGCCGCATTGTAGCAGCCCCCGGCGCTGCGCGAGCGGGGCGCCATTGGCAGCCGGGCGCGATACACGGGCCGACGTCACTCACTACGCAACGCGCGACCGAGGCTGCGACGTGGCGTCATGCGCGGGCGTCAACCGCCGCCGGGGGCATATTGCGTTCGCGGCCGATTGCGTATCATGTTGAGTTTCTATAGGAGGGCTCCGGCGGGCATCTGCACGGCCGCGGGGCCAGTAACGGCCGGAAGCACGCGCCGGGAGGCCCAGCCATGCTCAAGCCAGCCGACGAACGATGGACGGTAACGGACGCTGAAGAGCTCTACGAAGTGTGCCGCTGGGGCAAAGGCTACTTCTCCGTCCACGAAAACGGCCACCTGCTCGTCCATCCCACCAAAGACCCGTCGGCCTGGATCGACCTGAAAGAGCTTGTCGACCGGCTGCAGGTTCGTGGCATCGACCTGCCGATCCTCCTCCGCTTTCGCGGCATCCTCAAGGATCGTCTGCGCGAAATCCACGACGCCTTCCAGCAGGCCATTCGCGACCACGACTACCGCGGACGCTACGCCTGCGTCTATCCCATCAAGGTCAATCAGCAGCGGCAGGTCGTCGAAGAGATCATGGAATACGGCAGCCCGTACGGATTCGGGCTCGAAGCGGGCAGCAAACCCGAGCTGCTGGCCGTGGTGGCATTGGCGGACGACGCGATGCCGATCATTTGCAACGGGTTCAAGGACGCCGAATTCATCGAGATGGCGATGCTGGCCCATAAAATTGGCCGCAATATCACCCCCGTCATCGAGAAATTCACCGAGCTGGAGCTCATCCTTCGCTATGCCGAGAAGGTGCAGGTGCGTCCCCAGTTCGGCGTCCGGGTGAAATTGGCGGCGCGGGGCTCCGGGCGGTGGCAGGCGTCTGGTGGGTACCGGTCGAAGTTCGGCCTCACGGCCAACGAAATCCTGCAAGTCGTCGATACGCTCAAGCAGCGCGAAATGCTCGACTGTTTCAAGCTGCTGCACTTTCACCTGGGAAGCCAGGTCACCAACATCCGGCACATCAAAGCCGCCCTGATTGAAGCCTCGCGCGTGTACGCCGACCTGTACAAGCGCGGCGCCGGGCTGGAATACCTCGACGTGGGGGGCGGCCTGGGAGTCGACTACGACGGCTCCCAGACCAACTTTGAATCGAGCGTCAACTACACGCTGCAGGAGTACGCCAACGACGTTGTCTACCACGTGCAGAACGTTTGCGACGAAGCCGAGGTGCCCCACCCTCATATTATTTCCGAAAGTGGTCGTGCCGTAGTCGCCTACCACAGCGCCCTCGTGTTCAGCGTGTTAGGCGTCTCCGGCCTGGGCACCGGCGAAGCGCCCAGCGAACTGCCGGACGACGTCGAGCAGCCGCTGCACGATCTGTTGGGCGCCTGCCGCAACATGACGGTGCGCAACCTGCTGGAAAGCTACCACGATGCACAGGAAGCCATGGAAACCGCCATGAACCTGTTCCGCAGCGGGTATCTGTCGATGGACCAGCGGAGCATGGCCGAATCGCTTTACTGGGCCATCTGCCGCAAGATCCGCCGGCTCGCCGAGCAGTTGGAGTACGTCCCCGAAGAATTGGAGGGGCTCGACGCCATGCTCGCCGCGACGTACTTCTGCAACTTCTCGCTCTTCCAGTCGCTGCCCGATAGCTGGGCCGTCAAGCAGCTCTTTCCGTTGATGCCGATCCACCGCCTGAACGAAAGCCCTTCGCGGCACGCGGTTATCGGCGACATTACCTGTGACAGCGACGGCAAGATCGATCAGTTCATCGACCGCCGCGACGTTCGCCGCACGCTGCAACTGCATCCTTTCGACGGGTCGCCGTATTACCTGTCGGCGTTCCTCATCGGTGCCTATCAGGAGATCCTCGGCGACCTGCACAACCTATTCGGCGACACCAACACGGTACACGTCAGCCTTTCGGACAAGGGTGAAACCGTGCTGGAGACGATCGTCAAGGGCGATACGGTGAGCGAGGTGCTGCAGTACGTGCAGTTCAATGCCCGCGATCTGATCAGCCGACTGCAAACGGCCGTCGAACGGAGCGTGCACGAGAATCGGCTCAGTCATCAGGAGGCCGGCCGCCTGCTGAAGTTCTATGAAGACGGCCTGAACGGCTATACGTATCTGGAAGAGCCGCCGGAGTGATCGTCGCCGCATGCCCACGGTCGCATACAACCACCCAAGGACCGGAGTCTTTCCGGGTCCCATTTTTTTCGCGATCATTCGGAAAATCGCGACAAGCTCTGAACGGTCCGCTGGATGACCAATGTGGAATCCGTTGGATGCCGCGGCATTGGTCATTTGAGCTTGGTCATTTGGTCATTTGTCCTTCACGGCATCGCCAGAACCATCGCTCGACCTGGATTGTGGCGCCATGGTCTTTCCCTTGCCGCTAGTGGCGTTTGAGGATTACATGCTGGCCGACGACCGGCCGGCATACCCGATGACGTTGTTCGTCCGCCTGCGGTTTCGCGGGGAGCTGGATCGTCGGGCGCTTACCGCGGCGCTGACAGCCACCGTCGCGCGGCATCCGCTACAGACGTGCGTCGTGCAGCGCGGCCGCCGGGGGCGGCGCTTTTGGCAGGCCAAGCAGATCGAGCCGGCCATGCACTGGAGCGAAGGTCCTCTAACTGGCGGCTTGCCAAGCGCCCCGCACATCAACCTCGCGGAGACGATCGGCCTGGTCGTTTGCGTTACCTCGGATCGGGTACATAGCGAACTGACGCTGCAATTCCACCACGCATGCAGCGACGGCCTGGGAGCGTTTGGGTTCGTCCAAGATCTGCTGCTGGAATACGCGGCACGCACCGGCGACAGATCGGCCGACTGCCCACCGCGCGACGTGAGCGCCCTGCGCGGTCGCGGCACGTTCGACCGCCGCGCCTTGGGCGGCGAGTCGGGCAAGGCCACGCAAGTCGCGCCATGGCGCCTGGCTGGGTTGTACGGTGTGCGACAGTTCCTGATGCGGCGGCCCGAGCCGATCGTGCCTCACGTAGCGCTGCCGGACGCGCCGGCTCCGCCCAGCGATTTTCCCTCAGCGGTTTTTGCCTCGCTGCCCGGATCCGAAACGAGCCGCTTACGGCGATGGGCCGGCGAGAACGGGGTCACCACCAACGACGTACTGTTGCGCGATCTGTTCCTGACGTTGGTCCAGTGGCGGGCCGAGCGGGAGCAGGAGGATCCCCTTCCTTGGATTCGCATCTCGGTGCCGGTCAATCTTCGCAATGCCCAGCAGAGCCGCATGCCGGCCGCCAACGTGGTAAGCATGGTGTTTCTGGATCGTCGCGGTCTCGACTGCACCGACCCCATGAAGCTGCTTCGCGGCCTCCACGACGAGATGCAGTTGATCAAGGATCTCCGCCTGGCACTGGCTTTCCTCCGGTCGCTGAAGACGGTGGGCTCCGTGCCCGGCGCCATGAAACTCATGACGCGATCCGAGAAGTGCCACGCCACGTGCGTACTCACGAATGTGGGAGAGCCGCTGGCCGACGTGCCGCTGCCGCGCACCGACGGCAAGATCATGGCGGGCAACGTGGTGCTGGAAGAAGTGGATATGATGGCGCCGGTGCGGCCGTATACCTCGGTGGCGATTGGCGTGGTGCGTTACGCGGGCCGTTTGCGGCTTGCGATGCACTACGACCCGCGTCCCCTGTCGGCCGCGGACGCCGGCGATTTGATGAAGGCGTACGTTGACCAGGTGCGCTGTTCCGCGGCTGGATTCGGCGACGTGGCCCCCGTTTCCGCCGTGGCCGCCTTCGCCGCCACGTAACAGCCGCGCTCATGGCGTTCCAACAACCGTCGGGGACTGGCTCACTTTGCGGAGTCTGCGGAGCAAAGGGTGCCTGTCCCCTTCTCTCACCGCGCTTTTGCAATCGCTTCTACTTGTTTCGAAAATGCTTGTCCGCGAAGTCGAGGTACTGCTGCCAGTCGTACAGCTTCACGTCGTGGCCGCCGCTGCGAATGTGATAGCCAATGATGCCCGCGACCGGCTGATCCACGGCCGGTGGCTCGTCTCCCTTCTCCCAGGGGAGCCCGTCGGTGCCGAGAAGTCGATAAACGGGGTCGGCGTATAGCGCCGAGAGGAATTCGCCTTTGGGGTCGGCCCACTGATCTTCGGCGGCGCTGGCAATGTAAACCGGTCGCGGGGCAGCCAGGGCCACGAGCATGTGCTGATCGAGGGGCAGGGCATCTTCGTTGCGGTTGTACTTTTTGAAGTTCTCGCAGAACCAGTGCGGGAATGACGTATTGATGCGCTCGACCGTCTCGCCGAAGCGACGGCGACTGAGTGCCGCGCCGCCGCAGCCGGAGT
>CAYQAJ010000010.1:23591-43247 GCA_964415245.1 uncultured Pirellulaceae bacterium | reverse complement strand
ACTTCCGGGTGCAGCGTCGACCAGCGGATGTTGGGCTCGGTCATGAAGCCGCCGGGCAAAATGGCGTTGGCCGTCACGCCGTGCGGCGCCCAATCGGCTGCGCAGGTGCGAGTGAACTGCACGACGGCCGCCTTGCACGTTTCGTAGTGGCGGCCGGCGATGCCGCGTCCGACGACCAAAGCATTGATCGACGCAATGTTGATGACGCGCCCCCCTGCCCCGCGCTCCACCATTGCCCCGCCAATCATGCGGGTGCACACGACCGTGCTCGTGAGATTCAGGTCGACCAGCTCGCGCCATTTGTCGAGCGGCATTTCCGCCGTGGGAATGTTTTGCCGTCGGCCCCCCACGTTGTTGATGAGGATGTCGATTGGCCCATGGTCGGCCAGCGCCTTCTTGCAAATCTCCTCGCACTGCTCGGGAATACCGACGTCGCCCTCAATCGGCCACGCCTGCCGGCCCAGGGCGCGAACATCGGCGGCCGTGCGCGCGAGGCTGTCGGCATCGCGTGCGACCAAAACCACGTCGGCCCCGGCATCGGCGATAGCCAGGGCCATCTCGCGCCCCAAACCGCGACTGCCGCCCGTGATGAACAACTGCCGACCATCGAGACGAAAACGATCGAGTATGCTCACGGTTGAATCTCGCCGAAATCGGAATCTATGTCGGAAAAGTCTCTACGCTGGTTGCCCACGTCCGCCATGCCAACCTAGATGGCCGAGCGGGCACCGTGCAACGGGACACTTATTGCCCCGTTCGATCCGGAATCCGCCACGCTCAGCGCCTTGGGCCATGCACGGAATGGGAATCGTCGGAGGTGGCGTAATCGACGACGGCAAGTGTAAGGTACACAAGCGAAAAGTTCATACTCTCGCCGGAAAGGTTGGCACCCCGCTCGTTGACCGTGAATAATCGCATAGAATAGCACGGAGCCGCCCGATCAGTCATGCGAAGGGGCGGCGAGAGGGCGACACGCGGACGGCGCGAATTCACGGGAACCGCTGGGTGAAGATTTCATGGCACACAGCGATGAAGCCATTCGATCGTTGCGCGAAGCGGTGAAAGTTTCACCGGACAATACGCCGTTGCGCGTGCATCTTGCACAGACGCTCGCCGGATTCGGCCGCTATGAGGAGGCGGAGCACGAATTCAGGGATGCATTGGCGTTGGCCCCGCACGACACGAAGATCAAGGTCGGCCTGGCCAACGTCTATTTCCAGCAGGACAAAACCACTCAGGCGATGGTGGTCGTCGAGGATCTGGTCGGCAAGCGCGACGCGCCCGCTGGGGCCTATGTGCTGTATGCCAAGCTGCTGCTTCGCGAGGGGGACGTACCCGGCGCCGTGGCTCAATACAAGCTGGCGTTGGAGATCGATCCCGAATCCCGGGACGAAGACCTCGGCCGCCAATTGGGAGTGGGGTCGGGCTACGAAGAGGGCGAGGTGTCGCAAGGGCGAGTGCGGGACGCTCGCGGGCCCGGCCCGGCCGACCTGCCCAGCGAAGTCGAGCGCCCTACGATCACGTTCAAGGACGTGGGCGGAATGGATGCCGTCAAAGAGGAAATTGGCATCAAGATCCTCTACCCGCTCAAGTTCCCCGACATGTACAAGGCGTACGGGAAAGAAGTGGGCGGCGGAATCATTATGTATGGCCCGCCCGGCTGCGGCAAAACGTATCTGGCGCGGGCCACCGCGGGGGAGATTGGGGCGGGATTCATCTCCGTCGGCATCAGCGACGTGCTCGAGATGTGGATCGGCAACAGCGAGCGAAACCTGCACGAGCTGTTCGAGCAGGCGCGATACAACAAGCCGTGCGTGCTGTTCTTCGACGAGGTCGATGCGCTGGGCGGGCGCCGCAGCGACATGGCGGGCGGATCCCAGCGGCAACTGATCAACCAATTCCTCTCGGAGATGGACGGCATCGAACGATCGAACGAGGGGGTGCTCATCCTGGCAGCCACCAATGCCCCCTGGCACGTCGATCCCGCTTTCCGCCGGCCGGGCCGCTTCGGCCAAGTGTTGTTCGTACCCCCGCCCGATCTCGGGGCGCGGCGGGAAATCCTCCGCATCCACTGCCGCAACAAGCCGGTCGAGAACATCGACTACGACCAGGTGGCGAAAAAGTCCGACGGCTTTTCCGGCGCCGACTTGAAAGACGTAGTCGATTCTGCGATCGAGAACAAATTGCGCGAGGCCATGAAGGCGGGCGTGCCCAAACCGCTTACCGGCCGCGATCTGCTGGCCGCCGCCAGCAAACGCCGGCCCACTACGCGCGAATGGTTCTCCACGGCGCGCAACTACGCGATCTATTCCAACCAGGGCGGCATGTACGACGACGTGTTGAAATATCTCAAGATGTCATGAACCCGCATCTGCAACGCGCGTTCATGCTGGTCGAGCAAGCGCGCTACGAGCTTGCCGAACAGCAGTTGGGGCAAGCGCTCGCCGCCGATCCCCAGAACGCCACGGCGCACGCGCTGTTCGCGATTTGTCTGTCGCATCGGGAAAAGTTTCAGGAAGCGTCGGCGGCGGGCGAAATGGCGATTCATCTTGCGCCGGACGACCCGTATCCGCACTATGCCCACTCGATCGTGCTGCGTGCGAGAAACCATTTCCCCGAGGCCGAGCGGGCGATTGGCGCGGCGCTCGAACTCGACCCACATCGTCCCGAGTTTTTTGCCCAGCAGGCCCGAATACAACTCGACCGACGGCGGTGGCGAAAGGCCCTGGAAGCCGCTGAGCAGGGATTGGAACTCGACGCGGAAGACGTAACTTGCGCCAACTTGAGGTCGATGGCGCTGGTGAAACTCGGGCGGAAGGCGCAGGCGGGCGAGACCATCGCGGCGGCCTTGGCCCGCGACCCCGAAGACGCGACGACCCACGCCAACCAAGGCTGGACGCTGATCGAACAGGGGCAGCCCAAGAAAGCCATGGAACACTTTCGCGAAGCCCTGCGACTCGACCCGGAAATGGTTTGGGCGCGGCGAGGTATCGTCGAGGCGCTTAAGGCGCGGTATTTCATCTATCGCTGGATGCTGGCGTACTTTTTGTGGATGTCGAGGCTCAGCGGCCGAGCCCGCTGGGGTGTGATCATCGCCGGATGTGTCGGCTATTGGACCGTATTGTCGGTCGCTCGGAACCAGCCGCACCTGGCGCCCTGGATCATGCCTCTCATAGTCCTTTATGTCGTATTTGTGGTCATGACGTGGGTCGCCAACCCGCTGTTCAATCTCTTGCTGCGCCTGCATCCCATCGGCCGGCTGGCGCTGTCGCGCGAACAGATCATTACCGCCAATTGGGTCGGACTGTGCGTTCTGGGCGCCGTAGTATCGCTGGTGACGCACTTCGGATTCGGGCTTGACGGCGCCTTGTTAGCGGCCCTGGCCTGCGGATTGGTAATCCCCCCGCTGGTGTCGATCTATCAATGCCACAAGGGATGGCCACGGACGACCATGATGCTAATCACGCTGAGTCTTGCCGTCGTGGGTCTGATCAGCGTGGCGCTGATGCTGTCGGCAAATTTCTTCGCCGCGGACCTTCGCTTGCTTCTCGACCTCCCGGGTGTCATTCTGTTTCTGCTCTTCCTCCTCGGAGCGTTTGTATCGCAGTTTGTCGCCAACGCCTTGCCCGCTGTCACTCCGCGGCGATAATCTCGCCTGTCTGCGCCCTTCGTCGTCGTTCATCCGCACGTCGACTCGGCGAAGCCGACTTCGGCAATCCGGGCATCAGGCGACACCATGCGGGACATTCTCCGGTGGTTGTGCTATACTGCGCGCTCGCCGGCAGCTTCGTCTCGACGCGAGGCCCATCATGGCAAATCTGCCCGTTGCCCATCAGCGCACTTTGCACACCCCGCACGGCGAGGTGATCGGCGCCAGCTACGCCTGGAACGGCGGCCAGTACTGCGCCATCCACACGGCCAGCGGAGTGGTGGGGTGCGGTTTGTACGACGTGGCCTGCGCCGACGAGTTCGGCATGGCTGTCGCCATTGCCAAGGGAACCCCCGCTCATCCCCTGCGTGAGCCGGAGGACCTGTACGATGCGAAGATCGTCGCGGCGAGCCAGGCGGCCCAGAAGTTGGGCGTTACCCAGGGAATGACCGGCATGCAGGCCCTGGAACGGATGCTGAAAGCCGGCCCGTGACAGCCCGTGCGAGGGCATGGTGTGAATTCTCCAGGAGCAGGATAAGCAACTGAAACACGGGCTCCGAACCGAGGGTAGCATGGGTAGATAACTTTGCCGCGTATCCAAGTTGGCGCCGAACAGAACGAGGGAGATTTCGCAATGATCCGCCGTTCCCATTTGATTCCGTTGGTCGTGGCACCCGTGCTGGCCGTACTTCTCGCCGCGCCGGCCCGCGCCGCCGAAAAGTCGGCTGACCAACTTCTGCCCGAGTCAACCATTGCCTACGTCGAAATCGCGGCGCCGGCTGAGCTCTTGCACACGGTGCTCGACCACCCCTTGCGCAAACAGCTCGAAGCGAACGAGTCGTACCGAACGGCCCTCAACACGCCGCAGTACCGGCAGTTGCTCTTGGGCGTGGCGTTCGTCGAATCGCAATTGGGCATGGGATGGCAGGAAGCCGTCGAGACCCTCACCGAAGGTGGCATCTACGCCGGCCTCGACGCCAACACCCAGGGAGTCGCCTTGCTGGTCAAGGCCCGCGACGAGAAGTCCCTCAAGAACGCGATCGACGTGCTCGTCGCGTTCGCACGCAACAATGCCAAAAACAACGGGCAGCCCGACCCGGTCAAGTCGGCCGAGTACAAGGGCATCACGGCCTACAAGATCAACGACGGCACGTTCGCAGCGGTTGGATCGTGGCTGTTGGTCACCAACAAGAACGATCTCGGCAAAACGCTCGTCGATCGCATCGTGGAAGGCGAAGGCCGGTCGCTGGCCGACAACGACCAGTATCAGGCGGCCCGCAAGACGGTGGTCGGCAAGCCGGCGGCCTGGGCCTGGCTCAATGCCGAAGCGGCGCGGCAGACGGAGCCGGGCCAGAACGTTCTCAAGGAAAAGAGCGACAATCCCGCCCTGGAAGTGTTGCTGGGGGGCATCGTCAGCACCTTGCGTCACACGCCCTTCGCCACGGCCAGCCTGTACTTCGACGACGAACGCCTGGCGCTGGCGCTGGCGGCGCCGCACGATCCCTCTTGGGTCGAAAAGCCGCGGCAATACTTCTTTGGCCCCGAAGGCAACGGCACGGCTCCCACACCGCTGTTGCCTCGCGAAACGCTGCTGACCATCGGCGCGTACCGCGACCTGAGCGGAATGTGGATGGCGAAGGAAGAGCTGTTTGACGAGAACATCACGGCGCAACTCGCACAAGCCGACAGCAATCTCTCCACGTTCTTCTCGGGCCGCGACTTCGGCCGCGAGGTGCTCGGTGCATTCGATCCCCAGATACAGATCGTCGCCGCGCGGCAAACGTTTGAAGACGAAAAGGCGTCGCCCGACGTAAAAATTCCCGCGTTTGCCTTCGTGTTTCGGTTGAAAGATCCCGAAGCGATGCAGCGGCCCTTGCGGGTCTCCTTCCAGAGCCTGGTGGGCTTTCTGAACATCGCCGGGGGGCAAAACGGGCAACCGCTGTTGGACCTCGTATTCGAAAAGCGCGGCGAAGGCGAGGTCGTGGGCACGTCGTATCTGCCGGGCGACGTCGAGCCCGGCCGCATCAACCATAACTTCTCGCCGTCGGTAGGTTTCGTGGGCGATCGTGTCGTTGTCTCCAGCACGCGGCAGCTTGCCGGCGAGTTGGTCGATCTGGCGGCCGCTCGCGCGGAGAAACAAGTTGTCGAGAACGAGAAGCGGCCCAACTCCGAAATCGTGCTCGACCTGGCCGTCCTCCGCGACGTGCTGACCGACAATCGGCAGCACCTGGTTGCCCAGAACATGCTGCAACAAGGGCACGGCGAAGAGGAGGCCGGCAAACAGATCGACGCCCTGTTGACTCTGTTGGACGCCGGCCGCAACGCTTCGCTGAGCCTGGCCAACGATCAGAAGCAAGTGCGAATAGAATTGAGTCTCGGCTTCCGCACGGAAGAGTCTGGGAAATGATTTGTCGGTTGTGCGTTGTTAGTCGTCCGTTGTTAGTTGTTAGTTGCCGGTTGTTGGTTGACCGTTTTCGGTATTCGTTTTCCCTGCAACTGACAACGAGCAACTGACAACTGACGTCCTCCGACTGAAAACTGAACACTCTCGCCGCGAGATGATTCCATGGCCGACGACGTAACCAAGGTCGACCCCGACTGGGCCTGGAGCCCCTTTGAGCCCGACGCCAAGAACCCTTGGGACCGCGCCGCCGCCGCGCATCTCTACCGCCGCGCCGGGTTTGCCGCCACCACCGCGCAGCTCGACGCCGCCGAAAAGCGCTCGCCCCAAGAGGTCGTCGCGCAGCTCATGGAGCCGGCCGAAGCGGGTGAACAGTTCGCCGCCGAAATGGCCCGCATGGGCGATTCGATGCTGGCCTCGGGCAACGCGCGAAACCTTTCGGCGTGGTGGCTGTACCGCATGCTTTACACGCCCGACCCGCTGTTGGAAAAGCTCACGCTGTTCTGGCACGGGCACTTCGCCACCAGCGCCGCCAAAGTGACCGACCCCAAGCTCATGCTCGCCCAGAACGAGTTATTGCGCACCCACGCGCGGGGCAGCTTTCGCGAAATGGTCTCCGGCATCGCCCGCGACCCAGCCATGCTGCTGTACCTCGACTCGGCCACCAACCGCAAACTGCACCCCAACGAGAACTTCGCCCGCGAGGTGATGGAGCTGTTCTGCCTGGGCCTGGGCAACTACACCGAGCGCGATATCCAGGAGATGGCCCGCAGCTTTACCGGCTGGGAGGTGCGTCGCGGCGAGTTCGAGTTCAACCCCTACCAGCACGACGAGGGAGTGAAGGAGTTCCTGGGTGAGAGCGGCAACCTCGGCGGCGACGACGCGGTACGCATTGTGCTCGCGCAGCCGGCTGCCCCGCGGTTCATCGTCGGCAAGCTGATTCGCTTCTTTGTGTTCGACGAGCCCGAGCCGCCGGCGGCGCTCATCGAGCCCTTGGCCGAAGAGCTCGTGGCGGGCGATTGGAACGTCGGCCCGATCGTCGAGCGGATGCTGGGGAGCCAGCTCTTCTTCTCGCCGATGGCCCGCGCGGCCAAGGTTCGCTCACCGGTCGAGCTGGCCGTGGGACTGCTGTATGCCCTGGAAGGAACGACCAACCTGTATTCGTTGGCCGAAGGGGTCGACCAGCTTGGCCAGGCGCCGTTCTTCCCGCCGAACGTAAAGGGGTGGGATGGCGGCCGCGCGTGGATCAACTCCGCCACGCTGCTGGGTCGGGCCAACATGGTGCGCCGCGTGGTCGACGATCAGAACAGTCGCTTTGGCGGCGGTCCGCTGGTCGGTCTGTTCAACCGGCACAACCTCGACACGGCGGAAAAGGCGGTCGACTGGGTGCTCGATCTGCTCGTGGCCGCGCCGCTGCCGGACCAATCGCGGCAAATGCTGATCGATCTGGCCGAAAACGGCGCCGGCGACCGCAACCGGCGGCTGTCCGACATGGTGTACACGGTAAGCACGCTGCCCGAGTTTCAATTGAGTTGAGTTTCCGTCATTCCCGCGAAGGCGGGAATCCAAGAGATGCTGTCAGTAGTCCGTTGTCAGTTGTCAGTTGCACGGAAAGAGAACGTCAACAACTGACCACGGACCACTGACGACGGACAAAGTAATAACGGACCACGAACAACGGAAAAAACCAAAATGAAAGCCACCCGTCGCCAATTCCTCGCCGGCGCCTTGGGTTCCTCGGCGCTGATTTCGTTCAGCTCGCTCGTGCCGCGGTTCCTGTTGGCCGCCTCCGAGCAGGAAACCGCCTCCTCGGGCGACAACGTGCTGGTCGTCGTGCAGCTCAGCGGCGGCAACGACGGCCTCAACACCGTCATCCCCTACGCCGACGAAGAGTACCGCAAGAACCGCTTCACGCTCGCCATCGCCGACGCGCTCATCCGCAAAGTCGACGACGCGGTCGGTTTGCACTACTCGATGGAAGGCTTTTCGAAGCTGCTCGAAGATGGCCGCCTGGCGGTCGTTCAGGGCGTCGGTTACCCCAACCCCAATCGCTCGCACTTCGAGTCGATGGACCTGTGGCACACCGCCCACCGCAAGCAGGCCACCAATCGCCCGATCGGCTGGCTGGGCCGCTACCTGGATGCCGACCGCCGCGTGGGGGGCGACGTACCCGCTCTGCACCTCGGCGCCGAGCCGCAGCCGTTGGCCCTGGTCGGCGAAAACGTGCAAACGCCGTCGATCGTGTCGCTCGACCGGTTCCGCCTCGAAACCGGCGGCCGCGACGACCTCCGCCGCACCGTCGAAGAAGTCGCCGCCGTCCGCCGCGCCGAGTCCACCTCGCTGCTCGACTTCGTGCAAGACAACACCCGCGCCGCCCTCACTTCCAGCCGCCGCGTCGAACAGGCGCTCGGCAGCTACGATACGCCGATCAACTATCCGGGCACCGGCCTGGCGGGCAAGCTCAAGAATGTGGCCCAGCTTATCGACGCCGGCCTTTCAACGCGCATCTATTACGTCACGCTCGACGGCTTCGACAACCACTCGAACCAGGCCCAGGCCCACGCCGGTCTGTTGGCCGAGCTATCGGGCGCCGTCTCCGCCTTCATCGACGACCTGGCCCATCACGGCCACGACCAGCGCGCGTTGCTGATGACCTTCAGCGAGTTCGGCCGCCGCGTGAAAGAGAACGCCAGCCGGGGCACCGACCACGGCGCTGCTGCCCCCATGTTCCTGGCCGGCGGCCGCGTCGTGCCGGGCGTGCACGGCGAGCACCCCAGCATGACCGACCTGGAAGACGGCGACCTCAAGTTCCACACCGACTACCGCCGCATCTACGCCACGGTCCTCGACAAGTGGCTCACGTTCAACAGCGAACCGATCCTCGGCGAACGATTCGACCCGCTCGACGTAATCAAGACCTGACGCGAAGCGCCGCGTCACGGTGCGCGGCACCACATCGCCAACTTGTCCCGCCTATTTGCCCCGGCGAAAGCGCGTCACAGGCTGTTCTTTCGGCCAGCCCCGATCGCTATCCTGGTCGCCGAACTCGGTCTGTAGGCGCCAGTATGTGTTGCGCGGGTACCACCACTGGCCGTTTTCGGGCGACGCCGCCAGATCGGCCACGGGGGCGTCTTCGCCGTAGCCCCACAGAGCCAGCTTCGTTTCCGGGCCCGAAACATGGGCGATCGACAGGGCGTGCGACGCGGGATTGGCGGCTTCGTACAGCATGGCGTCCGATTGAATGGTCTTGCCCTCGGCAGTCGTGGCGACGACCGAATACCAGCCCGACAGCGTGATCGGTACGTCCGCTTGGAAGTGCCGTGGAGTTTTGTGGTCGGGAAACCAAATCCAGCCCTCGGCGTACTCGCCCTCCATCTGGGTCACCGGGATGCGATCCTCCGACAGATGGTCTCCCTCGCTGGCGCGAAACACCTGCAGTCGCTCGCCATTGCGAAGCAGCTCGACTTGCGACAGGCGGTCGCCCGCGCCTACGGTGACGATCAGATGAGCGAAGTACTGCGGGCGCAAGCGGGCGAATCGGGAGGCATTGTTGATCTCGAACAAGATGGCCCACGCGGAGGGCGGCGGCTCTTTCGCCTGCTGCTCTTGCGGGGGCTCGAAGTAGATGGGCGAAGTCACGCACCATTTGCCGTCCTGGTCCTCGGCGCGGGCGACCAGCCACGACGGCTTGTCTTGCGGCAGTTCGATTTGGCTGCGCAAGTCGAGCGGGCCCTGGCGGCCGTTTACGTTGAACGCCGCCACGCGGCGGCCGTTCTGGTACATTTCGACCTCGCGCAGCGGGTGGAGGCTTTGTACTTCTATCGCGGCTTCCACGGTTTTGGCGGTGACCGAAACCGTGTCGCCCGGCTCGTGGCCGTCGAAGGACAAGAACGCGAACACCGGTCCGCCGTTGGTCGCCATGGTTCGCCCCCCGCGCATGGCCTCGACGATCGACGCATAGTCGAATCGTTCGGCCCGGCAATAGACGCGGCGGTCGCCCGGCGACAACGTACGCGTCCGCCCGAGCGCCGAATCGGTGTAGCTGCTCACGCCGATGCGATTACCCAGATTCAACATGGCGAACCACAACTGCTGCGAATGGCCGGCGTCGACGTCAAACAGATCGGCACAGTCGCCGAGCACCGCGTCGGAGTACGCTTCCGCCGCGCCCATCCAGTGCAGTTGATGCACGGGAGTCATCGGATGCGTGTGAATCACGACGCCGCCTCGCTCGCGCACTGCCCGAAACACCGCTTGTGCCGGCAGCGGTCGATGGACCAGCGAACGATACGCGTCGTCGGGAATGGGTGACTCGATTCCCGGTGTGTTCAAGTGGCCGACGTAGGGACCGGGACGAATCTCCGCCGCGTAGCGCAGCAAAAAGTTCGCCGTGTCGAGCTTGTCGATGTCCGCATACGAAACGTCGGAACCCGCCTCGGTAAGAAAGCTCAGCCCATTGGCCCGCCCTTGGAGCGCCGCGTAGCGCAAATCCGTCTTGACAATGGCATTCTCGTCGTGCTGCGCGTGGACGTGGTTGTCTCCCCCGTACCAGCCCCGCGCCTCGGGCGCAGACCAGGGCTGCAAGCTGGCCTTCAGGTGCAACTCGCGCGAGCGCTCGACATCGAGCGAAAACGAAAGCGGGACATAGTTCGGGCCGTGGCTGATCTCGATTTTTGTCTTCCCCTGCCGAGCTTCCACCGTGAACGAACCGTCGGCAAAGAACCGGCCGTCGTCGTACACGCCACGTCCCGATCCGTCGGGATGACCGCCCGCGGAATCGGTGACAACGACGCGAATAGGAATCGCTTGGCCCGTTTTTCCGTCGACCGCATCGACTTGGACGAAACTGGCCGCGCCGCGAGCCGGCTGATCGCTCAGCACTTCATAGCTGCTGGCGGGAGACGCGGCGATTGCCAACAGGGCGATCGAGAGGACAGTTGTCACCAGGCGGATCCTCCGCAGTGGACCGACGTCGCGAAGTTGTCAGGGCGGACGCAACGCCCGGACATTGGGCCGTGCCCCACGCACACGTTACGGGCCGACAACCTTGCAGTCCGGGTGGGCCTTCTTGAAATCGTTCACGGCCTTGTTCGTGATCTCGGTGCAAAAGGTAATTTCGAGGTGCTTCAGGTTCGGCAGCTCACCCAGCGCGGCCAGGCCGGCGTCGGTGATCTGCGTGTGGCCCGCGTGCAGGAATTCGAGTTTTTTCAGCTCGGCCACGTGGCGGATGCCCTCGTCGCTGACCTGGGTTTTGTCGAGGTTGAGCCAGGTGAGGTTCTGCATCTTGGCGACGTGCGGCATGCCGGCGTCGGTGGCGCGGCTGAGCCACAGGTTGAGCGTCGTCAGATTGGGCAGGTCAGCCAGGTGGGCCAGGCCCTCGTCGCCGACGGGCGTTTCGCTCACTTCCAGGTCTTCGAGCGTTTTCAGCCCGGCCAGGTGTGCCATGCCGGCGTCGGTCGCCAGCGTGCCGCGGAGCCGCAGTCGCCGCACGTTTTTCAGTCCGGCAAGCTCGGCCAGCCCCGCGTCTCCCACTCCGGTGCGCACGACCGAAAGAACTTCCAGGTTGGGCATGCTGCCGATGGTCTTCATTCCGGCGTCGGTGATGCGAGTGTCGTTCAGTGCCAGGTTCCGCATCGTCTCGCTCCCCTGGAAGTTGGCCACGCCCACGTCGGTGATCTGCGTACCCCACACCGACAAGGCCCGCAACTTGGAAAGGTCCTTCAGGTGGGCCAGGCCCTTATCGGAGACGTACAGGCAATCGGTGAGTTCGAGCACCTCCAGCGATTGGGCGTTCTTCAAATGCTCGAGCCCCTCGTCGCCGACGTTGGTGCGGGGCGCGCTGATGCTCTTGAGAGCGGGCAGCTTGGCCAAGTGGGCGAACGCCTCGTTGGTGATGTCGGTCCGCCGCAGCCGCACCTCTTGCAGGTCGGCCAGCGGTTCCAAGAGGGCCAGGCCGTCGTCGGTGATGCTCGTCTCGTCGAGGGCGAGCACTTTGAGCCCCGACAGGCCGAGCAACTGGCGCACGCTGTCGTCGGTGACATCGGGCCCCCACAAGAGTACCCGCTCGACCTTGGGGAGCAGGTAGAGCTGCGCGAGGAGCGCATCGTCGATACGGGCGTTGGTGAGATCGACTTCGCCGCGCTTCTCGTTCCACTTGCCGCCGGCGTCTTCGATGGCCGAGACGGCGCGCCCTTGCACCGCGAGGGCATACTGCTTGTACTGGTCGGCGCTGTTTGCAGTAGCGAGGAGCTCGTCCCGCTCCTTCGTCACCTGGTCCAGCTCGCGCTGCAGACCGCCGACCCTTGCGGTGAGTGCCTTATCGCCGGCGGACGAACCGCCGGGCCCTACCTCGGCGATGCGCGGACCGACGCCCGGGGGCGGACATCCAGCCGATGAGATCAGCGCCAGCGCGGCGAGAACAACGATGAATCTCGCGCCACGGATTGACTTATGGGAACCGCTCATGGCGCTCCCTCCTCTCAAGCTGATGTACACAGCGGAATCGCAACGTTGTTCTAAGCCAGCGTAATCAACTCAAGGCTACGACACAAACCCGGCAACAACCGGCGGGAAAGACAGATGAACGGAATGGCCTCACGCGAACAGGTTTTCCTCGGCGTCGTTGGTGATGCTGTCGAAGACCTTTGCCGTTTTGCCCTCGAATTTGTAGGGAAAGTACCACAGCGCCGACGGCGTGCCGCGGAAGTGCAGCTCCACCTCGACGGTCGGCGCCTTCTCCTCCCAGTCGGGCAGCCGGATGCGGCTGTGGAAGCAGAAAGCGACGCCCATCAGCCGGCGACCCTCCAGGTCGCGCTGCACGCTGAGTCGAACGCTTTCGAATGCCTGCTCGAGCGTGTACTCTTTGTCGGAGTCCGGCGAATAGATGACCGATTCTCCCGATTCGCTCACGGCCATGGCAAAAGGCAGAAAGCTTTCGTTCTTCTCAATCAAATCGAGCGCCAACTCGACGGCTGCCGAAAGCAGTTGGTTTTGGATCATGGGACGGACGGCTCGGAACAACGAATCGGATCAGGATGCGCGACGTGGCGTACGAGTACCGTTTCGGCGCGCTGCGGACTTAATACTTCCGTTCGCGGGATGCTCGTTTGCTTCCGGGTAGGGAATGCGTAGTCGCTTGGCGATCTGCTCAAAGCCGCGTTCGTTCTTGAACCGCTCTATGTTTATGCCAGCCGTGCGCACCTTCTCCCACGACGTGCTGGCGTCATGATGTTCACGAATGAAGCTCACAGGAAGTGTCAGAAACTCGGGCGAAGCCGCTCCTTCCCTGGAGGCGTTTCGGCGCGCTTTGCGGACGAAGTACCCCACATTGAGGAATACCGCAATCACGTAATCGAAGGCGTCGAACGTCCGTCGCTTCACGGGAAAGCCCCTGTCGCAATCCGTAGCGAGACGGCTTTTCACCTGCACCCGGACTTGGCGTCTTCGCTGTCGCGGGTCCGGATGGATGCAGATGAGATCGTAGCCTTCATTATTGGGCGGTGCTTTGTACGTCAGGATATTGCGACGCATGAGGTGGCCCATGACGAGAAATTCGGCGCCATGCGAGATTACCGGGTACCGCGTCGGGGTTCGCGCTGACTTGGCCATGAATCCCCCCCCGGAGTTTGCGCAACTTGATTCGCAAGAAAGTTGAGTGAGCATCCATCGCGTCGCAGTGCTCCCACGTCGCTACGATGCGCGCAGAAGCGACGATTTCACAGCCGGCGGGACCTGCACGGGAACGAACCAGTCGGCCGGGTACAAGTAGTCCTCGCCGTCCTCGTCGACGACACGAAGCCTTCCTTCGCGGGCAGCCTCCAAGTCGGGCAGCACGCGGTAGATCTTGTGCAACTCCAGCGACGCCGGGTACTGCGCGTTATTGACGCAGACTGCGAATTGCGCAGTCGACGACCGACGCCGTATTCGGTTAGTCGAGGAAGCGCTTGATTTTGGTTTCTTTGCGCCCAATGCCATGTGCCTCATACCAGTGGAGCTCGGCCTCGCGCATTCGACCGTTCGGCAATCGAATCAGCGCCACGCCCTTGAGCTTGCGCCAGCGTGCCTTGCCGTACAACTTTCGCAGACGCGGCAACACCCGGATCGCCGATCCGACCGCGATCGTTTCCACGTTCTGAATCGGCCCGACAATCTGGAAATCCATGCCCCTACATTATCCCAGTCACGCCGCGAAACCGTCAAGCGAATAACGGGCGCCGCTAGAACGCCAAATGAATGTGGCGGCTATCGTCAGCACGTGTCCGCATCACTGTGCCCGATCACGACCGCAACTGGATTCCCGCCTGCACGGGAATGACAGCATCTCAGTCCCTGCGTCACCGCGTCGCCGCGTCTCAGCGTCAGCCGCAGCGCCGGGCGACGATCATGGTCAGGTCGTCGGGCGGGCTCGTGCCCACGTAGTGCCGGCTCACTTCGGCGCCGATTGTTCGGACCATCTCCTCCAACGGCGCGGCGGCCAATTCGGCGATCAGCTTCTCGAGCCGTTCCTGGCCGAACTGCTTCCCTTTGGCGTCCATCGATTCCACGATGCCGTCGGTGCACAGGAAGATCAGGTCGCCCGGGCGCATCGTAAACGGCGGTCCGTGCTGGTACTGGTCGGGATCGCCGACGCCCAGCGGCATGTTGGTCGCCTCGAGCGTGGTGAACCGCCGCTGGTGCGCCGACCAGTGCATCGCGGGGGCGTGCCCGGCATTGCTGAACTGCACCTCGTGTGTCGCCGGATCGCAAACCGTCAGCACCATCGTGATGAACAGCCGCTCGGCCATGTCGTCCATGAGCGTGCGAGCCAATAGCCGCATAAGCACGTCGGCCGCGGAATGTTCCAACAGCAGCGCCCGCAGAGCCGCCCGAACCGACGCCATTATGAGGCTGGGCCCCAGACCGTGGCCGCTGACGTCGGCGACGCAGATACCGAGCCGGCCGTCGCGCAACAGCATGGCATCGCAGTAGTCGCCCCCCACTGCTTCCTGCGGAAACCACCACGAGGCCAACTCGTACCCTGGCACTTGCGGCATTTTGCCGGGCATGAAGCTGAGCTGCACCTGTCGGGCTACTTCGAGCGAGGCTTCGAGCTGCTGATTCTGGCGGATTTCCTCGACGAGCCGGGCGCGGTCGAGTGCCACGCCGGCGTGCTGGCTGAAGGCCTCGATCAGCTCCTCGTCCATCTTGTCGAAACTGCCCTCGTGCTTGTTGAGCAACGAGAGCACGCCCAGCAGATTGCCGTCGCGAGGCGAAGTGAGGGGCGCCGCCAGGATGTTGCGCGTCGTGTAACCGGTCTCGCGATCGACCGACGAATTCCACCGCGCGTCCTGGGCGGGGTCGGGAATGTTGGCGATCGCACGGTTACGGGCGACATAGCCGCTGACGCCCATGTCGATGCCCTTGCGGATCTCCTCAATCTCCAGCTCGGTGACGGCGGTGGTGTACAGTTCGTTGGTTTTGGCATCGTACTGGTAGAGGGTGGCACGCTCGCAGTCGAGCGCCTTGCACGATTGCGTTATGATGGCCTCAAGCACCGTGTCGAGGTCGATCTCAGCGGCCAGCACGCGGGTCACGTTGAGCAGGCGATTCATTGCCTCGACGCGACGGGCCAGCTCGTTGTCGGTCGACCGATGCCGGGATTCATCTCGGGCGGGTAAAGACATGGTGGTGGCGGCCGTCGTCGTCAGTATTGGTGGGCGCGTTCGGGGGCGGGGTAGCGGGCGCTGGTGATCGGTTGCGTGGGCAAGTGCGGCCCCCTAGTCTATGCTTTCGTCCAATCGGCTCGCAATCCACCGCTCGGAGACGAATCGTCGCAGCAAACCCGTGAGATTGCGTCGCACAGCGTTGCGGGCCGTATCGACAGACGTGTCGGGCGAAGCTTTGGGGCGTGGGTTTTCGTCAGGCAAGTCTTCTTCCGAGCGAAATCCTTGCCACGATAGGCGAATAGGCCAGCCGTGCTGCGCGGCGGCGGCATTGACGCGCTCCGCAACGCGCAGTCCCCATGCGACGCCGAACGAGTCGCGAAAATCGCGCCACAGCCGATCGAGCCCATCTTCGCAGCGCGGAGGACGTGCCAACACCGCAACCAGCGCTGCAGCCGCCCACAGCGCCAGGCACGCCAACACGCCCACACTTCCCAGACCCGGCACGCTCAGCGGCAGCGCTTCGGCCAACAATACGGTCTGTCCGGCGGCCGCCAGGATCGCCGCGAGCCAATAGCGCGTCGGCAGCCAATTGGCGCAACCGACGGCGATCACCACCGCCAAGAGCCACGCGCGGGCCAGGTCGATCTCGATCGGCGCTCCGGCAGGCGCGAGCAGCGCACCGGCCGCGGGCAGCGCCGCCGCGGCCCACAGCGAAAGGACGACGAACTGCCACACGTTGTGCTGCGGTCGCTTGGCGCCGAGCACCGACACGGTTGCGCAGCAGGAGAGGCATGCCGCCGCGTAGCGAAGCGCTTCGCTGCCTTGTGGCGAGAAGCGTGCCGCGGCGAATCCCAGCACTGTCTCGCAGCCGACAACGGCGGCCAGTGCCGCGATCGCCCAACACCACGGCACGACGAGCGTCGTGCCGCGCAGCACCGCATGCAATCGCCACAGACCCGCGCCGCACAGCGCGCCCAGCAGCAGGGCCGCCATCGCCGTCGTCGCGCCGGTCGCCATTGCGTCGAACGTCGCGAGAATCGTTTCCATGGTCACACGGCGTACAACCGCTACCAGCGGCGCTCGCCGCGACTTGTTTTTCTTCGGCTGCCCGAGTCCCTCGGATCATAGCAGCAAATCGTCTGCCGGCAAGATGATGCGCCGACGCAGCCGCTTCGCGCGACCGCCCACAGCCTGCCATTGTGTTGAAAAAAAGAAACGTGTTGCATTTGCTCATCGCGCTACTGTGTGGCATGTTTCCCAAGACGCACGCGCGGTCCATGCGCCCCCAGCGGTCGGGCGCGGGCCGTCCTGCCTTCGTGCGGCGTTTAAGGATGACCAACCGGTGCGCCGGCCGACCGCTCCCATGGCCGGCACACGTCCAATGCAAGGAGATTCCCATGAAGTGGATCCGCTTGCCCACGCTGTTATGCATTGTGCTGGCGGCCGCCGCGGCCTACGGCGATCGTTCGTCGCGCCGCGTCAGCTCCAACACCTATGCGGCGCCAAGCCAGCTCAATCGCGCGTATGGCCCGACCCTCGCGCAACCCACCGCGGCGCAGTCCGACGAGTCGCCCTCGGACGTTCAGCCACTCGACTCCGCGCCGGCCGAGGAAATGATGGGCGACGGTTACGGCTACCCCTTCCATTCGAGGTGCTGCGAAGAAAAGCCCTATTTCGCCGCGAGCCTGTGGAGCGGCTACTGCGCCGAGAAGACGCAACGCGTGCCGCACATGGGAGGCAAGCACTGCCGATCTTGCGGCGGTGGATGGTCGTCGTGGCGGATGAGTTCTGACTGCGGCTGCCAGGAACCGGTCGGCTGCCAGGCACCGGTCGCAAGCTGCTGCCCGCCCCTATTGGACTTTCATTGGCTGCACGGCCACCTTCATTTGCGGGGCAAGCGGTGCTGCGAGTGCGATTGCGGATGCGGCGAGGAAGTGCCATCCATGCCCGAGTCCGAAGGTGAAGGTGAGGGCGCCGAAGTCGAAGCGTCCGAAGCTTCGGCGATGTACCACAACGGCATGTACAATGACTCGCCGATTCTCGACAGTGGACCGCTGGGGCGTTTGCACCGCCGTATGTTCGGTGGAAACGCGTACGCTGACGACGGGCCCTACGACGGGCAGATCGTGATCGAGAGTGAGGTGGATACCGAGCTCGCGCGTCCGCAGCCACCGGCCGAGCTGCAGCCACAGAACGTCCGCCTGCGACAGCAACCCGCCGGCGAGCAGCAGCATGTCCCGACGTTGCGGCGACAACAGGATCATGAGCCGACCACCGAGGCCATGATCCGAGAGGCCCCGGAAGGATCGCTACTCGACAGGTTGTTTGGCACGTCGCGAAAGCTTTACCCGGCAAGCCTCGGGCAATAAGAATCCACAAGCGATGCATCACTGACCGGGTGGCCGCGCCTTACGGGGGAGTTAGGCGACAGGCCGACCGGCAGCACACGGGAACCGGGCGAATTGGCTGACACGGGTCGGTCGGTTCGCCCGGGTTTTTTGCGCAGGGGCGGGTCCGGCACTCTGGCCTCCGTCGCCGGTTCGGCGAGCACGATGATTCGCTCCCAACCGCGAGATACTCCCGTTTCCCCTGAAATCTCCCCAGGGAACCAAAACCCTGACACGACAGGGGATTGCGCCGTCCTGCCCATCCGTGCGCCAATCTGCGCCAAGATATCCCCCGCGCAGTTGGGGGAACCCCGCGTTTTGGCAAAAGCCGGAGAATCCTGTAGAGAGGCTTTCTCGCCGATGACGATAAATTAGGAACAGAAACCGGGAGGGCGGGACAGCAGGATGTCCCGTTTCAGGATAGAGGTCATGGCATGCCGACGGAACGTCGTGCCGTGACCTTTTTTCTTGCGCCGACAGCTCTTAGGCGCATCTAGCCTCGCTTGGCGGTGGTACAGGAAGCCGCTTCCGGACGACCGACACCGCATCGGGGCTCCGCCCGTTATCTGGGCGCCGCTGCTTCATCTGGCCGACCGCCGCCACGTACGAGCGGGCAAGGCCCGATTCTCATCCCCTGGCCGCGCATCGATCACCCGATGCATCTTTCAGGGGTCGGGCATCCGGCGCAGGTGCCCGCAAAGGCGATGCAGATTGCCAATTTATTTTCTCCCCAGGGAGTTTCTTCGCGCATGGCACCCCCGTAAACTGTCGGGGTCTGATCGGAGCCCATTCTGGGCGTCCGGTCGTTTTCCTTGGGAAAATCTCATCGCGGGAGGATGCAACATGGCTTCAACAAAGTGGTCGCGGCGAGTCGCATGGGGTGCGGTGATTGTAACGGGGCTGTTCTGCTCGCACCTTGTATGGTCGGCCGACGACAAGCCGGCCGCCGACAAGCAGCAGAAGGGTACGACGGCCGCACAAGCGGAGAGCGAAAAGCCCAGGCGTCGGCTCCCCAACCATTACGCCAAGGTCGTCACTCCCGAGCAGCGCCAGCAAATCTATGTCATTCAAGAGGAGTACAACAAGCAAATCGACGTCCTTCTGGAGCAGATAGAGGAGCTGGAGGCGAAGCGCGACACCGCCATCGAGGCGACGCTCTCCGCGGAGCAGTTGGAACAAATCGCCGCACTCAAGGCCGAAGCGGAAGCCAAAAGGAAACAGCGAGAACTGGACAGGAAAGCGGCCAAGGACGCCTCCGGCAAGTCGACGGATGCCGAAGAATAAGCCGCGATGCTAAGAAGAGCATAACGACTGTCGACAGAAGTAGCGCTCCGCTCCTGGCATGCTTGCGCTGTCGCGCCCCTGTCGTAACTGTTTGTAGATCATCCGCGTCGTGCGAGAGCGGTATCGATCTACGCGCGTGCCACGCTGGGGCGAAGTTGCGGGCGTTGGTCGCGGGCCCTGTGGACGTTGGCACGCGTTCCCCGCTCGGCGTGGAAGACCAGCGAGCGTAACGATGCCGCTCGCGTAACGATGCCGCTCGCGTAACGATGCCGCTCGCGTAACGATGCCGCT
>CAYQAJ010000010.1:3582-23491 GCA_964415245.1 uncultured Pirellulaceae bacterium | reverse complement strand
CGCTCGCGTAACGATGCCGCTCGCGTAACGATGCCGCTCGCGTAACGATGCCGCTCGCGTAACGATGCCGCTTGCATCACTCGGCCACCAATCGCACGTGCTGGATTTCGCCGGCCACCATCCACTCCAGCCACGCCTCCTGCTCTTCGGTCAGTTCCAGTTCGGCCTTGGAAGCGGCGTCGAGGGGCGAGACTACCGCAACGCCCCCCTCGTCTAGCCACCGTCGGGCGTCTTCCAGACGAATCCAATACTCGCCATGCCCCAAGGGGGGAACCCCCGGCTCGCCTGCGGGCGTCATGAAGTAGACAATCTGGAACTTGAAACGATCGGACACGGGGAAGGCGGGTAGGTCGGGTTTTTCCACGGAAACGATTTGCATGGCGTGTCCGCTCCCTGCACGGGGCATTTCCGCCCGTCGCGGCGGAGCCCCCTGACGCGGTGGACCGATTCCCCCTGTGCCGTCGCCATCCGCCGCCCAAGATGCCGGCGCACAAGGCGAATAACCATCGTATCGCGGCTGCCGCCGGACCGCCAGTTTCACGTCGCGGTTGCCGGGTCCCGCCCCGGTGCGGTAGTCGAGCTGAAGCGGCGGTGCCGGCTGAAACCTGACGCGGCCGGGCCGGGTAGCTATAATCGAGACATCTCGACCGCGCGGTGGGGGTACACTTCGCAATGCTGTCGGGGCCTTCTCGCCTTTCACGGCTTCGCGCCGCTTTTCCTGGGAGGATGTTGCTCATGATCGCCCGTCGTCTCGCCGTGCTGTTGGCCGTGTGGCTTTTGGTGCCATCGTTTGCGGCAGCCCAGGTCGTTTTGCAATCCAAAGTCGACGAAGGTACTCACTACCGTTTCCAGGAATCGGTGAAGACCGATCAATCGCTTGCGTTGGGGGGGCAAAGCCTCGATACGCACGGCGAAGTGGCGGTCACCAACGAGGTAGAGCATGGCAAGCGCGACACGGACGGCAAGCTGCCGGTCAGCGTCACCATCAAAGCAATTCGCGTCGACATTTCACTTCCGGGGGACACCAAGCTGAAGTTCGACTCGGCGAAGCCCGATGAGAAGGCCGAAAACGATACGCTGGAAATCGCTCTCGACCGTTTTCGGGCACTGGTCGACCTGAAGATCACGCACACGCTAGACGACATGGGCAAAGTGGGCGATATCGAGGGCGTGACGCAGGAGTCGGGGCTGGATACCACGGAACTGCAGTCCAACTACCAGCAGAACCTCGATCGCATTCCCGCCACGCCCCTCAACGTCGGTGACAAGTGGGAAAAGACCGAGGAGCAGAATCTCGGCGGCGGACAGACTTTCATCTTCAAACGGATCTACGAGTATCAGGGCGAAAAAATGGTCGACGGCCGCAAGCTTGACGAGATCACCGCGAGAGATGAGTCGGTCGAGTACCGCATCCGGCCGGGAGGTCAGATTCCCGGCAAGGTGATCAAAAGCGAGCTGTCGATCGACTCGTCGAAGCACACGCTGCTGTTCGACCGCGAAAAGGGGCGCGTGGTGGACATGCAGTCGCGCGTCCGCGTTAAAGGGGACCTGGCCCTCGAGCTTGCCGGCAACGAGCTGGACGGCACGCTCGATTTGACGATGGAATCGCGGCGCCAGGAACTGCCGTAACCGGCGGCATCACGAAGAGTCTGTTTCAAAACCGTCGGGGACTGGCTCACTTTGCGTAGTCCGCGGAGCAAAGTGTGCCTGTCCCCTTTTTCGCTGACGGTTTTGAAACATGCATTAAGCGTTGCCGCCGCCGCGTGACGAAGAATCCTCGCCGCTATCGCGCTTCTTCGCCGTGTCCGCGTGCGGGTTGATGTTCAGCTTCCTGCGGATTTCGTCCTTCAAGCCCTGCAACACCGACTGCTTGTCGGTTTCACGGAGGATCGACTTCACCACCGACTTGGGAGAGTGCCCGCCCCACGAAGCGCCGTGTTCGAGGTAGTATCGGGCCGCCTTGCCTACGATGTACGACCCGTACCCGGCGGCCGCCCCCTGCGGCAGCGCGGTAAGCACCACTCCATATCCGGCCGTGAGCGCCTTGAAGAAGATCGAGATGGCGTGCGTGGTCAACTCGCCGGCGACTACCCAGCCGGCGGCCTTAATGATCGCCGCGACCAGCCGCTGCGCGTGGCGCCACGACATCTCCAGCCCGTAGATGTGGGATAGCGCGACAATCATGGTGGCGTCGACGGCGCTGCCCCCCAGCACGTCGGCCACGGGATACGGGTTGAGTGCGACCGCCAGCGACTTGAGCACGGCGTAGCTCCAGATCACCTGGTCGGCTTTGCGGCGGCGCAACTGCACGCGCAAGCTGGCGATGCGGTCGCTGGTGTCAGAGGCGAACAGAGCGGCGTTCAGGGCCAAGAGAGCCATGCCCTCCTGTTCCAGCACGTTCAGCACGCACGCCTTGAGTTCCTCGACCTGCGGCGGCGGAGTGCGCCACTGGCTCTTCGAAGCGCCGTCGGCCGATTGGATCACGTACTCCACCTCGCGCGGGTCGGCGGCCGTCGTTACCACGTGCTGCGGCGACACCAGGCCCGCCGCCCGATCGTTGCACAGCACCGACAGCAGCCGGTCGCGCTGTTCGGGCGGGTACAGGTCCATCTTATTGAGCACCAGGATGAGGGGCTTATGGGCGGCGGCCAACGCCCGCAGCGCCGAGTGCTCGGTTTCGTTGAGATCCGAGTCGGTGACGAACAGGATCAGGTCGGCCCGTTCGGCCGCCTGTCGGGCCATTTCGGCTCGCTCGGCGCCGCCCACCTCGTTTAAGCCAGGCGTATCGATGAGCACGACTTGCGAGTCGCCCAGCCCGGGCATTACGTAGCCGGCCCCCTCCCAGGGCACCTTCCACACCTGGCGGGTCCAGCCGCCCTGCACGTCGACGGCGGCTACGTCGCGCCCCACCAGCGCATTGATCAAAGCCGACTTGCCGGTGCTGATTTCGCCCAATACGGCGATTTCGACGCGGCCCGTGGTGAGCCGTGCCACCATGTCATTGAGCTCAGTGAGGTTGCCCTGTAGCTTCTGCTTCTCTTCGTCCGAGCAGCGGCGCAGCTTGTCAATGGTGCGTTCCAACGCGTCTAAGGCGCGTCCGTAGTTCGGGTCGCGATACGCGGATAGGCTGTCATCGTGCGCCGCGGATGCGCTGTCGACGTGTGTCGGCAACGCACTGTCACCGCGAGTCGGCGACGAAGTGCCGCTGTTTGTTGTCGAAGGACTGTCGCCGTTTGCCGCCGATTCGTTCATGCTCCCAACCTGCTCACGTTGGCGAAATCTCGGTTACGCCTGCTGGTCATTGTTGTCGCCGTCGTCATCGCCGTCGTCGTCGTCATCGCCGCGCCGGCGTACCTGGTCAACCAGGCGGCGCAGATGATCGGGCGAGGTGATCTGCTGCCACTGGCGGCGAGCCAGCCCCGCGAGGCCCCCTTCGGGGCGCCGCATGTGATTGCGGAAGTACTCGATGAACACGCCGCCGATCCACCGCGTTACCAGGGCCTGCACCACGCCTTGTAACAACCCGCCCGCCACGGTGCCCACGCCCGGCACCGTCTTGAGTAGCGACGCGACCCCCGCGGTCACTGCGGGCGTCACGGCGCTGGCGCCAAGCACCGACACCAGGTTCTTGCCCATCTCTCCGAGCAACTGCACGGCCACGTCCAGATCGACGTCCTGGCGGTAGACTCGGGCCAGATCGACCACCATTTTGGTCGAGATGGCGCATCCGGCCGCCAGATCGACCAGCGGAAACGGACTGAGCGCCGCCGCGCCCCCGGCGCTCCACATGTAGCGATCGACAATCTGCCTGGCCCGGCGGTCGAGCGACTGCTGCACCTTCTGCCGCGCTTCCTCAATGAGCCCGCGCGACTGTAGCAGCAAATTGGCCAACAGCAGACTCTCGGCTTCGCTGCGAACCACTTGCATCATTCGCTCGGCCAGCGGCTCGATGTCGGCCGGCACGGGCACTTCCTCGTGCGTTTCGCGGCCGTCGGGCCCCACGCGCACCCGCGGTCGCACGGTGGGGACGGCCCGCACCGCCACGATGTCTTCGCGGTGGAGACCCTCGCCCGCCTGCCGGGCAATCTGCGCAAGGAGGGCGTCGCGCTCGGCCGCGTCGTACCAGTCTTGCTTGTTGAGGCAGATGAGCAGGCGCTTTTCCATCTCGAAGAGCCGCCTTAGCAGTTGGTGTTCCGACTCGCGCAGCGGCCCGTCGACGACCAACAACACGAGATCGGCGTCGCGGGCCGCATCGGCCGCCTCGCGCACGCGCTCCGCACCGCCCACTTCGCCCAGTCCCGGCGTGTCGACGAGCACCACGCGATCGATGCCCGGCCAGGGAACTTCGCTGCGACGCAGCGTGGTGCCGCCCTTGGGGTCGGTCTGGAACACGTCGCGCCCGGCCAGAAGATTCAACAGCGACGACTTGCCGCTGGAGATGGTACCGAAGGCCACAATCTCCAGCGTCCGCTGCTGCCGCTTTCGCTCGATGCGGCGCACCAAAGGGTCGATCTCGCGCCTCAGCTCGGGCGATGCCGCCTTGTCGCCGCCGAGGTCGAGAGCGGCCTCCAGGTTCTCCTCGATTTCGCGCCGTTTCTCGCTCGCCGAAAGCTGGCTGGGACTCTTGTCGCGCTCGTGTCGGCGCCGGCGAGAGCGGCGCGTCGCCAACCAAAGCCGCACGACGACAAACACCGCGCAGCCGATCAGCAGCGCTGCGCCGAACCCAACCGAAATAAAATAGACCCACACCCAAAACTCGCCGGCTTGGGCGACCGTTTCGTACTGCGAGGCCAACCACGAGGGGAGAAAAACCAACACGGCCCCCAGCGCAGCAAGCGCTATCAACAGGAAGAGTCCGGACGAGACGCTCTTGGGCTTCATGGGAACAAACCGCGATTCGCCGCGGCAAAACTCGTGGGCGATGGCCGAACCCGCAGTGATGGACGTGTCGGCCGCATCGGTCGGCGCGCAGACTCAGCGCATCCTACCATGATTGTATTCGTTGCCGGTCAGGCCGATCTTGACACAGCCGCGCTCGGTCGAAAAGCCGAAAAAAAGCCTGATTGAGGCCGGCTTAACCGGAAGATGCAGCGGCGAGATCAGCCGGCGCACTGCGATGCGATATCCCGGCTGCCCCGTCGCCGCGCGACCCACTCAAAACAACTCGTCGATTACGTGTCCGTTGCGGACGAGCATTACGGGGCGACCCGACGGCGTGTGGTACTCGTGCGTGGGGTCGATACCGAGGCTGTGGTAGAACGTGGCGGCCACCGAATCGGGAGAAATGAGATTGTCGGCCGGCCCCATGCCGCGGTCGTCGCTGGCCCCGACGACGGTTCCCCCTTGCATGCCGCCGCCGCCCATAAGCACGAACATGGCCCGCGGCCAGTGATCGCGCCCGGCGCGACCGTTGATCTTGGGCGTGCGGCCGAACTCGCCGGTGACCATGACGCTAGTCTCTTCCAACAGGCCGCGCTCGCGCAACGTCTGGAACATCGCCGACAGCGCCTGGTCAAGCTGCGGCAAGCGAGTGTCGCGCAGGCTGGTGAAGTTGTTTTGATGGGTATCCCATCCGCCCGTGCTAACCGTGACGAATCGTACACCCGATTCAATAAGCCGCACCGCCATCAGGCAGCTCATGCCCAATGGGGTGGAGCCGAAGCGGTCGGCCACTTCGGGCGGCTCCTGGCTGATGTCGAATGCAGCGCGGCTCTTGGGGGAGGTGATCATGTCGTGGGCTTGCTGCGAAAACTTGTCGAGGCCGCTAAGCAGTTCATTGTCCCCCAGCTCGCGGAACGTGGTGTCGAGATCGGCCAGCAACTCTTGCCGCTTCTCCACGTCGGCCACTTCCAGGCCGCTGCCCAACGACGTGCCGCGAACGACAAACGGCCGGCCCGGTCGCGGCGTCGCGCCGGTGGCCAGAGGATTGTAGGCTACGCCCAGAAACCCGGCCGGATGGAGGGCGGAAGGTATCGCCACGGAGCGAGGAAGCTCGGGATTGCCCGAAAGTTCCTTGGCTGCCACCGAGCCGAAGCCGGGGTACGTAAGGGATGCAATGGGTCGATTGCCCGTGGTCAGATATTCCCGCCCCAGATTATGAGCACCCAAGGTGTGGCTGACTCCCCGCACGATCGAGTACATGTCGGCCACCTTGGCCATTTGCGGCAAGTGCTCGCTGATTTGAATGCCCGGCACGTTGGTGTCGATCGGCTGGAACTCGCCGCGGAACTCGCTGGAGCTGTCGGGCTTCATGTCGAACGTGTCCATGTGCGACGGACCACCTTGCAGGTAGACGATAATGCCCGAACGCGAAGCTCCCTCGCTCGACTCGGCGGCCCGCGCCATGCGGAGGTAGTCGGCCAACGTGAGGCCGAGGGCGCCGAGTGCGCCTACTTTGAGGAAATCGCGTCGTTTGACGCCGTCGCAGTACCTGGCGGAGGCCATGGAATGTTCCTCGATGATTAGGTAGCGGCCATCGCCGCCCTGTTCGCTGATCGCCGCTGTCGCGGCGGAACGAATCCTACAACTCGTATTAGTGATTCACAATGAACTCTTTGGTGTTGACCAGGGCCCAAATCACGTCGCGCAGGCCTTCTTTGATGTCGGGCGCTTCAGCGATGTAAGTGAAGGCCCGCTCGCGCTCCTCGTCGGTTGGCTCGCGGCTAACCGTGCGCAAGTACGCCTCGCGAATCACTTCGCGGAGAACAGTTGGCACCTGACTGCGGCCGATTTCATGCATGGCGGCGATGCGCTGTGCCAAAACATTGCGCTGCAGTGCTATCGCCCTGGCTCGATCCCGGAGCCCGAACCGCTGGGCCTGTGCATACTCCGTGGACAAACGCGTCATTTGGGCCTCCATTTGCTGGAGAGGCGTTTGGCTTTGTTGCTGCCTGGACTCCCGGGCCGTGGATTCCGAGCCCTGCGCTTCCTCGCCAAAACTCGCAGGCCCTTGTCGAACCGGCGCCGGTCGCGGAGGGCTCGTCACTTCGTCGAGCCAGCCGCCGGAGCGGGTAATCAGGGCGAGCGCTTCTGCGTCGTTGCGGAGGTAGAGGACTTGCAGCAGGCTTGCCTCGTCCGACCGTTCGCAGTCGCAGTTCGCCGTTCGCTGCGGCTTGCCAAAAGCGGTAAGCGAATAGCGAGCGCGGCCGGGAATAACTCCGGAACTGATTTCGGGGCCGATCGCCCGTTCCCCCAACCCATCGCTCATGGTAGCCGCCTCTTCGCGGCCTGCCGTGGCCTGCCGCACGATGTCATACACGACTTCGGCGGGGAGTCGCCGCGGCACGGCGCGACTGAAATTGCGCGCGTCGTCTCGATTGGTTTCGTTGGGCCGCCATGAAAGTTGATACGTGCGGCTGCCCGCGATCGTGCGGTGCAGCCACTTGAGATCGTAATCGTGGGCGATGAACTCCTCGCACAGCCAATCCAACAGCGGCTCATTCGACGGGGGATTGGCCAGGTTCTGGTCGTCCGGCGGGTCGATGATCCCCACGTGGAAATAACCCGCCCAAACGCGGTTCACGATCGCCCGGGCGAAGTACGGATTCTCCTCGCTGGCCATCCATTCCATCACGGCTTCGCGCGGATCGTCGTACTGGCTGAGCACAACCTCTTCGCCGCCGAGCAGCTTGGGCGTAATCACCCGCGAGGCGCCGTTTCGCTTTCGATTCTTGCGGCGATCGTCTTTCGCGTTGCTATTGCCGGAGCGCGTAACCACGTACACCTCGGACAGCGGCGCCGCCTTGCCTTCCCGAATCGCTTCGGTAATTGCCGACCTTTTCATCCCACCTTTCAGATCAGCGAGACCGAGCGATTCCTCCATCGCGCTTTGTGCGGCGCGATCTTCGGGACGAACACCATAACGGACGCCATCGAAAAACGCCGTGAACTGCTCGAAGTCATCCTTGCGCCACTGGTCGAAGGGATGTTTGTGGCACTGCGCGCACTGCAGACGAACGCCCAGGAACGCGTACGCAAAGCTCAGCGCCTTGTCTTCCGCGCTGCGCGCATTGTTCCGCGCCCAGAAATGGGGCATCGTGTCGGATCGCGTGAAGCTCTCCGGGTTCTCCGTACGATAGTACGCCGCTGCCTCGCTGCAATACTCCTCGTACGACTGCCCGGGAGCGCGCGACGTGGCCAGTGCAATACCCGCCACGATCTTGTCGTAAGGCACGTTGCGCTCGAGTCGGTCGGCCAGCCAGTCGTACCATTGCCGGCTGTCGTCGTCGCGAAACTGGCCCTGCAACACCTGCCGATTATTGCCCGTAATGTCGCACAGCCGCGTGGCCCACAAGGCGGCGTAGTCGGGGCGCTCGAGCAGCTCGTCGATCTTGCGCGACCGCTTGTCGGGCGACTCATCGGCCAGGAACAACTCGATCTCGCCAACCGCGGGGAGCGCGCCGGTGATGTCGAGCGAAACGCGGCGGAGGAACTCGGCGTCGCTGCACAGCTCGCTGGGCACGATGCCCAGCTTGCGCAGCTTGGCCACGACCAACTCGTCGATCTTCGTAGGCGTCGGAACGAGTGGGTAATCCCGTACCAGCGACGGATCGACCGAGCGCAGCACGGGCACCGGCACAATGCCGTTGTCGTAGAACACCACGACGTGCGTGTCGCCCGAGCCCCGCGAGACTACCACGCCTTCGTCGTCGACTTCGACAACCGACTCGTCGTTCGTCTGAAATCGGCACACGGGCGTGACGTCGAAGCTGGTTCCGTCGCTCCAATGGGCGACGACGCGCAGCGGCGCCTGCTGCCCATCGGTATCGAAGGAGATTTCGGTCGGGGTCACCTCCAGGTGCTTCAGAGCGCCCTGGGAGTAGCTGTCGTTGACGGCGCCCGATTCCACCCAGCGGCGGAGCACGTTCCACTGCCAGGAATCCTTGTCGATCCGCTTGCCCCCACCATGCTCAAACTCGTCGATGGGCTTGTTGAGGATGAGACTGTCGAGCGGGTGCTCGACATTGACGCGGGCGGGATCGCCGTCGAGCAGCGCCGCGTGGTCGGCGTCGAAGTCGTAGCCAAAGAGCGAGAGGCGGAAGCCCCCCTGCCCTTGGAACGACCCGTGACAAGCGCGGCCGTTGCAGCCCACGCGCCCCATGAGCGGGATCACGTCGCGGCGGAAGCTGGGCACCGCTTGTGTATCGGCGGCGGCAAAACGCTCGCTTACCGGAGCTTGAACTTCGCCGTCCCCGGCGTCCTGGCCGGCCGATGCCTCTCGGTCTCCGGCCGCCATTACCACGAGAACCACCGGCACCAGCAGGCACGCGGTCCACGCGCAAACCGGCCGGGCGCGACTCTGCCACGCGGACCGTGGCCACCGCTCACATCGAGGCTTCCATCGCATCGGTTTCTCCGCCCGGGCCTGTCCGCGGACTCCATGCCTGGAAGGGCCCCCGGCGCACATCGCCGCCGCAAAGGACGCGCACTTCCAACGCGAGGCGTCGACGCGTGGCGTACCTGGGCCCATGCGCTGCCGGCGCATCGCCCCTCTTACGTCGTTATGCTACCGCATATACTACGAGAGTGTCCAACACTTTGCCATGCGACGTGAGGCGGCGCGCTACCTCGCAATCCTTACGGTTTGAATCGAAAAAATCTGAGGTTTTTTAGGGGGCGCCCGGCTTGTTCATTGGTCCCGTCTTTACTCGCGAAGCCGCCGTCACCCCCCGCCGCGCGCGGCTGTACATCTGGCGCACTTTGTATGTGCTGGTTCTGTTTGTGTTTATGTGCACCGCCTGGCTGATCATGGCGGGCACCCAGGCCAACGTGAGCCTGGGCGACACGGCACGGTTCGGCACCATCTTGTTTAAGATTCTCGCTCCGCTGCAACTTGCCATCGTGGCGTTTCTGTCGGCCCTGTTTTCGGCCAGCGCCGTGGCACATGAGAAAGATCGCAAGACGCTCATCCTGCTGCTGCTCTCGCGGCTGACCAACATGGAGCTGGTCGTTGGCAAACTGCTGGCCAGCCTGCTCACCCTGGGGGTGATGCTTGCCGCCGCCCTGCCGCTGTTCATGTTCATCGCGATGTTGGGGGGCGTGTCATTTGCGCAGGTGGCCCGCGTCTTTGGCGTGACTGCCGTCACCGCGCTGGCCACGGGTAGCCTCGGTTCCACTTTGGCGTTGTGGCGGGAAAAGACATACCAATCGCTGGCCATGACAGCGTTGGTGCTGGTCATCTGGCTCGGCGTGTGGCAGGTCGTGGCGGCGCTCGACGGGTCGTTGCTGAGTATCTCATTTCACACGTGGGCAACGGGTTTCAGTCCCATTTCGGCGATCTACGCCGCCGCTAGTCCGGTGTTGAAGGACAACCCCGCGCTGGGCGTGCTGCGTAACGGCGTGAACCTGTTCCTCGTGGTCGGAGCAGCGCTAACGGTGCTGCTCAATGCCGTGGCCGTTTGGCGCATTCGCGCGTGGAACCCGTCCCGCGAGGTGCGTCCCACCGTCCGGGAGGGTGAGCCCGAGGCGGTAGCGAAAGAAAGCATCTGGGGGGTCGAACATGATATGGCTCGCGAGTCCGCCCGTCGCGACGCCGCAGTCGGCGGTCCAGTACCGGAGCCGGGTACCGCGACAGCGACAGCCGGACCGACCACAACAACGACAGCGGTTGAAAGCGCGGATCGCGAAACCGGCGTCCGGCAAGCAAGGGAACAGGCGCAGAGTGGCCATGTCGATGCCGGGCGCGTTGCAACGCGCGGCACCAGCCGCAACGTGTGGGATAACCCGATCCTGTGGCGTGAAACCTGCACCTTGGCCTACGGCCGCAAAGTGCTGGCGATTCGCATCGTGTACCTGGTGCTCGCGGTGGCCATCCTGCTGGCTTTGTCGTCGACGCTCGGTGCCCGCGAAGCGGCACGGAGCAGTCTGCTGGCGGTGGTTCCGGCCCCTGCCCTGCTATTGGCCCCTTTCTTTTTCGTGAGCCTGCTGATCGTCAATGCACTGGCCGTCAACTCGATCACCAACGAGCGGGACGGCCAGGCTCTCGACCTGCTACTGGCGACTGACCTGACTCCGCGGGAGCTCGTGCTGGGAAAACTGGCCGGCGTGCTGTGGGTCACGCGCGAAATGGTGGTCACGCCGATGCTGCTGTGCCTGTACCTGCTTTTGCGCGGCGAGATCGGGCTGGCCAACCTGCTCTTTCTGATCGCGGGACTGGCCGTTATGAACATCTTCGCGGCCGTGCTCGGGCTTCACTCCGGCATGACGTACGCCAACTCGCGCACGGCGATCGGCGTGAGCATGGGAACGCTGTTCTTTCTGTGCGTGGGCGTGGTGACGTGCATGCTGATGATGATCTCACTCAGCGGGTCGTTCCAGACGCAGCTTTGGCCGTTTTTGGCCGTGGTGTTAGGAGGGGGCGTTGGGTTGTACGTGTCGCTGGGGGCGCGGCGGCCATCGTCGGCCATTCTGCTCGCTTCCCTGGTGCTCCCCTTCGCCACGTTCTTCGCCATCACCAGCTTCCTGTTGCGCAACCAGGAGCTGACGGTTTTCATTGTGACGATCGGCGCTTACGGGTTCACCACGGCCGCGCTGTTGGTGCCCGCCATCAGCGACTTCGACGTGGCGATGGGACGCACGCGCACGATCGCCGATTGAGCTCGCGGCTACTCCCCTGCACGAGATGCCGGTCGGCCGAAGTCGCCGCTTGTCGGTTCGGCGGGGGCGCCGTTACGCAATACGCAATGGGCGTAAGAAGCAGCGCGTCCGAACGGAAAAGAAAGAGCCGGTCCACCCCAGGGGTGTCCGGCTGGACTCGGAGCCTTCGTTGCCCACCAACCTGGCGGCACACGCCGCGCGAGCGAGCTTCGCACGGCCGACTTAATCCTTCGCGTAGCCGAGCGTTTTGACGACCGCCAGCATTTCCTCGTACGTAATGTAGCGGCGGCGGTGGAGCAGCTTGTATTCGTCAATCGCCAGCGCCAGCTCCCGCGCGTCGTGCGAGAGACCATCGTGGCTGTTTGCGAATTGTCGCCGCTCCACGTGAGGCGGCGGCGCTCCTTCCAGTACGTAATTGCGACGATCGACGAAGGTGCTCGGAGGGCTCTCGACAGCTTGGCTCATCGTAGCGACGTCTCCTTGGGCGAGGATGCGGTCCGTCCGTTCGCCGGCCCGCCGCCACAGTCGTGGCTATGCAACCCTAGTCCGCCGGGGGATGAAGTCAAACGCCCCTCCCGCCTTCGACCTGGGATCGCATCCGCGTGCCGTCGATGGGCTCCCAAGCGGCCGCGTCTCGCCGCACGACCCGCGTTACCGACACAACCCACATGCGAGCAGGTTGACGGTCGAACTCTGGCACCGGATCGAATCAGTTGGACCGATGCGGGAGCCTGGCGTCCTAGGGGGCAACCATCGCCCGAGGGCCACCTACTGACAGAGGGCCGCCTAGCGCCCGAGGGCCGCCTAGCGCCCGAGGGCCGCCATTCGCTCGATGTCCCGTTCGATGTGGGCCATAAGCCGCGTGCCCGCCGGATGACCGGGCTCGAGATCGAGCGCCGCGGACAGGGCAAGCCGCGCGTTGCCCGGATCGCCTGCCAGATATTGCGCTTCGCCCAATTGGAATAACAATTCGGCGGAAGCGGTACCGCGGTCTCGTGACGCAGCCAGCATATCGACGGCTTCGCGATTACGCCCCAGCCGCTTCAGCGCCAGCCCCTGGAGGTAGAGCACCTTCGGCGGCTCTTCGCCCGGCGGATACTCGTCGGCCAGCGCCGAGAGGGTGGCCAGGGCCCGCTGCGGCCGGTCGAGTTGGCGGTAGATTTCCGCCACGGCGATTTGGACCTCGGGATAGTGCTCCTGATAACTCAATGCGCGGTGGAAGCTGGCCAGCGCTTCCTGCTGCCGACCCGCGGCGCGATGCACCTCGCCTTGCAGGGCCCACGCCGGGGCAAGCTTGCGATCGGCCGAGAGAGCCAGGTCGGCCTGCCGCTGGGCTTGCTCCATGTTGCCCTGCTCCAGGTACATGTGCCCCAACTGCACCACCAGAGCCTGCGAGCCGCCCGAAAGCCGAACAGCTTCCTGCATGTGCTCGATCGCCGACTGCTGCATTCCACTGCGCCACAGGGCCAGCGAGTACTGGCGCTGCGCACGTTCGTCCAACGGGCACGTCGCAACTGCCCGAGCGAAGAGATCTTCCGCCTCGTCCCATCGCTCCCGCTCGACCGCGTCCAGCCCGCGCAGGGAGAGCTGCCGCGACGCCACGAGATTGTCTGCCGAGGGACGCTTCGCCAGCAGGCCGCAACCGCCCGATAACAGAGCCGCCGCCATGAGCGCCGCCAGCGCCCAACGCCCGGTCGTGCGGTGCGTGATTTCGTCACGCTGTACGCTGGAAGTCGTAGCTCGTCGAGAGACGTACTGCCCGGCTCGACACAGCCGATCGGCGACCGCTGCACGTAGGGCGTTCGTCGGAAGAGCCGGCATGTCCGCCATCCAAGAGAGGCCGTTCTTGCGCGGTCCGCGCCCCCTCCAACGGGCCGCACCTCGCCCGCTTGCGCCAAGCCGCATACTCGTATCGACCCGAAATGCCTTGCCACCGCAGGCGCAGATTCTCACCGGCGGCGAGCGTACCGCCCCAGAAAGGGGCGGGAGAGATTACCGAAACGCCCTTTAAGGCACAATAACAGTCGACGGTGGCGCGACCCGGTGCGACTCGGTGCGACTCGGCAAGCCAGGCAGGACGGGCCGTCGTAACACTCAAAGGGTGGCGGCACGCACGTCCGGACGGCGGCACCTATCACCGCTCCTTTCGTGACCTGGGCTCGATCCCCGATACAGTCCCCGCGACCCCTACCAACGGTATCGAGGCGTCTCTCCTGTGGCAGGGCCAGCCGGAAAACTCCTCCCAAAAGAGCGCGTTCAACTCACACTGCAAACAACGGCCGCGACATGCTGATAAGACAGGTAAGGTTTGGCGAACAAGTAGACTCGCCGGCCTGGCGAATATGGGAAGACAATCACGATCTTGCGACGCAACGACACGCGGCGTTTGCAGATCGGTCCAAGAGTGTCCCACACAGGATTGAAAGAAATACAATCGGCATCGCCGCGCCTGCGACCTGCCCGGCGAGCCGACGACCCGGACGGACGAACTTTTTCCCAGGAATTGCGGCGAATTCCTCAAGTGCGGCGGGAACCGAACCGACTCCGGCACGCCACATGCGAGTAGAAGAATCCGAGTCAGAAACGACTGCGTTTCTGATCGCGTCGGAAGCGACCGGTTTGACCCAGCAAGCCTCCCGCGTGACCCGCCACCGGCGAGGCTTGAATCGGTCGCGGCGGCAAAGAATTAGGTCCTGCTTGCCGAGCAGGACCTCAGGTCCCGCCCAGCAGGCGGGACCTACGAACGACCTGAGGTCCCGCCCGGCAGGCGGGACCTACCTCGAAGCAGCAAGGACGGCCCAAGTATTACTACACGGACGCACCGTGAACCTTAGGCACATGTCGCCGGCGTATGGCGACCAAGTACAACCCACAACGGGCACACGCCGTATTTTCACGGTTCAGGGCCCGATGAGCCGCGGGATCGGCTCATCGGGCCCTGGTTTTTTTGGGGGAGCACAGCGGCGCCACCATCCCGGTTGGACAAAGGGGCGGTTGAGGGAGCGGCGTACGATTGGCTATATTGCGCAACGTGTCGCGGCGCCCTTACGCGTTTTGCGTTCGCCGCGCCTTGGGCACTGGCACGCTAGCTTTCGGTGAACGTAACGCGCACCCGGCGAACCCGGTCTGACGCGATAAACGGAGTGGACCCAACCTAATCTACCAGGAGGAGCGTTGCGTTATGGCAACAGCCACAAGCGTGACGAGTGTCGTACAAATTGGCTAAACCGCGGGACTCGTCTGGCGAGCGCTGGACACTAAGGGCCCACAGTCGCTCGCCAAGCTGAGCAAGCAGGTGGACACCCCCCGCGAAAACATCCTGTTGGCCCTCGGCTGGCTTGCCCGCGAGGACAAGCTGGAGATCGAGGAGCACAGCCGGGGCAAGGTGTTCTCGCTGCGCGAAAACGGCGTCTGACGCCGGGGCGTCTGACGCCGGCTTGTCCAATCGACCGAGTGTTTTTTTGCGTCGGCACGGAGCGCCGCTCTATCTGCATCCGCGCCAATGCGGCCTTGTGCTCGACGATCTCGGGCGGGGCGGCACCGCCAACATCGCGGCTTCGCCCCCTTGCGCCGGTGACGCCGACATCGTCACTTGGCCGTGTCTTCATACAGCGGCAGGTGGCGGTAGTGCACCTCAAGCGACAGCAGGTTCATGGTCGTCACGTAGATGCGACCCGCCTGAGGACCCCAGCGGTCGGGGACCGGCTGCAGGGGATCCCAGCTTCCGGCCAAATCGCCCTGCTTCTGCTGCGAATCGACCAGCAAGGGGTGCAGCCGCTTGTGCCACTGTTGCCACTGGTCGCCCCCCATGTGAAACATGACCTGCGTGGCGTAGTACCAGTAGTACGTGTCGCGCTGGGGATCGCGGCGCGAGCCAAGCTCCGGAAGATTTTCGGCCAGGTAGTCCGCGCCTTTGCGCATGTCCGGGTTGTCGCGACGCCAGCCGGTATACAGCCGCATCAATAGCCCCACCGAGGTCATCGTCCGGGACGGTTGGCGCCCGTGACGCTGTTCCTTCGTATCGGGCGCGTGGGGGTTGTATCGGTACAGGTACCGCTCGCTGGCCGACTTCTGCGTCATGTCGAGGAAGCGCTCGATGCGGGTGTACGTTTCGGGCGGCACGTCGAGATTCGCTAGATCCCCGCTTTTCAGGGCCATCATCATCCAGCCCGTTACCGACAGGTCGCTTTCGTAGTTGGGCGAGTAGCGCCAGCCGCCTCGCTCCTGGTGCTGCGAGCGAACGATGAAGTCGAGCGCTTTCTGCGCCGGCTCGCGCAGAAGCGGGTCCTGCGTCATGCCGTACGCTTCGCAAAGAGCCAGCGCCGCGATGCTGTGGCTGTAGAGCCATGCGAAACGGTCGGAATCCTCGTCCATCGGCGCGTAGAGGTCGCCGTCGTCCTTCTGGCCGCGGACCAGGTACTCGACGCCACGCCGCACGACATCCTGATAGCGGTGCTCGCGGTGCGTGTACCCCGCGCCCTGGAAAGCCAACAGCGCCAGTCCGGTCGCCGCCACGTCGCTGTTCATCGAAGGCTGCTCGTCGTCGCTGACGTTCCCACGCATCCGCAGGGTCCAGCGGCCGTCCGCCGCCTGCTGCGCGGCCAGAAACACCAGGCCCAGCTCGATGGCCTCTTCGGTTTCGGGCGAGGGAAGCGAAGGATTGCCGCCGTCGCGCGGCTGGGTGTTGCGCGAAGTTCGTCCGCGGAACGCCTCGGTAGGAGCCACCACGCTGGACGTGGTGCTGGGCGGGCCGCCGATCTCTCGCCGCCGGAACCGCGCGTCGGCCGTAAGCTGCACTTGCACGCTGTCGCGGCGTGCCAGGCGGCTGTTAATGCCAAGGTTGGGGGCCGGCACTCGCTCGAGGCCGCCCGGATCGGACGGGGCGTCGACGTTCACCTCCAGGCCGCCCGACTGTTGACGCGACATGGGCCCGGCATCTCCCGCCGACGGCGATGCGGCCAGGGTGTCGCTCGTGCTCAATGCTCCTCCCGCCGAAACGGGAATGTCGACCTCGCGTGAAAGGCCCACCACGGTGCGCGACAGGCTCGAACGTTCGATCGGAGCCCCTGCATCGGACGCGTCGGCCGGGATCGCCCCTTCCTCGCGGCTCGGCAAGGCTACTCGGTCGCCCGGCGAAATCGCCACCCGGGCCGCACGGGCGCCGTCGATCGCCACATCCCCCTTGTCGGCACCCAGCGGCGCGTCGGCCGGCTGATGCGCTACGCCCGTGGCCAGCCGCGACGGTTCCGCGCCGGCGGCGGCCAGCGCTCCTCCGTCCGGCTCGCCACCGCCAACCCGCGCACCCGATGCGGTGGGAATTTCGGCCTCGAACGTCGCCCGCACCACGGGACCTCGCTCGGCGCGGGGCGGAGATGCCGTGCCGCCGCCGATCTCGATCGCCGCGGGCGGCGCGTTGGCCAACTCGGCCCGACCGTCTCGCTGCGTCGCCAATGTCTCTCCGCCGCCGCTTGTCCCTGGCGCCTCGGGGGCGCCGGTGATCGATTCAGCCGGCGCGGACGGGCCGCCGCCTGCCGACGGCGTCTGGCGGACGATCGGCTCCACCGCATCGCTGGGGTGCAATGGCTCGGAGCGACTGGCCCCCGACGCTTCCGACCCACGATCGGCCTCTGCCCCAGTCGCCCCATCGACCGCGACGGCCGAAGCGCTGAGCGTGGTGGGCACGGCGGCCCCACCTGTGTCGCTCCGAATCATGGCCACAAGCTGGTCGGCCCCGTCCGGCTGAGGCTCTCCACCGCCGGCGGCGACGTCGCCAGGCGCGGCTTCGGCGACACGCGAGCGGCTGAGTGAGGAGGGCGCAACTTGCGGTGCGGCGCTCGGTTCGGCGACCGGCCCGAACTGATCGGCACGCGTGGGTCCTCCCGATGCGGCTTCGCTGCCCCCCGACTCGGTGCGAACCAGCGCAAGCGCCTGGGCCGCGGATTCCACGCTGGCCGGCGTTCCACCCCCGTTGTCCGCCGGGGCGGCGGCGCTATCGTCGACCGTTGCCGTGGCCAGTAACTGCCGGGAGGAACCACCCTCGGCGCTACGGGCCAACTTCTGGTTGTCGCTCTCGTGGCTGATCTGGGGCTGTCCGCCGCCTGAGGCGCGCCCGGTGCCTTGCTCGGAAACGACCCTTGTCGGGCCGAGGTCGACTTCGAGCGTGCCCGGAGCGGCCGATATGGCGCCGGCGTCGGCATTGGCGCTGGCCTGGGTCAGCGCGGCGCTCGAGCTGGCCGTCAATTCACCGGGCTGAGCGGCGCCGGGGGCGGTGGGCAGATCGGACGGAATCGCTGCCAGCGTCGCACTGGACATCGGCGCCGTGGCCGTCGACCGGCCGGCCGGCGCGATTTCGCTTGGCGCCAGCGCGTTGGCATCCGGCGTGTTCTGGGTGGCGCGGGCCCGACGCGCCGAACCCGACGCTACCTGGGCCGGGCTGTCGGGCGCCGCAACGGCCGTGTCGAGGTTGGCCGAGTGGCCGGAGCCGCTTACGCCATCGAACGACCGCTCAAATGCCAGGCGTGACGGCTGCACTCCGCTCGATCCCGTGGCGTTTTCCGATGGCGCCGCAGTGGGGCTTTCGATCGGCTCGGGCGAGCGGGGCGACGACGCGGCGGTCAGCGACCGTGCCGGCGGCTGATCGGACGGCGCGTTGGGTCGAACGCTTTGGGGCGTCGCGGTGTCGACGCGATTGAGGTTCGCCCGGGCAACTTGCGTCGCCGCGCTGGCTGCCGGTTCCGCCCGACGCGGCTGAGCCACCGTAGCGCCGGGCTCGTTGATCGACTGCCGCGCCACCGTGGAATGGGAGGGACGCAGCTCCGGCCGCGCCGCGCTCGTCGGCGCCGATACCCGCGCCGTGTCGGCGGTCGCGTCGGCCAGCGGAAGCGCGGCGGGCGACGCGCTGCGATGGGGCACCGACTGGTTGGATCGAGCTACCTGCGCGGCGGTTTCTCCCTGCGGTAGGCGCGTCGCCGGCTGGTCGGCCGATTCGACCTGACGGCGTGGCAGCGGCGTGCTCCGAGGTTGCCGCTCGGAAGACTGCGGCGCCACCGAGTCGGGGCGCTCGACCGATGACTGCGAGGCCAGTCGCTCGATCGACCCTTGACGCGGTTGCGCTGGCGCCGGCTGCGCGATCGAGCGATTCGGTGCCGCACTCGGGGTTTCGACCGGCTCCGGCGGCAATACGTCGGGCCGCTGCGTGCTCCGCTGACGCTGCGTTTCCGCCGGTGAGGGCGACTGCGCGAGCGTCGGTTCCTGTGGCGCCAAGTGCTGCGGACGCTCGATTGTCCGCGCTACCTCGGGAGCCGGATCGGTGGTCGGCTCAACGGGGCGCGCATCGGCTTGCGGGCTGGCCGTCTGTTCCCGACCCACCGGCGTGTCGGCCGCCACCAGCGGCTCGTGCTGCGGGCTCACCTGCGCGGGTGACTCTGCGCTGTCGGCGCTCGATTGAGGAACTTCGCGCACGTCCGCCAACTGCCGGGGCAGCGTCGCCCTGGATGCGACCTCGGCCCGTGGCTGCGGCTCGTCCTGCCGACGCGCCGGTTGATGTTCCGGCTGCGTGCGGTCGGCGGCGGGGTCGGGCTCCGCGGCCACGCGATCCGGATCGGCCTGTGTCGCCTGCCGGGAGGGGCTGGCGACTTGGGCCGACGGCCCTTCGCGTTGCGGCTGCGTCGGTCGCGCCACCTGATCGGCGGATGCCGAAGCCTCCGGTCGCGCCTGGCTGCTTTGACGGCTTAGCACCGAAGCCGATTCGCTGAGACGAGGTACCGACGTTGCGTCGGCCCGCGATAGCGAGGTACTCGGCTTGACGTTCGCCTCCGAATCGGGCGACGGCGTCGAGCGAGGGTTGGCCGACTCGTTCGACGGGTCGACCTGCTCTCGGGCAATCTCCTGCGTATCGGGCTGCAGAGGATCGGTATGGGCGGGCGCGAGGAAGTCTGGCTGCTGCTGCGGATCGTCGTTGTGCTGCCAGAACTGCACCTCCGGCACGCTGGCGTGCCTGCGCGACTCCGTCGGCGGCGCATCTTGGGCAACTTGCGGCCAGAACCGTGCCAGAATCACCGTGTGGTATAGGATCACCAGCACGACCACGTAAAAGGCCGCCGCCAGCACCAGCGAAAGCTGCATCGTTCGCTTGATCAGGCGATTGCCCAGATACTGCACGCCCACGATGGCGCCCGCGATGAGCACCGGCAGCCCCAGCAGGCACGGCCAGAACCAGATGGATCCCGGCAGGTACGCCAGAACAATGCCGCCGACAAATGCACCCAGCACCATCAGCGCCATCTGCACCGGCCAGACGTGGTCTTCCAGCCCG
>CAYQAJ010000010.1:0-3482 GCA_964415245.1 uncultured Pirellulaceae bacterium | reverse complement strand
AGCGGGTTGTTCGTCTTGGCCCTGCGCAGCAGTCGCTCGACCTCGTCCACCGAGAGGAACTGGCCGTCGATGTACGTGCGGCCGTCGCGGTCGATGTTCACCATAACCACCCGCGGCTCCTCGATCATGGGGGCCGCGTCGCTGGCGCTGGGCAACGACACGTCTAGCTCGCGTTCCTCCTGCGCGAATCGCGTTGCCACCAGGAAGAAGATCAACAGCAGAAACACCACGTCGATCAGCGGCGTAATGCTCACCGCGGCCAGCGCCCGACCCGATTTGAACTTTACCGTCACGGCATCGTTCCGATGGGGAAGTTACTTCGCCGTCGCCCGGGCTTGCACGGGTGGCGCGCCGGGCTCTCCGGAAACGGTCGGCACCCCCGCAACGGCCGCGGCACCGTCGCCTTCACCGGCCGGTCGGCCGAATCGCACGCGACCCTCGTATCGCTCGACCTGCGGGAGCAGGTTCGTCAGCAACTCGTCGATCTGATGGAACAGCGTCTGGATCCGCCCCTCCAGGAAGTGGGCGATGATGACCGCGGGGATCGCCACACTCAGTCCCAAAAGCGTCGTCACCAGAGCCGTGTAAATGCCCTCGGCCAGCACGTCGGCCCGATTCTCGCCCGCCGTCAGCCGCGTGGTGTCGATGAACGCCACGATCATGCCCCACACGGTGCCCAACAGCCCCAACAGCGGCGACACGGCGGCCGCCAGGTTCAGCCAGCGGACGTTGCCGTACATGCGGTCGGCCTCCCGCTGCGAGGCTTCTCGCACGGTGTGCTCGACCTCGCTGTGCGGCCGGCCCACCTTGAGCAGCATCGCCCGAATCACCGTACTGGCCGTCGACGGGAACTGCTGGCACATGCGATAGGCCTGCCGTGGATCAAAGCCTCCGGTGCTGCCCCCCAGCTTGCCCAGCGATTCGATCAAATCGCGGGGCAGCACGCGCTGGCGGCGAAGAGCGATCAGGCGTTCGATGGCAAAGGCCAACGCTAAAATCGCCATGAACCAGATGGGGGCCATGAACCAACCCCCTTGCCTGAGCAGCCAAAAAACGCGGATGCCCTCGGACTTTTTGGGGGGCTTCGTCCTGCCCGAGGTGTCCGCGTCGCTGCCCGATCCCGTGCCGGCGGTCGATCCCTTCGCGTCGCCGGTCGAGCCCGTGTCGTCCGACGGTGTTGCCGCAGTGCTGGGGCTGCCGTCGTCGCTGTCCTGAGCGGTCGCCACGGGGCCGGCAAAGGCAAAGCAAGCAAGCAGTGCGAGCACAGCGACGGCGAGGGCCGCCACGCATCCGTGCAGTCTTCCAGCCGCGAGTCGAGATTGCATCATTTGAGGTTCGCCAGTTGTGCCAGCCGCTTGCCCGCCTCGTCGGCCTCCTTCGTTCCCGGGTGCTTCTCCACGACGTACGTGTAGAACTTGATCGCGTCGGCCACGAGCTTGTCGCGCGTCGCCCGGTCGCCGGCACCCTCGATCTGCACTTCCGCACAGCGGCCCGCTTCGTAAGCGGATTTCGACTGCCACTTCTTCACGTCCTCTTCCGCCTTGTCGCCGCCGTATCCATACATCACGCGCTGAAATTGCAAGATGGCATCGGCGTGCTTTTTCTGGGAGAACAGCAACTCGCCCATCATGAACCGCGCCCGAGCGCCAATCGCCCCTCGCGACCCCTCGACCGCCTTCTCGTAGGCGGCCATTGCCTCGTCGTGCTTGCCGAGGTTGAATCGGGCCCAGCCGATTTCGTACCACGCCTCGGGCAAGCTGGGAGATTCGGCGAAGCGCGTCGTCAGCGGTTCGAGCAGGTCGAGACTTTGCTGCCACTGCTTCAACTGCGAGGCGCTCTGGCCGCCGTGCAACAGCATGAGCACTTCGACGTCGGCCGACACCTTGTGGTCGTCGTCGACCGCTTTGTGCGCTGCGAGAAAGGCCGGCAACGCCTCGGCATAGTTGGCCATCTGAAACTGGGATTCGGCCTTCATGAAAAGCGCCTCGGCAATGAGCTGACCGTCGGCGTAGGTGGCCGCTTGCTCGGCAAATTGCTTGAACGCCTCCTGATACTGCTTGAGCTGATAGTACGACCAGCCGAGCTTGTAGGTCGCCTTCTCGCCCAGGCTGGTCTTACCGGCTTTCTCCTTGGCAAGCGCGTATGACTTCACGGCGGTAACGTACTGACCGCCATCGTAGTCAGCTTCGGCCACGTGGAAGTTCGCTTCGCCCGCTAAGGGGCTCTGGCCGTACTTGCTTGCCAGCCGCTTGAACGCATCGACCGCTTCGGCATTCTTGTCCTGGGATCGATAAGCCCAGCCGAGCTCATAGAGCACTTTGTCGGCCGCGGCATACTGGGGGTCGTCTTTCAAGACCGCGGCAAACGATTCGGCGGCCGCCGGAAAGTCTTTGAGCAAGACCTGCGCTAAACCCAGCTCGTACCGCGCATCCGATCGCGACTTGCCTTCGGGGTTCGTCGCCAGATACGCCTTCAGGTCGCTCACGGCGCCGGCCGCGTCGCCCGACGCGCGGCGGCACATGCCCCGGCCCAGGTACGCCTGGGGAGCCAACTCGTGCTGGGCATTACTGGTCAAGAGCGCGGTAAACGCCTCGATCGCCATTTCGTATTGCTCGGCCTTGAGCCGGGCCCAACCCCGCCCGTACAGGGCGTAGGGAACGAAAATCGAATCGGGAAAGTCGGACGCGACCTTTTGATATTGATCCGCGGCACTCGAAAAGTCGCCCGACTCGTAGGCGTACTCGCCCAGGCGGAAGTACGCCTGATCGAGCACTGGACTCTGTGGGAATTCCTCCAACAGCCGTTTGACGGTGGCGATCGCGTCGGGAATCTTGTCCTGCGCCCGCTGGCAGCGCGAGAGATAGAGAAGCGTTTCGTCGGCCTGCCGCCACTTAGGATCGGCGGCAAGGGATGCGGTTAGCGACGCCGCCGCCTCGTCGAACTTACCCAGGTTGAACTGGCTGGCTCCCACCAGAAAGTGGGCCTCGGCCTGGTGCGCAGGAACTTGAAATTGATTGGGCGCCTGCCCCAGCTCCTTTGCCACCTCGGCGTACTTTTTGCTCGTGATCAAGCAAACCCCCAATCGAATCCGCCGTTCGTCGGCCCGCGGATTCTGCGGATCGGCCTGAATCAGCTCGCGATATTGCGAGATCGCCTGATCGAGCTGGCCGAGCAGCGCATGACATTCCGCCGACAGCTCTTTCACGTTCGGGGCCAGGCGGTGCTCGCCATACGCGGTGAGAAACGCCGTGGCGTGTTGGAGCCCGGCGTCATACTGCTTCAAGCTCAGCGCCGTGAAAGCCGCCCCGTAGAGGGCTACTGGCGCCTGTGCGTCTTGCGGGTGATCGGCGACGATCTTCTGGTACTGGGCAAGCGCCTCCTGGCGGCGATCCGGCAGCTCGAATAGGGAGTCGGCCTGGTCCAGTTTCAGGCTCACCAGGAACTTGCTTTCGCCCGCCTTGGTAAGCGCTTCGGCTGCTAAT
>CAYQAJ010000009.1:31757-45410 GCA_964415245.1 uncultured Pirellulaceae bacterium | reverse complement strand
CCCTGCTGTCCGGCCTTTTGCAGCGCGGCGGCAACCTGGCGAAGAATGCGCACGGCCACGTCGGCGCTCACCGCGCCATGACGCATGATCCACTGCTTCAGGTTCAGCCCGGCGACGTACTCCTGCGCGATGAAGTGCACGCCGTCGATGCAGCCCACTTCGTGAATCTGCACGATGTTGGCCTGCACCAACGCGGCGGCCGAACGGGCCTCGTTGGTGAATCGCCGCACGTAGGTGGTGTCGCGGGCCAGGTGCGGTTTGAGCACCTTGAACGCCACCTGCCGCCCCAACGAGCTCTGCTCGGCCAGGTAGACGTCGGCCATGGCACCCCGGCCCAGCCGCCGCAGCAGGCGGTAGTCGCCGAGCTGCCTACCCGAAAGATCGGGCACGGGCTCTTTGGCAGCCGTCAAGTTGGCTTCGGATATGTCGGACATGGTCGCTGGCGGGCCGCGCTGAGTTCGGCGAATTAGGCGGATGCAGGTCCGTGGGAGAACGGCCCCGGCCGGAAGGCTGGGGGTTTCGTTCGGCGCGGGTCGTCGAATTCCCTCTCCCTCTGGGAGAGGGTTAGGGTGACGGCCCGTTTCCCTCTCCTTCCGGGGAGAGGGTTAGGGCTCCGTCCGCCGCAATCGTATTCGGAAAGCCTCTTAATTAGTATGCGAAGCAGCGGCAAGGTTCACAACCGCATATCGTTACGACCGCGCAAGTTGCGTGACCTCGCCATCCCACCCTATGATAATGCGAATAGTCGCAGCCCCAAGTGCCAGCCACGCCGCGCGAATCGTAACCCGAAGCGTGAGCGAGGACCGCCGAGTCTCGCCGCGAAGTGTATCCGAACCCTTGCCTTCCGAATTCCGACTTTTTCCCGGGGAGCCCCTCCATGAGCCACGAACTCGCCTTCGACCGCCGCATGTTCCTTGGTGCCGCCGCGGCCGGTACGCTGACCGCCCTGTGCGCGGGCACAACGTCCCGACTCGTTGGCGACGAGCCGGAAGGAGAGCCCAAAGTGCGATTCAAAAAGGCGGTCAAAATCGGCATGGTGCAGGTCGACGGTTCGCTCACCGACAAGTTCAAGCTGCTCAAGGAAGTGGGCTTCGACGGCGTCGACCTCGACAGCCCGGGCGGCGCCACGCCCGACGAAGTCGCGGCGGCGAAAGAAGCCTCGGGGCTCGTGGTGCACGGCGTGGTCGATTCGGTCCACTGGAACCAGCGCCTATCCGACCCCAGTGCCGACGTTCGCGCCAAGGGGCTCGAAGCCCTTACCACCGCGCTCAAGATGTCGAAAGCATACGGAGGCACGAGCGTGCTGTTGGTGCCGGGCCGAGTGACCGACGACGCCACTTATGAACAGTGCTGGGAGCGCTCGATCGCCGAAATCAAGAAGGCGCTCCCCGTGGCGGATGAGCTCGAAATCGACATCCTCATCGAAAACGTGTGGAACGATTTTCTCACCGACCCCAAGGAAACGGCCCGCTTCATCGACGAGTGCGAGTCGCCCCGCGTCGGCTCCTACTTCGACGTGGGCAACGCGGTGCGCTACTCGCCGCCGCACGAGTGGATTCCCGTTCTCGGCAAGCGAATCAAAAAGCTCGACATCAAGGACTACGGCGCCAAAAACGGATTCGGCCACGAGCTGCTCGAGGGCGATGTCGACTGGCCCCGCGTGATCGCCGAATTGAAGAAGTTGGACTACCGCGGCTGGGGAACAGCCGAGGTTCGCGGCGGCGGCCGCGACCGCCTGGCCGACATCTCCGCGCGGATGGACAAGATCTTCGCACTGTGAATGAAAGTCGCACGATCGCTTTGATCGGTAGCGCCGGCTAGTTCGGCCAACAACCCCGGCTGGAAGGACGGGGTTTGCCGAGACCGTTTTTGTTGCCATACCAGCGGCGTTTTGATATCAATAGCAGTTGATATGTCACCCATGTTTACCATTCACGATCGCAGCGTGCAGTTGTGCGACGGGTTGTCGCGGCGGGAGTTCCTGCGCGCCGGTGGACTGAGCCTGTTCGGCATGTCAATCGGCGCTGGTCTTGGCGGCGCGCTCGGCGCACCACACGTTCTAGCGTCCCCCATCGACCCGTCGAGCCCGCCCAAGGCGAAGGCCTGCATCGTGCTGTTCTTGATGGGCGGTCCGCCGCAGCACTCCACCTGGGACCCGAAGCCCGATGCCCCGGCCGAAGTGCGCGGCGAGATCGGGCCGATCGCCACCAACGTTTCGGGCATTTCGTTCGGCGAGCTCATGCCGCGCCTGGCGGGCCATGCCGACAAGCTCGCCGTCCTTCGCGCCGTGGCCACCGACGACAACGCCCATTCGTCCAGCGGCTACTTCATGATGACCGGCGTGCCGCACCAGCCGATGAACCGGGAGAACGCCAACCCCGGCCCGCCGAACAACTGGCCCAACATGGCCGCCGTGGTGCAGTACCTGCAAACCGGCCGGCACCTCATGCCCCCCGCCGTCCGCCTGCCGCACAAAATCTCGAACACCGACAAATCGGTGTGGCCGGGGCAGGACTCGGGCTTCTTGGGGCAGGCGTCCGACCCGTGGCTGTTTCGCTGCGAGCCGGCGTCGCCCGACTTCCGCGTGCCGCAGTTCGAGCTTCGCGACGACGTGCCGCTGGCCCGGCTCGACGGCCGGCGGTCGCTGCTCACACAGCTTGAGTCGCAGTTGGCATCGGCCGAGAAGAGCCGCGCCGTCGAAACCTACGACGAGCGCCGCCGCCAGGCGTTCGATCTATTGACCAGCGCACCGGCGCGGGCCGCCTGCAACCTGGCGCTCGAAGCCGACGAAGCGCGCGACCGATACGGCCGCGGCCAGTTCGGCCAGAGCGTGCTGTTGGCGCGGCGGCTGGTCGAGGCCGGTGTAAAATTCGTGCAGGTGAACTGGTTCCGCGGGCCCGATGAGCCGGACGACAACCCCTGTTGGGACAGTCATACCGACGAGACGAACCGCCTCAAGAAAGTGCTCGTGCCGCCGATGGACATGGCCTTCTCGGCGCTGTTGGAAGACCTGTCGCAGCGCGGCATGCTCGACGAAACGCTCGTCGTCTGCTCGGCCGAATTCGGCCGCACCCCGCGGTTCAACCCCCGCGCCGGCCGCGACCACTGGGGCCACGTCTTCTCGGTGGCCCTGGCCGGCGGCGGCATCCGCGGCGGCACCGTCTACGGCGCCTCGGACAAAAACGGCGCCTACCCCCAAGAGGGCCTCGTCCGCCCGCAAGACCTCACGGCCACCATCTTCCACTGCTTGGGCTACTCTGCCCACACCGAAATCCACGACCGCCTCGGCCGGCCACTAGCCATCACCAAGGGCGAAGTGATCCAGGCGATTCTGTAAGCTTTCGTTGCTCGCTCGAGTACTCGTAACCCGAAACGTTAGCGAACGCGCCCATCGTAACCCGATGCGTGAGTGCGGCCTGCGGCTGTAATGTACGTCAATCCCTACGAGTCGCCGCGAGCGCCGCTACGGCCTGAACCCAATGGGAAAGTCATTCCGCCGCGCAGGCGCGCGTGGCCCCTTTGGCTCCTCGTCGGCTGGACGGTGTTTCTGTTCTTTGTTCTTCCGGCATTCCAGGTGATGTCGCTGGACGTGAAGGTATGCCTTGTTGCTGCGTCGCTACTTTTCGTGGGCTTCGCGCTCCCTGCGGCATCCGGAATTGGGAGGCGGATCGCTTTGATGGTAACCCTGGTATTCCTGGTCTTTTTCAACTACTTGGTCATTACGTTTCCAATGACGAGGCCGCACCGCCCGCCTCCACCGGTCACTCCGTCGAAGAACGAAACCGCTCCTACCGAGGAGGTACCTGACCACCCTATGGGTATCGACGAAGGTCGGTCGGCAGAACGCACCATCTCACTTGGGGAGACAAGCACCGGACGCATCATTGCCATCGTTTTTGAAGAGATCGACGCAGCTACCGCAAATCCCGTCACGGCGTACGAGGTGGAGCCGTGAAACGAATTATCCGCTATTGCAAACTGACGCCCGAAGAGGCGTCACAGTACAACGCGATTCGCGAACAAATCGAAAAGGAGAAGCCGGAAATCACCGCCCGAATTCGTGCCCGCGTTGCTGCTACTCGACGAACTGGCGCTGGTGAAAATGGAGGGGCTCGCACTTGGTGCGAGTGGCATCCTTTGGACATCAAGTCGCCCCGAAACCCTGCTCAGGATTTGGGAAGCGGCGTTTACCGTATTCGTCTCACCGACGCCGCGGGAAACCCGGTCGCAATTCCCCGCGCCCTGGCGGTCGACCCCGACGGCATCGTGTACATTGGCGCAGGCAACTTGTGTGACCGGATCGGAATCCTGATGGACATCACGCGGAACGAATCGCCAAAGGAATTCCACAACTTGGCCGCCACGTGGCGTCGATTCGATCTGAACCGCCTCGGAGATCGCCGTCGGCTTCAGGTGCAGTTTCGGGCCTGCGAGAACGAGTTTCTCGAAGAGCAGCAAGAGCTGGTCGATTACAAAACTCGATTCGGCGACTTGCCCGCTGGCAACGTGAAGCTCTAACGCGCACAGCCGAATTGTGCGATTACGACATCGGGCAGGCTGATGGTCCAGCCGCCTCCAACGGCCAACCTCGCTCGGGCGCGCGAATCCGCACAATGAGAATCAAGTATTGAATAACTATTATTGACATCTCAACGACATCGAGCATACAATCCAGGCGACAGGTTTGTTCCTTGGCAATTCGATTGCGGCTAGAGTTTTCCGCTTTCGGAGTTCCGTTTTCAGCCGGAGTACGACGCGTCCGTCGTGCCCGGCTGTCGGCTCGAAGCGCGAAGACATGGAATCGTGCGGCTATGCGCGGGCCAAGGCGCTCGCACTATGCGCAGCGCACTCCAAGGCAGACTACGGCCGAGTGAATTCCAAACGCGACGCGACATCGCAGGGTATCGGCCGCGAAAGCCACGATACACCTTAAGCAGCCAGAACTTACGAGCGACGTTGCTGGCGACTTGGCCGTGTCGTCGCGACATTGTGCGGCCAGTCCCCTGCGGTGGATCAGTTTTTTGTGTTCCGTTTTCAGCCAGAGACACGAGGGTCGAGAAGGGGATTCCGATTCCTGGCTTGCGATTCTTGACGCGCGAAACTGCACTTTGCCGCGCTGTTGGTCTGGTGCGCCAAAAGACGAGCGCGCACCGTGTTGGGGCCCCCAGTACGGGTTTTCCGGTGCGCGCAACCGCCCAGCGCGCACCACATGACCCGAGAATACGCGTTCCGAGTTTCGCGTTTTTGGCCGGTTCGCGCTTTCGCGATTGCCAAGTGAGTGATCGGATTCACCGCGAAAAAGCGAAAGGGCGAAACGGACGGCGGAATGACGGATTCGCCGAGTCTCCACGTCCGTGCGTTGGATTCCCGCCTGCGCGGGAATGACGCACGCCCCGCGTCCCCGTGTCGCCGTGTCGCCGCGTCAGTGGCCGTGCTCGTGCTCGCCGCCGCCTTGGAACAGCGGGCTGTGCTCGTCGCCCTTGGAGGCGATGTAGGCGATCAGGTCCAGGATCTCGTCCCGCGTCAATTTGTCGAGCAGCCCCTTGGGCATCAGCGATACCGGCGATTTGCGGCGTTCGGCGATGTCCGACACTTTGAGCACGGTGGCGTCGGTGCTCACCAGCGGGTTTTCGATGAGCTTGACTTCGTCGGGCGTCTCTTCGAGCACGAGGCCCGTGAGAACTTTGCCCCCCTCGGTAATGAACGTGTACGACTGGTACTTCTCGTTGATCTTGTGCGAGGGGTCGATCACGTCGGTCAAGAGCTCGACGGCGGTGCGGGGCGGGTCGAGATTCATCAGGTCGGCGCCGAACTCGCGGCCGGCGTCGCCGATCTTGTGGCAGGAGACGCACGACGCCACCTCGAACATGTGCCGGGCGCTACTGTACGAACGGCCGTCGGTCATCTCGCCGACCGCGGCGGCCAGGTCCTCGATCCGCCATTCGGTTCGCGGACGGCGGTCCTTCAACAGCTCGTCGCGAATCGGCAAATCGTTCGCCGCCAGGTACGCCTCGGGATTCGAAAGGTAAGCATCCAGATCGTCGACCACGTACAGTGCCCCGTACATCCGCCGCCAATGGCCCGGGTAGGTGCACACGAACGGGTAAACGCCCGCTTCAGTGGGTGCAACGAACGGAAGCCGCTGCGACTGGCGGGTCTGGATGAGTCGGCTGGAGAGCAGAATTTTGCCCGACGGCGGCACGTACTGCCGCGCGATGGCGTCGGGCTGCTGCGCCGTCGCCTCGCCCAACAGGCCAATCTCTTCCAGGGCCCCGGGCTGCACAATCACGAAGTTATGCGGCATGAGATCGACGTTCTCGAACAGGAACTCGACCGGCTTGCCGGCCGCCACGGCGATGACTTCCTTGTCGTACGCCATCCGTTCGGGCAGCGTGCCGACGCGAATGACCCGCACGCCCAACTCGCGAAGTGCGGCGCGCACGCGGCGAGCATCGTCGACGGGAAGGAGCGAGGCCAGCGCATCGGCCAGCTCCATCGTGTCGAGCGCGGGCTGCGAGGTACGCTCGGCCACCGGCGTATCGCGAAGCTGCTTCAAGAGGTCGGCCAGCAGCGGCTCGGCCTGCTCGGGCGGCCAGAACTTTTTATCGATGCGCTGCATGGCGCGGATGGCGGAAAGGCGATCGCTTCCCTCGTGAACGAAGGCGGCCAGCTTCTCGAACACTTCGGTCTCGCGCCCGCGGATCGAAATCAGCGCATCCATCGCGGCGCGGCGAACGACCGACTCGGGCGTGCCGGACGAAAGCTCGAAGCGGGCCGACTTGGGCGGGGCGGGATTGCCTTCGCGGCGGAACACCTCGTTGCGGTTGGCGTCGAGCACGATGACCGAAAAACCTTCGAGCCGCTTGCCCAGCTCGCCTTCGGTGCGGTTGTAAACGGCGATGGCATCGATGGCCTGGTCTTCGCCCAGGTCAACCTCCCACCAGGGATTCGGCGTGTTCTCCTGGGTGTGGGTCTGGGTCCCGGTGCCGTAGATGCCGCTGGTCTTGCCGTCGATGGCGCGGCCGGGGGCGCCGTCGAACGCTATGTTGACCTGCGAGGCCTTGCCGCCGCGGGCGACGTTACGCCCCTGGCTGTAGACCTCGACTTCGGCCAGCGTGAGCGTTCCCCGCCGCGGCAGCTCGATGCGCACGTAGCGGCCGAGCCCCGCGCCGCTGCGTCGGTCCTTCAGCTCGTCGGGCAGTTTCGTCAAGAGGCCGAGCACGCGGTCGTACAGGGTGGCGCGAAGGCCGGCGTCGGAGATAAGCGGCACGGCCGCCAGCAGATCGCGGAGCGAGCGGACCGAGTCCATGGCGAGCTTCCAGGTCGGATCGGTCGAGCCATCGATCTGAATCAGCGCCGACAGCGCCACTTGCCGCACGACGGACTGCCGCGATTCGAGGGCCAGCCGCTCGAGGTCGCCGCGCGATTCGGCCAATTCGCCGGCGGTGCGGCCCGTGAGCAGGCGAGCCAGGTCGATGAGCAGGCTCTCGTCGTCGACCTGCTGTTGGGCATCGATAGCCGCAATCGCATCGAGCACCACGCGCAGCTCGCTCTTGCCGTCGAGCCTGGCCAGTCCAGCCACCGCCTCGGTACGGAACTCGTCACGCACGCCGGGTCGATTGAGCAATTCGGCATACACGGCACGGGTGCGGTCGAGCTTGAGAAGCTGGTCGACGCTCAACTGCCGCAGAAAGAAGCTGCGTCCGGCGTCGGTTTTGAGGTCGATCGCGTCGCCGCGGGCCAGCGCCTGCTTCCACCTCGGTTCGAGCGTCTTTCTCGTTTCAGTTTGCACGAAATCGAGGTACTTGTCGCCGGGCAGCTCCGCGGCCACGAGCGGCACTTCGACCGCCGCAGGATCGGTGAAGAAGCTGGCGCCCCGCACCGCTTCGAGCCGCACCCGCGCGTTCTTGTCGGCGGCTGACACGCGCAACAGGTCAAGCGCGTCGGGCACGCGATCGTGCCAATAGGTCAGCACGCGGGTGGCGGCGGCTCGGGCGTGGGCATCGGGGGAAGCCAGCACGCGCGTGAGCAATTCACGGTTGACCACGTTGTGCTGCTGGTGCAGCCACAGGGCTTCGAGCACGTTGTGCTCGTAGTCGGGGTCCTTCGCGTCGAGCGACGTGACCCAGCGTTCGGCGGCGGCCAGCACTTCGTCCGTATCGCGGCCGCTCAGTTCGAGCCGCGCGCGATAGCGAACGCGGTCGTCGGGATCGCGCAGCAAGTCGACGAGCTTTTCGATGGGCTGGCCGGCGATCGGCTGGGGATCAAGCAGGCTGCGCCCCTCGTAGGTCACGCGGTATACGCGGCCGTGGTTATGGTCGCGGCTGGGATCGCGGAGGTTGTGCTGCATGTGGCCGATGAGGGGATTGTGCCAGTCGGTGAAATACAGCGCGCCGTCGGGGCCCACCTCCATGTCGGCGGGGCGGAAGTTGGCGTCGGGCGAAAGCACGATGGGCTCTTCCTCAATCGCGGTGATGCTGCCCCCGTCGTCCTCGATCCGGTAGCGGAGGATTCCCTGAACCCCGATCACGTTGCCCACCAGCAGATTGTTCCGGAACTCCTCGGGGAAATGGCTGCTCGACAGTATCTCGGTGCCGGGGCACGGCCGCGTTCGCTGTTGGTACACCTGCGGCGGAGCCGGGTGCTTGCCGGGAAGCTCGACATAGCCGGAGATTAGCGCCGCGTCGAACGGGTTGGCCCCGGTGCCGTCGTGCACGATGTCGCGCCCCCAATGGTCGAACACGTGGCCGTGCGGGTTGGCGAATCCATATTGCACGTACCGCTCGAAGCGGAACGTGCGGGGCTCGAAGCGCCACACGCCCGCGTCGTAATTCCGCTCGGGGCCGTAGGGGGTCTCGGCCTGCGTGCGGTGGAAAACGCCTTCCTGAAAGTACAGTCCGCCGTCGGGGCCGATGACAAAGCTGTTGGCCGTGTGGTGGGTATCGGCCGAGTCAATGCCGTCGAGCATGATGCGGCGGACGTCGGCCTGATCGTCGCCATCGGTGTCCTGCAGAAAGATGAGATAAGGAGCTTGAGCCACCAGCACGCCGCCCCCCCAAAACTCGAAGCCCGTGGGATTGCCCAGATCGTCGGCAAACGTTTTGCAAACGTCGGCACGGCCGTCGCCGTCGGTGTCCTCGAGGATGATGAGCTTGTCGTCCATCTTGTCCTTGGGCTTCCAGTGCGGATACGTGTGCCAGGCGGCGACCCATAACCGCCCCTTGGCGTCCCACGACATTTGCACGGGATTGACCAGCTCGGGGAACTTCTCCTCGGAGGCGTACAGGTTGATCGCCAGCCCCTTACCGAGTGTCATCCGCTTCATCGCTTCCTCGCCGCTGAGGAACTCGTGGGCGCCTTCGGGCCCGGGCCCCGGCTTGTTGCTGATCACCTTGAGGAACGGGGGCGTGTTGCTGTCGTCGACTTCGAGGTCGCCGCCCTGGGCCACGGCCCACACCCGCTGGTCGCGATTGGCGGTCATGGCGTCGAGCACTTCCAGCTCGCGCATCATCACATCGCGATTGGTCTGGTCGTTGACGAACTTGAGCCACGAGCGCCCGCCGTAGCTCGAGTAGCCGTCGGTCGTGCGGTAGCGGTGGAACCAGTAGAAGTTCTTGTCGCGCACGGCCTGCCGCAAGCGCTCGAACTCGACCAGCTCGATGTCTTTGGCACGCGGGCCAAACAGCGCCGAGTCGATTTCCAATGCCAAGGCGTGGTTGCCCTGTTCGTTGAGGTGCACGCCATCGACCGTCAGCGGCTCTTCGTTCTGCTCGTACAGCTTCTGCGACGCGGCAAACAGATCGACGAACGGCACGTCGCTGGTCGCGGCGATCTCAGCCATGGCCGCCGTGTAGAGTGCGATTCGCCCGTTGTTCTCATGCCCGTCGGGCAGATTGCGGTCGTTCAGGTCTTCGTGAGCGATGGGCGAGAACAGAACCAGGCGCGGCGGTGCGCTGCCGTTGTATTTTTGCGAAAGCGTGTGCTGGATGAAGCCTTCCAAATCTTGGCGGAACTTGGGCAGCCCCGCTTCGCCCGCGAACGACTCGTTGAAGCCAAAGAAGGCGAACACCACGTCGGTTTGCGTCTTCTGAAGCCATTCGTCGGGCGATCCGAATCCCTCGGAGCGGTTGCGCATCACCAGCTCGTCGCCCGAGAACGCCAGGTCGCGAAACACCAGCTCTTGATCGGGAAAACGGTTCTGGACAAGCGCTTCGAGGTATCCGTCGTGCTGCATCCGCTCGCCGAGTGAGCCACCGATGAAGCTGATGTGGTCCCCCTTTTTCAGCGTCAGCTCGGCCGCTTTTGCGTGGTCGATGGTTCCGGCCAGACACCAGGCACAAACGAGAAGAAAAGCGGTGGCGAGGCGGTAAGCTTGCATGATGGATTTCCCAGAATTCGTAGGGTTGGAATGCGAAAGCGGGGTAGGGTTTCGGCGGGAAGTCGGTCATCGGCGGGATCGCCCGTGCCATCCGCCAGTCAGAGTCGCTGGGCAGACGGCGCAATTCGCCGCGCCACCATTGTACCATCGCGGGCGGGCTCCGCGACCGCATGGGGTCACAAACGCGCGACGGCTACTGCAAAGCATGGTCCGAGGGTTTCACGCCCTTCTTGGATCCACCGAAACCGTAGTGGCTGGGGTTGTACTCGCCCACCAAATCGACGTTCGCTCCGCTCGCGCCAAGATGGTCGTCCATTCCCAGACACCAGTAGACGGCGTTCACCAGCATCCGCCGCGTTCCCTCGGTGGCCAAGTCGGTCGCGGCCCCCATCGTCGTGGCGAACGAGCGCCCCTCCTTTCCGCCGGGAAGCTGGTAGGTCTTGGTCCACGCCACCGGCATCATGGGATCGTTCTTGGGACCTTCGACGGGCGGATCGTCGAACTTCATGCCCGTGAGCACCTGCCCCAGCACGATCGGCTTGCTGTCGCCGGGCAGCGGCAGGCGTACGCCGTACACGTCGGTATCGCCCCACACATCGCCGCTGTTGATGCCGCGCACAATCGTGTGGTCCTTGGCGTCGGGCGCGATCAGCCCGCGCGTCGATTCGTGCATGTGGTTGCCGTGATGGCTGATCCACGTTTCTCCCAGCACGAGTCGCCCGAAGCCGTCCTTCCACTCTTTCTTGTCGCCGCCGTAGTTGAAGCTGTAGTTTGCCCAATTGGCGTTGCCGGTGTTGAACGCGTGCGTGGCCGTACGCATGCCGATCACCGGCCGGCCCGACTTGAGGTAGGCGTCGATGTGCTTCATCTGCTCGTCGGGCAGGTCGCGAAACCGCGTGAACAGGATCATCAGGTCGGCGTCGTCGAGCGCTTCGAGCCCCGGGATGTTGCGGGTGTAGTTGGGATCGATCTCGCCCGTTTCGGGATTGATGGCGAACAGCACGGTGCACGTGAAGCCGTGCTGCGTGGCCAGGATCTTGCCAAGCTGCGGCAACGCCTCTTCCGACCGATACTCCTCGTCGCCGCTCACCAGCACAATGTGCTTCCCCTTGCCCGGACCCTCGCCGCCGGGATAGGTGACCCACAGGTCGTCGGCTCGGGCGGTGCCGAGTAGCGCTGCCACCAGAAAACACGCCGCCGGAAGAAGCCAAACAAGTTTGCCACTCATGTTCACCGCCTCATTGATGCCAGAAACCTACCAAGAAACACAACTGTCACGCCACGGCTCACTACAAAGGTTCCGCAGCCGCCTTTCGCCACATCGCTCCGTTTCCGCCTCGGCGACTACGATACCCATACCATGCCCGCGGCGCGCGAACAATCGCCGGCCCGATATCTCGTCACGACTTTCCGCGAGCCGCCGCCAACCGAGTGTGTATTTGCCGCAGGAAGCCTTTCATCGTCGCAAGATCCGTTGAGTAAGGGCTGCGGAAGCGGACGGCTTAGGGTAAACTCGTGGATACGCGGTTTGGGATCAGTCCGTGCCTCGCTGCCCTGCCCACCTATAGCGCTCCCCATGCAACAACCCATGCCCGTCGCCGCAAAAAATCGCCGCCTCTCGCAACCATCGACACCACGCACCGCCCTGCCCCTTGTGTGGGCGGCGTGGGCGCTCATCGCCGCGATAAGTGGCGCAGCCATTGTTCGAGCCGACGATGCGGGCATGGAATTCTTCGAGAAGCGCATTCGGCCCGTGCTCATCGAAAACTGTTACGAGTGCCATAACAGCGGCGGCACCTCGGAAGGCGGACTTGTGCTCGATCATCGCGCGGGGCTCTTAAAGGGGGGTGACTCGGGGCCGGCTATTGTGCCCGGCAAGCCGAACGAGAGCCGCATCGTGCGGGCGATGACCCACGAAGACCCGGACCTGCAAATGCCGCAGGGTCGGCCGAAGCTGGCCGACGCCATCATTGCCGACGTGGCCCGATGGATCGAAATGGGCGCGCCCGACCCGCGCGGCGAACCGCCGCCGGCCGAGGAGCTCGAGCGGCTCACATCGTGGGAGGCCGTCCGAGATCGCCGCAAAGCGTGGTGGAGCTTTCAGCCGGTCGCCGCGCGCGAGCCACCGCCCGTGCGCGACGCAGCGTGGTCCGACCATCCCGTCGATCGGTTCATCCTCGCCCGGCTCGAAGCGGCGGGCCTTGCACCGGCAGCGGACGCCGATCCGGCGACGCTCATCCGCCGGCTGTCATTCGTGCTGACCGGCCTGCCCCCCACGCCCGAAGAAGTCGAGCGATTCGTCAACGACCCATCGCCGCGCGCGTACGAAGCGCTGGTCGACCGCTATCTCGATTCGCCCCGCTTCGGTGAATGCTGGGCCCGGCATTGGATGGACTGGTTCCGCTACGCCGAATCGCACGGGAGCGAGGGGGACCCGGCGATTCCGTTTGCGTGGCGGTACCGCGACTACCTGATTCGTGCCTTCAACGACGACGTGCCGTATGACCGGCTCATCGTCGAGCACCTGGCCGGCGATTTGGCGCCGGAGCCACGCATCAATCGCGAGCTCGGGCTGAACGAGTCGATGCTCGGCCTGGGGCACTTTCGTATGGTGCAGCACGGCTACGCCCCGACCGACGCGCTCGACGAGCAAGTGCGTTTCACCGACAACCAGATCGACGTAATCTCGAAGGCGCTCTTGGGCATGACGGTCTCGTGCGCCCGCTGCCATAATCACAAATTCGATCCCATCGGCCAGCGCGACTTCTATGCTCTGTACGGCATCATGGTCAGCTCGCGACCGGCGTTGGTGACGGTCGATTCGCCGCAGCGGCTGAATACCAATCGCGAAGAGCTGACGCGGCTCAAAAGCGAAATCCGCGAAACGCTCGCCGAAGCGTGGCTCGGGCGCATCGACGCGCTGATCGGCGAGCTCGAATCGAACGGACCCACTGTACGAGAGCAACTCGAAGCGGTGGGCGACGACGCCAATCATCCGTTGCACGCCTGGAAGGTGCTCAGCAAGCTGCGCGGAGAGGAATTCGACCGCGAGTGGCAAGCCTTACGCGATCGGTGGGGCGATGAGCAGCGTAAGTACGAAGAGTCGCTCATCCCGGCGGATGGCGAGTCGGCGTGGAACCTGTCGGGCGACGATTACCGCCAGTGGCACAAGCACGGCAACGGCCTCAGCGATGAACCAGCCAAGGCGGGCGAGTTCCAGGTGCTGCCCGAAGGGGAGCGCGTGCTCGCGGGCATCCTTCCCGGGGGCGCATACA
>CAYQAJ010000009.1:0-31657 GCA_964415245.1 uncultured Pirellulaceae bacterium | reverse complement strand
GTGCTGCCCGAAGGGGAGCGCGTGCTCGCGGGCATCCTTCCCGGGGGCGCATACACCCATTTGCTCTCGTCGCGGCACAGCGGCCTTTTGACTTCGCCGCGCTTCCGCGTCGAGGCCGACGAACTGTGGGTGAAAGTGATGGGCACCGGCGGAGCCCGCGTGCGGTTCGTGATGCAGAACTACCCGCGCATTGAAGGCCCGATTTACGGCGCCGCCCCTGTCGAAACCGATCAGTTTCAGTGGGTGCGGTTCGACTTGCGTTACTGGAAAGGCGACGACGCGTACGTCGAAGTGGCCACGGGCGGCGATCTGCCGCTCGACCCGCGATCGGGCGGGAGGTCGTGGTTCGGTGTGGCGGAGGCGGTCGCCTGGAGCAAGGGCCAGCCGCCCGAGTTGGGCATTCCGCTGGCAAGCGTTTTGACCGAAGCGGGCGGTGACACAGACGACGATGAGTCGTTTGCGCCGAATACCGCGGCTGCTCTGTATCGCCGCGCACTTTCGCAAACGATCGAAGCCTGGCGCCGCGGCACCATGACCGACCAACAGGCGCGGCTGCTCGACTGGTTCGTCCGTCGCAATCTGCTCCCTGCCACACTCGAACAACTTTCCGACGTTGCCCCGCTTGTAGCCGAATACCGCCGGCTCGAAGCAGAAATTCCCGAACCGACCCGAGCGCCGGGCATCGTCGAAGGCGACCCGATCGACCAGCCCCTCTTCATTCGCGGCAATCACAAGAAGCCCGCCGACCCCGTTCCGCGAGCATTTCTCGAAGCGCTCTCGACCGAGCCGTATCGCACCACCGGCAGCGGCCGGTTGGAGCTCGCCCACAGCATCGCCAGTGCCGACAACCCGCTCACCTCGCGCGTCATCGCCAATCGCGTGTGGCATCATGTGTTCGGACGGGGAATTGTCGCCACGCCTGACAACCTGGGCCGCCTGGGCGAGGAGCCGAGCCATCCGGAGCTGCTCGACTACCTGGCGGCGCGATTCGTCGAGAAGGGTTGGTCGATGCGGGACGCGATTCGCTTCCTGGTGCTGTCGCGCACGTTCCGCATGAGCGCCGCGACCTCGGAGCGGGCCAAAGAGATCGATCCCGACGACGTGCTCCTGTCGCACTTCCGCGTGCGGCGGCTGGAAGCCGAGGCGATTCGCGATTCGATTCTGGCCACCAGCGGCCAACTCGACGCGGCGATGTATGGCCCGAGCGTCAGTGGCAACAGCCGGCGCCGCAGCGTGTACGTGGCGGTGATCCGTAACAGCCTCGATCCCTTCCTGAGCGTGTTCGACGCGCCCGAGCCGCTCACCACCCGCGGCAACCGCGACGCCACCAATGTACCGGCCCAATCGCTCACGCTGCTCAACGATCCGTGGGTGATCGAGCAGGCGCGGCTGTGGTCGCAATCCGTACTCGCCGATTCGTCGCTCACGAGCGACGACCAGCGCATCGGCCGGCTGTTCGCCACGGCGCTGGGGCGCGAGCCAACCGATGCCGAGCTCGAAATGTGCCGCCAGTTTCTCGCCGAGCACGACCGAAGCCGGCGCGAGCTTGCCGCGCAGTCGAAGCGCATCGAGCTCGATCTGGCCGAACACCGCGCCGCGCTCGAATCGATCGTCGCCCCGATTCGCAAGCGCCTGCTTTCTGAGCGATCGACCGACGATGCGGCCGCGCGAGCACTGGCCGAATTGCCGCCGCCGATCGCGAGCTGGGAATTCGAGGGTGACCTGCGCGATTCGGTCGGTGGTATGCACGGTACCGCCGAAGGCAATGCTCGGGTTGAAGACGGCGCGCTCGTGCTCGACGGTCACTCACACGTGCGAACGGAGCCACTCGGCCATAATCTGCGCGAGAAGACGCTCGAAGCGTGGGTGCAGCTCGACAATCTCGACCAGCGCGGCGGTGGCGGGGTGCTCGGCGTCGAATCGCTCGACGGCGTCACGTTCGATGCAATCGTGTTCGCCGAGCGCGAACCCCGCCGATGGATGGCCGGCAGTAACGTCTTCGCACGTACCCAAGATTTCGGAGCTCCCGCCGAGAGCGAAGCGAGCGACCGCGCCGTGCACGTAGCCATCGTCTACTCGGCCGACGGCACGATCACCGGGTATCGCGATGGCAAGCCTTACGGTAATGCGTATCGTTCGTCGGGCCCCGTCGAGTTCGCCGCCGACAAGAATCGCGTGCTATTTGGACTGCGGCACTCGCCGCCGACCGAGGGACGATTCTTGACCGGCCGCATCGAGCGGGCCCGCTTGTTCGATCGAGCGCTAACGCCCGAGCAAGTGGCCGCCACGTCGGGCGCGCCGCCGGAAGTTAAGCTCGACGAAGTGCTCGCCGCCCTCGAACCGGCGCAGCAAGCCGAATACGACGAGCTCACGGCTTCGATTGAGCGACTCATGCAACAGCAGAATGACCTGGAAGTGCCCGCCGACTGGCAACCGACTCCCGAACGCCGCTGGCAGGACCTATGCCATGCGATTCTGAACTTCAAGGAGTTCATTTATGTGCGGTAGGTTTGCATCGCGCATCACCGCTCACTCCCCTGCCCTGCGTCGGCTCAGTCGGCGAGCGATGCTCAGGCAGTGTTCGAGCGGGTTTGGCATGATCGCGCTCGCTGGGTTGATGGCCAATCGGGCATTCGCCGAACCGGCCCAAGCGCCCACCTCGTCGAAGGGATCGGAGTACGCGCCGGGGCTGCACTTCCCGCCCCGTGCCCGCAACGTGATTCTGTGCTACATGTCGGGGGGCGCGTCGCACGTCGACTCGTTCGACCCCAAGCCGCGTCTGGCCCAGGAAGCGGGCAAGCCCATGCCGCTGCCCATCGCGCGAACCCAGTTCAACCAGAACGGCAACATCCTGCCCAGCCCGTGGGAGTTCCGCCGCTACGGCCAGAGCGGGCTCGCAGTGAGCGATCTGTTCCCCCACGTCGGCGCGTGTGCCGACGACCTGGCCGTGATTCGCTCGATGACCGCCCCGTTCAGCGAGCACGCCCAGGCCAACTACTTCATGCACACCGGTTTCCCGTTCCTGGGCAATCCCAGCGCGGGGGCGTGGACCACCTACGGCCTGGGGAGCGAGAACGAAAACCTGCCCGGCTTCGTCGTGCTGCGGGCCGGTGGGTCGGTCTTTCCGCACGGGGGCGTGGGGCTGTTCTCCAACGGATTCCTTCCGGCCGTGAACCAGGCTTCGGTCATCGACGCCGACGGCGAGGAGCCGGTTCGCGATATCACGCCCCGCGAGCCCGATTCGTTACAGCGCCGCCGGCTCGCGCTGATCGAAGGGATCGACCGTGGCTTTCTCGAATCGACCGGCGGCAGTCAGCACGTCGAGGCGGCCATCGCCAACTATGAGACGGCCTACCGCATGCAGTCGGCCGTGCCCGAGCTGCTCGACCTCTCAGGCGAGACCGATGCGACCCGCCGCATGTACGGCCTCGACGACTCCGACGCGCAGAAGGCAGCCTACGCGCGTCAGTGTTTGCTGGCCCGGCGGCTGGTCGAGCGCGGCGTGCGATTCGTCGAGCTGACGTGTCTCACGTACAACATCGGCGCCGGCGGCCCGGCCAACCCCTGGGACCAGCACGGCGACCTGAAGGCCGGCCACGGGAAGATGGCCTTCCAGGTCGACCAACCGATCGCCGCGCTCATTCGCGATCTGAAGATGCGCGGTTTGCTCGACGAGACGATCGTCATCTGGGCGGGCGAGTTCGGCCGCACCCCGTTCTCGCAGGGCACCAACGGCCGCGACCACGACCCGTTCGGGTTCAGCGTGTTCCTGGCCGGCGGCGGCATTCGCGGCGGCACCGTGTACGGCGCCACCGACGAGTACGGCTATACGGCCGTCGAGAACCCGTGCGACTACTACGACCTGTGGGCCACCGTGCTGCACCAGCTCGGCATCAACCACATGAAGCTAACCTACCGCTGGGGCGGGCGCGACATGCGATTGACCGACGTGCATGGCGAAGTGCTGCGGGACATTCTTGCCTGAATGGGAAGCTGTCAGCTATCACCTCTCAGCCGTCAGCTCGAGGACTTTCCTTTTCGCGTTTTCGCGTTGAAAGAGACTCTTCGTCGGCCTATCGCGAAAACGCGACAGGGCGAAAGTCAGCATGGGATCGGATTGTTCAACTGGTCCGCAGATTGCGCAGACGCTCGCAGATCGAATTGGCCGACGTGGCGATCAACAAACTGCATCGTCTCGACTAACAACGTCTGGCGCGCTCGGCGAGGCGCCGTCAACTTTCGGCCCTGACTTGAGAGCCGGTGCAGGACTTCGGATCATGGATGCCAACGACGTGAGTGCGAGCCCGATTACCGTGGCCATGACGACGACCGGCATCGCGAAAAGAAAGACGGCATATCCCGCGTCGACAGTGGCACCGGCCATAGGGCTACGCTGTTCGAGCAACTGACACAGTGCGGCGCCGACGACAAATACGAATATGCCCGCGATAGCGCCGTAGCCGCCTCCGATGATAGCGCAGGCCACGCGCGAGTCGCAGAAGCGCCTCGCGCGGTATGCCCGCACCGCACACCACGCCGTCAGCATCACGGGAATCGGCAACAGCGGCCAGCCGGCGACGACGCCCGCGCAGAATAGACAGAAAACGAGCACCCACCAGAATAGGCCGCGGAGCGTGAATCGGTATCGGTGGGGAGTCATGGGTAGACGTCGAACCGCACGGCGGAGTTTGCCGTGTTTGCGCTCGAAACCACCGCATCAATGTCCAACAGGCGGACGGCACGGCGGAGCGTGCCTGCTACGTTAGATCACATCGTACTCGCGGCGCTTGTTGATGCCCGGGAGCGGGACCGGGTACTTGCCCTCGGCGTTGGCGAGCAAGGGCGCGGGGCCGTCGAGGGTGAGTTGGTCGAGGTTCGGGGCGAATTCGTGTTCGCAGTTCAGGATGTCGTCCCATCTGACGACCTGGCCCGTGTGCGCGGCCATGCGGCCCATCGACGTGACCATGCTCGCCTCGACGCCGCGGTGCACCTCGTGGTAAGGCTTGTCCTGTCGAATGGCTGCGATCAGCTCATTCCACTCCAACTGGTAAGGGTTCTTCTCGGGCTGCGGATAGGCCCACACCAGGTTGGCCTTATCCATCACCTGCGACTTGAAGATGCGGCACTTGGCGGGCGAATGGGACGCGGTCGAAATGATCGCCGACCCGCGGCTGCCGTGCGCGTAGCTGGCGAACTCGTCGTGGCAACCGGCGATGTTGCGCCCTTCGAGGAAAAACTTGGTACCGTCGTCGAACGTGTATTCGACCGAGTACGAATCGAAGTTCTGGTCGATCTGATCGCCGCGGAAGTGGCGGCCACCGCAGGCCTTGGCCTCGACCGGCCAGCCGCCCTTCATCCAGCAGCACTCATCGATGTTGTGGATGAGAAAATCGCTGTAGCACCCGCCGCTGGCCCACAGAAAGCTGTGGAACCGCCGAATCTGATAGTGCAGCTCGCTGATGTTGGCGGGCTTGGGATCGGAGAAGCACGACGCCAGCGGGCCCGACATGCGATACGCCCGCATCGTGAGGATGTCGCCGATTTCGCCCGACCGGATGCGATCCAGCAGCTCGTGGCGTGCTTCGCAGTGACGGCACATGAGCCCCACGCCGACCTTCATGTTCTTTTGGCGCGACTTCTCGGCCAGGTCGAACATGCGGCGCGAGGTGGGCCCGTCGACCGTGACCGGCTTTTCCATGAACACGTTGACGTTCTTCTCGATGGCGTAGGTGAAGTGCAGCCAGCGGAACGCGGGGGGCGTGGCGAAGATGGCCACGTCGCCGGGCTTGAGCTCGTCGATTGCCTTCTTGTAGGCTTCGAATCCGATGTATTTGCGATCGTTGGGCACGTCGACTTTGTCGCCGAACTCGTTCTTGAGCCCTTCGTAGCTGGCCTTGAGCCGGTCGTCGAACACGTCGGCCATGGCCTTGAGTTTGATGGGCCCGTTGCCGACCGACAGGGCGTTGGCCGCCGCGCCGGTGCCGCGTCCGCCGCAGCCGACCAGAGCCACGTTGATGGTGTTGTCCTCGGCGGCGTGTACGCGGGGCACCATGGCGCCAACGAGGGCGGTGGCGACGGCCGCTTGTCCGGTGGTTTTGAGAAACGTGCGGCGGGAAGTGCCCTGCTTTTCGTTGGTGCTCATTTCGGCGTGCTCCTGGTGGTCGCGGGGTTGGGGTTGGTGGAAAAGGGGGACAGTCCCTCTTCGATTACACAATCTGGCAGGTGAAAATCGCTCGGTTGCAAAGGGACAGTCCCACTTTCCCACGAGCTATCAGGGCGGCGGGTGGGCCCGATCAGCCGATGCTAGGCAGACCGGGGACTTGCCTGCGTGCGCAGAGCCGGGGCGCAGGCGCGCTTGGCCGGCTCCCGACAGTATGCGCCGCTTTGCGTTGGTGGGGAACTGGCGGGCGAGGTTTTTTTGCCGCCCGAGAATGCAGAACTTCGGCCCAATAGAGGGGCGCATCCGGGCCGGTATCAGCCCTCACCCTAACCCTCTCCCGGGGGAAAGGGACTTGTAGAAAGCGCCGTCAGGCAGTTCGCGAGCTGCGTCAGGCCTAACGCGCGGCCTTGGCTGGCACGCGAACCTTCCAGACCAGTCCGACGAGCGCCATGGCCCGAATGATCCAGTAGCTTACATCGACCTGCCACCAGCGCAGTCCGTGCCGGGCCGAACGGGGAAAGGCGTGGTGGTTGTTGTGCCAACCCTCGCCCATGGCAAGGATGCCCACCAGCCAGTTGTTTCGGCTGTGGTCGTGAACGCGGTACGGCTGGCGACCCCACCAATGGCACAGCGAGTTGACGCTCCAGGTGACATGGTGCACGAAGAAGATGCGCACCAGCCCTCCCCAGATCAAACCGAACAGTGCGCCCCACCAACTCCAGGTCAACAGCAGCCCCAGCGTCGTCGGTATCAGCAGCCCGACAATCACCCACACGGGAAACAACGCGCTCACCACGCGGAGCAGGCGGCTCTGGCGCAGATCCTTTACGTAGCGCGCCAAGTCGGGCGGATCGGCGCGGAACAGCCAGCCGAGGTGCGCATGCCACAGGCCGCGCATCATTCCCTTCAGTCCCCGGCCGTGATTGTGGGGCGAGTGCGGATCGTCTCGTCGGTCGCTGTGCATGTGATGGCAGCGATGCATGGCGACCCATTTCAGCAAGGGCCCCTGCACGGCCATCGAGCCGAGAATGCCCAGAATGCACTGCACGACCCGGCTGGTCTCGAACGAGCGATGGGTAAAGAACCGGTGGTAGCCAACGGTGATACCGATCGCCGAAGCAACGTACATGCCCAAGAGCAGACCGGTCTCCACCCAACTGAAGCCCCAGCCCCAGAGAAAGGCGATGGCCGCAACCACCGCTATAAACGGCACAATAACGACCACCAGGTTGATCACGCGGAGCGCGAGAGAAGCGGGCGGCAGGGCGACGCCGCTCGGCGCTGTTTGGTCCATGGGCAGGTCAATCGCCGACTCGTCCAGTTGCAGGGCCTTCGGTGAATTGCCCATTTCGGTGTTTTCGGTCAATGATGCTTCCTTAGAGAATGAATGTCCGCGAACGTGAATGCCCGACCGCGGCTACGAAGTCACACTGAAATCGTCGTACCCAGTGTTTCTTCGTCAATGCGAGCTAACCCTTGGCAACAGAAACTCGCAGTTCACGTAGCACAAGGCTGCCAAACACCCCAGGCAACCCATTATCTCGGATTCCGGCCCTGGAGAAAAGCCTACCTTGCAGACGAGCGAGTCGGGACGCTCCAGGACGTGACCCATGGTCGGCGACATCTTGTCCGTATGAACCGCCGGCGCCAAGGCCAGATAAGGGGTTTCCGCGACGAGGCGGTTGCACGACGGATGGTATCGACCCAATAGAGTCTCCGCCAGCACCCCCGAATTGCGGACAATGAAGCCGAAACGGCAGCTAGTGCCGCCGGCGCTGGCCCACGGCGCGTTCGGCCAGCGCCGCGATAGATGTGTCCCATTCGTGGGTCAGCAAGTGGGCAAGCCGATCCTTGTCCTTGGCGCGATGAAAGGTGCCGGTCCCCTGCTGGGAAGTTCGGCTGCACGTACCGGCGCGAATGTCGGACCAGTGCTCACGGAACAAGGCCTCGATCGCGCGGTGAAGTTTTTCGAAGCTCGTTCGAAGTGTGTCGTCGGCCGAGAACGCGAGCTCGTGCTGGGCGATGATGTCGCCCGTGTCGATGCCGTCGTCAAGGTAATGAATGGTGACTCCCTTGGGCGTGCCATCGACGATGCTCCAGAAGTTGGGGTCGGAGCCGCGGTTCCACGGCAACAGGGCGATGTGCAGGTTCACGGCGCGGTCGAAAAAGCCGTCGAGTACCTCTTTGGGCAGGATGTGCTGGTAGCCGTAGCTCACCAGGAAGTCGCAGGGATGATCGTTGAGCCATATTAGATCAAGGCGCTCGAAGCGAGCAACTACCTCGTCGCCCGTCGAGCGGAGATACTCGATCAGCGGCGAATCCGTCGGGCCGAGGAAGAGGACTTTCATGGGGCGGCGTCGGTCAGCGGTGGCGTGGCGATACAATCGGCCCACCACAACGTGGCTTAGGGTCCGGCAAGACGAGGAAGCGAGCGAGCCGCGCTTGGTCGTCGATTATGATGTGGTAAGGTATTACGGCCGCGAAGGTCAACGGCAGCGTGCCGAACCGCGGCCGATCGGCGGCTCGAGTATTTCCGAGCGAATCGAGTAGGATTCCGCAATGAAAACCGCGAGATGCGTTGCTTGGGCGACGATCACGGCGATTTGCCTGTTGGTGGTGGCGCCAATTCAGCGAATTGCCCGAGCGGAGGAAGAGCATCCCGCGGCCGGAGAGCGAATCTCGCCCGACGGGATCGGCGGGGCGATCATCGTCGCGGGCGGGAGCGAAGTGCCCGATGCGGCGGCGAAGCGGTTCGTCGAATTGGCGGGGGTTGATTCGGCGCGGTTGTGCATTATCGTGGCCGACGGCGAACCAGCCGATAGTGCCCCGGAACGGATCGAGGCGCTGCGAGAGAAGTGGAACGCTTTCAAACCCGCCAGTGTCGACGTGATCGTTATCGGGAGAGGAATCGAGAGCGGGGGCGATGCGACGAGCAATGCTCCCCGGAGCGCCAAAACGGCAAGCGAGCGGGTCCACGAGGCGAGCGGCGTGTGGATTGTGGGAAGCGAGGCGGCGAAAGTGGCAACCGCTTTGAAGGCGGCTGGGGTCGTCGATGAGCTGCGGGCTTTACTGGCGCGGCGGGGCGTCGTGGGAGGCAATGCAGCGGGCGGGGCGGCGTTGGCGAGGTTGTTCGCTTCCACGCCGAAGAACGATTCAGCCGACGTAGCGGCCAATGGTCTCGACCTGTTGCCCGGCGTCGTCGTGATGCCCGGCTTTGAGGCCGACGAAACGCATTCGCGTCTGCTGCAGCTTGTCGAATCCCATCCCGGCAACTTCGGCGTCGGAATCGAGGACAATTGCGCGCTCTTCGTGCGCGGTCGGCGATTGCGCGTGCTCGGCGAGGGAAAGGTCGCTCTTGCGCTGGCGGCATCGCCAACCCGCGCGGCCCGCACGATGGAAGTGAAGTCGGGCGAGTTGGCCGACTTCACGGCGCTGCGGCGTATGGCGGTGGGTCGCGTACAGACCGGTTTCCCGCCCCAAGAGCCCGGAGTTCCGGAGGTCGAAGGCGGCACGCTGGTGATCGTCGGGGGCGGCGGACTGCCGGTCGAAGCGATGCGGCGTTTCATCGAGTTGGCCGGCGGACCCGACGCGCTGATCGTCGTATTGCCCACGGCCGACCCGAGTCCCAAATCCGGTGAAGCGGAGAAGCGGGTCTTCGGCGAGGCGGGCGCTCGCAACGCGGTCGTGCTCAAGGCGCGAACCATCGAAGAAGTGGAGTCGCCCGAATCGCTCGATCTGTTGCGTCGCGCGGGCGGTATCTGGTTTGGCGGTGGACGGCAGTGGCGATTCGTCGACACTTATGAAAACACCCAGGCGCACGCGGCGATGTTGGAAATGCTCCACCGCGGCGGCGTCATCGGCGGAAGCTCGGCCGGGGCGACCATCCAGGGCGACTACCTGTGCCGCGGCAATCCGTTGGGTAACGCGGACATCATGTCCGAGGGGTACGAGCGCGGCCTGGGCTTTCTGCCCGGCACGGCGATTGATCAGCACTTTGCCCAGCGCAATCGCTTTGCGGAAATGACAACGCTAATGCAGACTTACCCACAGTACCTGGGCATCGGAGTCGACGAGTCGACCGCACTGATCGTGCAAGGCCACGTGGGAGAAGTGGTAGGCCGCAACAGCGTGCAATTCTACGACTACCGCAACTCGGCCGACGATGCCAAGCGCGATTACGTCAGCGTGCACCCCGGCGGGCGATACGACCTGAAAGCGCGGCGCGTGCTCGATCCTGGCGCGAAGCGCGATGAGACCACAAAGCGCGACCAGGAACCGGTAAGCGCCGAGAAAGCGACGACTCGGTAACGCACCATCGGCAACGACCAGTCACGAACCGCTTTCGATCTTCACCCGTCGCGGTTCCGCGCGCACTGCAAAACCATGCGGATCGTTTCGTAGCTTACGCGGCCGTGCAGCGCCTCGTGAATGGGCTTGAGTCGCTCGGTGTCGTTGAACTGGGCCGCGGTTTCGATCTGCTGGATTTCGTACGGCGAGGCCCAGCGGGAGGCATCGGTGATCTTGCGGGCGTGAATGTATTGCAGGAGGTAGTCGAGAACGGTGGAAGGGGCGCGGCCCAATCGCTCGCCGATCTCCGCGATGCTCAAACCCTGGTCGAACAGCTCGAACGATGCGCTGGCCGTCCGGCTCGGCGCTGCATGGGCCGCATCGGCGCGTCGCACCGGCATTTCCACGGCCACGTTGGCGACGATATCGTGCTCGCGGCAATGGCGGTCGATCAATTCGATGACTGCGGCCCCATACGCCTCGCTCTTGTGCTGGCCGATGCCGTGCACGCCGAGCAGTGCTTCGCGCGAAGTCGGCCGGCGGCGGGCCAGGTCGCGGAGCGTGGCGTCGCTGAAGATGATGAACGCCGCCACCTTCGCTTTGCCCGCCAGTTGGGCCCGCAACCGGCGCAGCTCGTCGAACAGCCCGCGATCGACGCCTTCCCACGAATCGACCAATCGCGCTGGCGTCACGGCTTTATCGCGAACCGCGGGCTGCGACAATTCGGGCGACGTTTCGCCGCGCAAAACCTGCCGTCCCGTTGGCGTTACCGTGAGAACCGGATATTCGCCGACGCTCTCCAAAAACCCCTGAGCGACGAGTTGATCGATCCAATCGCGGATTTGCCTGCGTGGCACCTCTTTGAGCAATCCCCAGGTGCTCAATTGGTTGTGGCCGAACTTTACGACCCTGGCCTCATTGCTGCCCGCAAGAACCTTCGTGATGTGCTCGGCGCCGAATCTCTGGCGACAGCGGACGACACACGACAGGATTTTTTGCCCCAGCACGAGCGAATCTGGCGACAAAGTAAGCTTGCCCAGGCAAACGTCGCAAGCCTGGCAATCGTTGGCGAGGCGTTGTCCAAAGTGCCCGACCAGTTGCCCGTGGCGGCAGGTGGTCGAAACGCAGTAGTCGCGCATCTTTTGCAGCGACTCGAGCGCGGCGGCGCGCGATTCGTTGGGCGAGTTGTCAATGATCCGCTGCCACGTCATAAAATCCTGCCCCGAGTAGAGCAGCCAGCACTCGGCCTCCAGGGCGTCGCGGCCGGCCCGACCGCTTTCCTGCTGATAGCTTTCCAGCGACTTGGGCACTTCGGCGTGAATCACAAAGCGGACGTTCGACTTGTCGATGCCCATGCCGAAGGCGACCGTGGCCACGATCGCTTCGATTTCGTCGTTGATGAGCGCTTCCTGGTGGCGCGTGCGGACCGCTTCCGGCAAACCGGCGTGGTAGGGCAACGTGCGATAGCCCAATTGATTGAGCGTTTGGCTGATCTGTTCGACGCGATCGCGCGTGATGGCGTACACGATCCCCGCCTGATTGCGAAACCTCTCCATCACGTTGCAAACCTGGTTCCAACCGGTGGCGCGACGCTCCACGTGATAGAACAGATTCGGGCGATGAAAGCTGCCGACCAGAATCTTCGGGTCTTTCAGATGGAGTTGCGCCGCGATGTCGGCGCGAACTTGCTCGGTGGCGGTGGCCGTGAAGCCGTGGAGCGACACACCTGGAAAGCGGCCGCGGATTTGGCTGAGCCCGCGGTACTCCGGGCGAAAGTCGTGTCCCCAACTGCTGATGCAATGCGCCTCGTCGACCGCGATCAGGGAAATCTTCGTGCTTGCCAGCAAATCGAGCGTGGCCGGCGCGAGCAGGCGTTCGGGGGCCAGGTACACGATTTTGAGCCGGCCCTCGGCAATGTCGCGCACCGTGCGGCGCTGCTGCTCGGCGCTCGAAGCGCTGTTGAGCGCGGCGGCGGGAATTCCGATTTCCCCCAGCGCGTCGACCTGGTCCTTCATCAGCGAGATGAGGGGCGAAACGACGATCGCCAGGCCGTCCATGCACAGCGCCGGTAACTGATAGCACAGCGACTTGCCCCCGCCGGTCGGCAGCACGACCAGCGAGTCGCGCCTTTCCAACGCGCAACGAATGGCTTCTTCTTGCAGGGGCAGAAACGAGTCGTAACCCCAATGTTGCTTTAGAAGGTCGTGCAACATGACGGCCAGTTCCCAGGGGCCGCATTATAATGCTCCTTGGCGCCGGTTGGCAGTCGCGCCAGAATGAGCGGCACCACAAATCGAGGCGGGTGCGGCGCGGCGACGAGTTCGCCCGAATTCAAGCGTCGCGCGTTTCCGAGCGGCATCGTCATGGGCACTTTGTACACCATCGGGCATTCGAATCACGATGAGGACCACTTTTGCGCGCTGCTGAAACAACACGGGATCGAAGTGCTGGGCGACGTCCGTTCGCAACCGTATTCGCGATATACGCCGCATTTCAATTCCGAGCCGCTGCAGGCGGCGCTGGCCCAGCGCGGCATCCGATACGTGTTTCTGGGCGATGAGCTCGGTGGCCGCCCCGCGAGCGAGAACCTGTACGACGCCGAAGGTTACGTGCTGTATCACCTCGTAGCGGAGACGCCCGAGTTTGAGCGCGGGCTCGAACGACTCGAAACGGGCATGGCCAAGTACCGGGTCGCCATCATGTGCAGCGAGGAAGACCCGGCGGTTTGTCACCGCTTTCTGCTGGTCACACGCGTGTTGCGCGCTTCGGGCGTCGCGGTGCAGCACATTCGCGGCGACGGCTCGCTAGCCTCGGACGACCAGGTTCGCGCCGCTGCGGGCTGCTTGCAGCGGCAGGGAGTCCTGTTTGCCGAAATGGAGCACGATTCGTGGAAATCTTTACGATCGGTTTCACCCAAAGCTCCGCCGCCGACTTCTTCGGACGACTGAAGCAAGCGGGCATCCGCAAGCTGTTGGACGTGCGGCTGAACAACCGGTCGCAACTGGCGGCTTTCGCCAAGCAGGACGACCTGGCGTATTTTCTGGCCGAACTTTGCGACGCCCGCTACGAACATCAGCCGCTGTTGGCCCCCACGCGGGAAATGCTCGACGAGTACAAGAAGAACGGCGGCTCGTGGGATGAGTACGAGCGGCGGTTTCTCGAACTGATGCGCGAACGGCGAATCGAGAAAGCACTGTCTCCCGACGACTTTCAGCCCGCCACGGTCCTCTTGTGCAGCGAGGCCACGCCTGAATTCTGCCATCGCCGGTTGGTCATCGAATACTTGCAGCAGCACTGGCCGGACGTGCGGGCGGTTCATTTGTGATCCTATTCCCCGATGCTGGAGCGGGCGCGTCGTGCGCATCGTCGTCAACCACCTCACGCGGATGCAGATGGGTTTCATGTGCGTGGCGGGCATTGATCCGCAAACGCTGCGGCACGTGCGCCCGGTGCTGTCGGGGATGATGAAAACCGACATGCTGGCCGTACACGGCGGTCCGTTCGAGCTCGCGCGCGTGGTGGACCTGGGCGAAACGCGGTTCGTCGGCCGCGTGCCGGAAATCGAAGATCGCCACTTCGAGGCCGAAGCGGCACGCGTCGTCGACGAAGTCTCGGCGGGAGACTTTTGGGAGTTAATGACTCGCGTGGCGGAGGACTCGCTGCACTCGGTTTTCGGGCCGGATCTCAAGCCGATGGGGCGCAACACCTGCGGCGTGCCCGAGAACCACGGCCTGCGCTCGCTGGGTTGCTACTGGGCCAGACAAGCGGAACTGGTCGTGCAAGAAGTAGATGGGCGCCCGCGGATTCGCTTTTCGTTTTGCGAAGGGGAGCGCCCGCTGAGCGTACCGGTGACCGACATCCGCCTGTACGGCGCCGACCATGTTACGCCCGACACGGGCGCCGTCGCCCGATTCAATGAATCGATCGCCTCGCAACCGCGAACGCTGGTGAGCATCGGCCTGTCGCGCGCCTACCAACCCCGCGATCACGCCGCAGCCGTGCACTGGCTACAAGTCAACAACATCCACTTGCCGTGAGAAACGGGGACCGTATCGAGTTTTCACAGCACCGATTGTGATTCGTTCTGCGAGGCGGGTCGTTCGTTCTCGCCACCGCGGCGGTTCACCGGATAGTCGCCAGTCGCGCCGGTGAAGGGCATCAGCAGCAAGCGGTGCAGCGGCTGCGTGCGGCGCTCGTCGCGAAGCTGCCCAACGCCAATGGTCATCTCCTCGTGGCCCCGCTCGGGCTGGCTGCGGTAGGTGCCGAACAGAAAATCCCACCAGGGCAGGTTGAAGCCGAAGTTGCTGTTGGTCTCCCGCACGAGCACCGAGTGATGCACGCGGTGCATTTCGGGCGTCACGACGACCAGCCGCAGCAACCGATCGGCAGATCGCGGCAGGCGGATGTTGCCGTGGTTGAACATCGACGTGGCATTGAGCAGCACCACGAACACCACGACGCTCCAGGGGCCGGCGCCCAAGGCGGCCACAGTCCCCATGCGCAGAACCGCGGAGAGAAAAATCTCGATCGTGTGAAATCGCAGGCCGGTGGTCACGTCGAAATCGAGGTCGGCGTGATGCACCATGTGCAGCCGCCACAAGATGGGGACGGCATGAAACAGCACGTGCTGCAGGTAGATGGCCAGATCGAGCGCCACCACGGCCAGCACGAGAGCCAACCAGGGTGGAAGCGGCCATTGATTCAGCAGGCCCCAACCATTCTCACTGACCACAACGGCCGTCGCCACCGTCGAGAGCGGCGCTGCCAATCGCAGCAACACCGAGTTCAGCCCGACGAGGGCCAGATTGCTGGCCCACCGTAGCGGTTTCTTCACGACCAATTTGCGGCGCGGCGCGAGAAACTCCCACGTCGCCATGAGCGCCAGAATGCCCACAAAGCATCCCAGGCGAATTGCCGTTTCCAGGGAGGACGTCATGGCCGACGCCCTCCCGATGCGAAACAGGGGCGCGTCAAGCGGCGGCGCATTCGCTCGGTCAAAGTATGGGCCGAAGAGACGAGACCCATCAGCGCGCCGCGGTTACCGAATCGCCGCTCCCCCTGCCTAACCGTCGGAAGTGGACGCGCGACTGACCAGCCACGCCCGGACGCGATTCATGCTCAGAGATGGGCTCGCCAGGGCAACATGGGGCAGCGGCCAGGGAGAGAATCTCGCTTCGAAGGCAACTTGCGGTTGCGTTAGGGAGCCGCGTCGCCTTCGGGTTGCGGGAGGCCATGGAGAGGTTGCGCTTCGTACTGACGGCGGGCTTCCTTGAGGTGTTTGACAATCTCAGAGAGCTTCTTGTCGTCGGCCGCTTCCTCCCCCATCGCCTTGGCCTGTCGCTCGAGCTCGTCGATCCTCTTCTGCAACAGGTCAAGAACCGCGTCGCGGCGGGCTTCGTCGGCTTTTCGAAAGAATTCGCGGAGATTCGCCGCTCCGTCGGCCGGAAGGGCACCCGGCGGAATCGCCCCAGGTGGAATTACTCCCGGCGGCAACGCTGCGCCAGGAACAGCGGGAGCGCCACCAGGTACTGGCATTGGCGCGCCGCCGGGAATCGGCACTCCTCTGGGAAGCGGCACACCACCCGGCACCGGTACTGCGCGAATCTGTATGCCGCCGTTGCCGCGCGAAAACTCCTCGTAGATCTTGTGAGCCTGGGGGTGATTCTTTTTCAGATCGTCGGCGTCTTTCGCCTCAAACTTTTCCGTTACCTCCTTGCCGTCCTTCTTCTGGGTGACCTCCATCTTGATGCCCTTGGCCGGGTCGTCGTGGATCTTTACCGAGCGCTCGCCGTCGTGCACCTCGATATCCTTCACGCCGTTGACGTTGCTGACGCGAATGCGACGCGCTCCCTGCCCCCCCAGGGCACGCACCTGAATGCGAAGACGGCCCGGCGCAATCTGGAAGTTGCGACCTGCCGGCGCTGCCTCCTCCGGGGGAGTCAATGCCTCGCGAGCGCGAGCGGCTGCCGCGGCGTTGTCGCCGGCCGCGATTTTGTCCAGAGCCTCCTTGGCTGCGGTCTTCATCTCCTCGTCGCCGGTCGCTACGTGCCTCTTAAGAATCTCTACGGCGCGGCCCGAGACTTCGCGGCTTTCGCTTCCGGCCGCTTCGATAAGCGCGGGAATGACCGACTTTCCCTTTTCCAGCAACTTCTGCGTCGCGGCCTGACGCTGAGCAAAGCGGTCAGCGTCGAGCTGCTCGATGAGCTGGGCGACGTCGGCATCGACCGCTTCTTCGGTCGGTGCGGCTTCGTCGACCGATGCGGCCGCTGACGAAGCGGCGGCGGAATCGATATCGTTGTCGGCGCGCAGCGTTGCTGCCGCACTCACGGCAAACAGAATCAATACCGCACAGACGATTGCGACGGAATAGTCGCTTCGTGCCCCTACCCACGTGACTCTCATTGCCCGGGCCCTCGTGAAAGTCGGTCGCTGTCGCGGCGGCGGCGCGTAATCGAGCCGCCTTGACAGCATGTTAGCCAATCTGCGACCAGAATGCAGCGCTGCAAACGGCCGTTGCGACGTATCGGAAAAGATACATGCGACTCGGAGTACAGTACAGGCGCCGAAAATGCCGAAGCTGGCCGCATAGCAACGCAATATCGACGTTTCGTGCGTCGGAATCCCGCATTCTTATTGGGTGAACCCAACGAGAAGCCCGGCGCCAATCGCAACCGGCCGCTACGAAAGCAGTTTGCCATTCAGTACTTTCCCCGCCGTCGCTCCATGGCTGGCAGGATTTCGAGGCACGTGGTCCACCAGCCGGTGAGGATCGTTTCGACGAACTCCTCGGGGAGCGACTGCTCGCGCATTTCCTGAGCGAGTCGCTCGTAATTGTACGTTACGGGCACGAATTCGGCGCGAAAGCCGTCGGCGGCCGAGTATTCCAGCAGCGAATACCAAACGTCGGTCGAGCCGTCGTTCTCGGGGCGCCCCAACGCCCCCACGTTCACCCAGTGGCGCCCTTCGCCCAGCGGGCGGTGCCACTTGATGCCGGTGTGCGTGCAGGCAACCACGTCGACGCCGCGCTGCCGAGCGAGCACGTCGAGAAAGTGCGTCGACGAAGTCGATTCCCATACGAACTCGTTCACCTTACGCGGGCTGCCATGACAGAGCAGAACGCGCAGCGGTCCCAACTCCACGCGCAGCGAGCGGGGCAGATCGCGCAACAGGCGGCGGTTACACTCCGACGTATGTGCCAGCGTGTAGTCGTAGCTGAGCTGCGCGAAATAGTTGTCGCGCGGGTCGGTATAGCCGCACTGGCAGTTATCGAGAGCATTGCCGATCGAGTCGTCGTAGTTGCCCTGGAGGCAAACGACGTTGTACTCGTTTAGAAGCGGGAAGACGCGGTCGGGGTGTGGGCCGAAGGCGCCCATGTCGCCGAGGCAGTAGATGGCATCGACGCCGCGTCGCCGCGCGTCGCGGAGCGCCACTTCGAGCGCGAGGTAATTGCTGTAAATGCCGCCCAGGCACGCGATGCGATTCATCGGCGGCTCTCCTCATGCGAGCGATTGCCACCATGGGCTATCTGTCGCGAACCGGGCGATGGAGGCGTCGTCGAATAGTTCGAGCACAGCGCGCCGAACTGATAGCAAGTGAAACACGCCCCGTGCCGCACGCCGAAAGGAACCTGCGATTCTTCCAGCGTGGCACCCAACAGCGAATCGGGCGACTCGATGAGAATCGGGCACACGTGCACTCCGCGATCGGTGACAATGCGGCTGTGCTCGCACACAAGCTGCGATACGTCGTAACCGTTCATCATTTCGGGCGTGATCCGCTCGTCGGGCTGGTAGCCGCGGGTGCGACACTCCTCGGCGCCGATCTGCAGCGTGGGCAGGATTTTGAGCCGCGGCCGGTCGTACCCGGCTGACCTGAGCACGCGGACAAAACTCTCGATAACCTCCCGGTCGCGCTCGATGGGCCAAGTTCGGGCGGCCGTGATGATCGGCAGAAAGCCGTACCGCACCAGCATATGCACGCCCCGCATGGCGCGATCGAACGTGCCCTCGCCGCGGATGGGATCGTTTGTCTCGGGCGAAAAGCCGTCGATTGAGACTCGCATCTCCAGCGAATACGGGCTTTCGGTCTCGGCGCTGGCCAGCCTTTCGAGCCATGCATCCTTTAACACCGTGCCGTTGGTGAGCACGGTGGCGGGGCCGTACCGAAGCGTGAGCACCAGAATGTCGACCATCTCCAAGTTGAGAAACGGCTCGCCGCCGGTGAAGTAGTACTCCTTCACACCCAGCGGCACCGATTCCTCGAGCCGTCGCGCGACCTCGTCGAGCGACAGGAAGCCAAACGAGTCGTTGTGAGGGCTGCAGCTAATGAAGCAGTGATTACAGGTGAGGTTGCACCGTGTACCGGCCACCTGAAACCAGAGCTCGTCGAGATGAGAGAGTGGAACCAGTGGCGCTGCGGACTCCTCGCTACGATTGGAATTCGGTCCACTTACGTTGGCGCCGCTCATGCTGGCACGCCCCGCGTTTGGCCGTACAGGTCGAGTCCCTCACGATCGCCGATGATCGTGAACAGATTTCGCACTTGATCCAGGCCGGCGCTATACAGGAACTGCGATGAACGGCCGTAGCTCTTAGCCCCCAGCAAATAGAAATTCGGCTCGGGATTGATGAGCAGCTCGGCGCCGCCGGTGGGCACGTCGAGGCAATCGGCCGAGCGACCGTCCAACAGCGCAGCCGCCAGCTTGATCGGCCCTTCGGTGGCGTAGCACTCGTGCACTTGCAGCTCGCGGTAGAGCAGCGCATCGGGGCGCCCTCCGACGTTGGCCACAACGCGATCGAACGTGTAACTGCCCGGCGAAGAGCCGACCAGCTCGACCGTGAACGGGCCATCAGGATTGTCGCGATGGATGGCACTGATCGCGTTGCCTTGGAGGAACGTAACGGAAGCGTCGCCGCCCGCCGCTAAGCGATTGGCCGCCTCGGATAAGCGAGCGCGCTGCGACAGGCGATCGTTTTCGATCACGGCGATCGGGCGAAGCTGGCTGTGGATAATCTCGCCCGTGGCAAGCAATGCACGATCGTTGCCGATTAGTCCCCCATCTGCCTCGTCGATCACGTCCTCGTCGCCGTCCGCATGCGTTTCGTCCCACTCGCTCCCCTGCTCGACGACATCGCGGACGCTCGGCCGCGTGATCCAGGTGACTTTGGTGCCGTCAGCCTCGCGGGCAAGCTGCGCGAGCGCTACGACGGTCGTCGCGGCCGAGTGACCGGCGCCGACTAGCAGCGTGTGCTGGCCCGCATAGTGTGCACGGTCGGCACCGAGAATGTCGGGCAGGCCGTATTCGATCTGATCGCGCAGTTGCGATTCGCCGACGGCGGGAATGCCCCCCTGCCCCATCCAGTTGGGGTTGGCGTAGACGCCCGTGGTGTCGACGACGACTTCGGCCGACGCGATTCGTTCGCGTCCCTGGCCATCGCACAATAAGAGGCAAAACGGCACGTCGCCGCGCCCTCGATCGGGGAGTATGTCGCTCTTGAGCAGTCCTCGGCGGCCGACGGCAACGACCGTAGTATTCTCGTGAATGTGATCGGCTATGAGATCGGTCTTCGACAGCGGCAGCAGGTACGAATCGACCCACTGTCGGCCGGTCAAAATCGCCTCGTCATTTGGAGCGCTGAATGCCTCATCTTGCGCAACGAGCGCCGCGAGTCCCAACGACGAGCGATTCATGCCGAAAGGGCTGAACATCGTCACGTGTCCCCAGCGGAGCACGTTCTCACACACGCGGCCGCGTTCGTACACGTCGACGTTGTAGCCAAGACAGCGCGCGTAGAGGGCTACTTCCAGACCGATCGGCCCGGCGCCCAGAACAGCGATTCGCGAGGGAGTGTCGATAGCCACGAGGCATAGGATACCGCAGGATGGCGACCGGCGTCAGAGAGTGGAAAGGGGAGTGGGATTGGGGATGGCGTCGCCTTTCGCTCCGCGAGAGGACGTTCTTTCGCGGAGCGAAAGACGACGTGGAATTGGGGACCGTACCGAGTACTCAGTACTCTGTACGCCGCACGTGGGCGTCCGTGTCGCCGCGCCACCGCGTCCCCACGTCCGTTCTTCAGTCCCACTCACGGCGTTCGTCTCGCTTATCCGCGGCCGACGCGAAACGGCGACAGGTCGATCTGCGGGTCCTCGCCGCGAATCAGCAGGCTCATGACCACGGCTGTGCCGGTCGAAAGCAACAGGCCGCTGCGGAAATGACCCGCGGCGAGATACGCATTGTCGAGACCCGGCACGCGGCCCAAATACGGGAACGAGTCGTATGTGCCCGGCCGCAGGCCGGCCCAGGTTTGCTCGATTTCAGCGTCGCGCAGTGCCGGCACCACCTGGCGGGCCAGCGCAGCAAGTTCTTGAATCGCGGACTCGGTCGTGCTCTTGTCGAAGCCCACCTCCTCCTCCGTCGAACCAACTAGCAGGCGTCCGTCATCGCGCGGCACGAGATACCGCGGCCCGACATTGACAATGTGCGTAAGCAGCGGCTGTTCGCAGCGAAACAGCACCATCTGGCCGCGAATCGGTAGTATGCCCGTGACGATGCCCAATTGCGCCAGAAGCCCCTGCGCCCAGGGGCCCGAGGCAACGCAGTAACATTCGGCTGCAAGCGTGCCGCCGTCGGTGACGACGCCCGTGAGTCGGCTGCCCTCGACATGCCAGGCCCGCGCGCAAGTGTCGGCCGATACGCTTACTCCACGCTGTCGACATGCCGCCAGCAGGGCCTGCAAATGTCGGGGGTTGCGAATCTGTGCTTCCTCCGGAAGCAGGTAGGCTGCGCTGGCGGGCACGGAGTCGGCCCCCGTGCTGAGTGCCGGTTCCAGCGCGACAAGCCCCTCGGGCGAGAGGCGCTCGACGACAACGCCTTCTTCGCGCAGCAATCCGCACAGACCGTGCAGCGAGGCCGCCTCGCCAGGGCTGAGGGAAAGGTAGATGCCGCCGCAGCGCTGATAGCCCGTGTCGATGCCGGTTTCCGCATGCAGTGACTTCGCCCATTCCGCGTGCAGCCGATAGCTCATACCGCGCAGCTTATCGAGCGGGTGCAGGGCCGACTCTTCGCGGGCGGGGGGCAAGATTCCCGCACCAGCCCAGGATGCTTCACGCCCGGGCTGGGCGCGGTCGATCACGTGCACGCGGCATCCATGGCCGGCCAGATCGTAGGCCAGCGAAAGGCCGATGACGCCCGCTCCGACGATCAGACAGTCGTGGTGCATGGTCAATCGAGCCGCCCGTTAGCATTCAGAGGCACCGCACGGAGGCGCGAAGCATCGAACTCACGCCGATCGCGCGCCTTCATCGTAACGCAATCGGCGCGTCGCGCCGGCGCTACCCGCGCGGCAGGATCGCATCGACGGCACGCAGCAACTCGCTCCACTCGGCGTCATCGCGGGACACACTCGCAACATCGTCGCGCAGTCGGACCAAATCGTCGGCGTCGTCGATGTCGTACCACGGGGGCAGCGTGGCAAAGCGGCAGCCGGCGTCGTCCAGAAGCTGCACGGTGCGGTCCCACACTTCGGCCGTTCCCCAGGGGACATCCGAGAAGATGGGCGGAACCACGCCGGCCGCGCCGACCAGGTAGTATCCGCCGTCGCCGGTCGGTCCCAAGACGGCCGGGAACTCACTCAGCCGCTCAAACGCTTCCTCCACGTACTCCGCCGGCAGCGTGGGGCTGTCGGACCCGATCAGCACGACGCGACACCCGGGCGGCGCCAGCAACTCTTCGAGCAGGCGGCGCATCCGCTTTCCCAGGTCGCCGGGCGACTGCTCGGTCAGTCGCCAATCGTCGCCTGCCAGTTCTGCAAACTCGCTCCGCGCGTCCGGCGGCCAGAACGCCAGCACGCGACGGTCGCCCACGTGCGCGAGTCGGCGAACCAGCGTCGAAACGAACAGGCGGTACAGGTCAGCGGCGGGCTGAGCGCCGATTCCCGCGGCCAGTCGCGTTTTGACGGAACCGGGGCGCCAGTGCTTGGCCAGCATTGCCAGTTGATTCACGATGCCGCTCGCTTGCCGGAGGGATGCCGAGCGCGCATTGGCGCTCGAATTGTCCTAGCCGGATGCCCGCTGTGATACGATCCTCCGCAGCAGCACCTCATTGACTCGGCCTCGAAATCGCTCCTTGCCGTCGATCAGGATCACCGGCACGCATTGGCCGTATCGCGTCGCCAACTCCGCATCGTCGTCGATGTCGACCAGCCGCGGCGTTAGGCCGTACTCGGCCAACACGCGCAGCGCCTCGTCGCACAAATGGCATCCGCGTCGGGTATAAAGGACAACGTCTTCGCCGCTCATCGGGCCTGCTTTCCCTGGCACGCTAGTACTGCAAACGATTCGCGCCTCAGCTAGCGAAACTGTTTCGCGCCCCCAATGGGGACGCAACGGCTTTGTCGCCGCCCGATCAAGCCGTGACTCGATGGAATGGAGCCCGCAATGCCTTCGTTAACGGTATATGAAGTCCACGTGGTCCCGAGCCGCGGCACCGCCAGAGTCCTGGAATTCTTGGCTCGATGTCGGGTCGCGTCAACGCCCTCTGTGGGTGCTCGAAGGCTTTGATTCGTCGCCTTTTCATGTACAATAGGATGGTTGTGCCCGTTTTGACTCGCACGCGATGAATAAGCGGCTTGGCCGCCGCATTCACGCGATCGCGACTACCAACTTCAAGCCGCAGCGGCGCTTGCGCGGCGGTGTGACCCCGGGTGCCTTGCACGCGGCAGACAGCCGATCGGGCGCCCCAATTGATTGCCTCTTTTCCACCGTTCGGATGGACATTACGACAAGTGGTAACGACGGCCGGCGGGAGCCTGCCACGGCATGGCCAATCTCAACGTCAAAAGCTTCATCGAGTTGGTGCAACGCAGCGGCCTGGTCAGCGACGACCAGCTCAAGGCCGCTCTCTCGGCCTGCATGGAAGAGAACGGCGGCCAGCTCCCGAGCGATACCCAGACGATCGCCGATTACCTCGTGCGATGCGGCCTGTTGACCTCGTGGCACTGCGACAAACTGCTGGAGCGCAAGTTCAAGGGATTCTATCTGGGCAAGTACAAGCTGTTGGGCCACCTGGGAAGCGGCGGCATGAGCAGCGTGTACCTCGCAGAGCACACGATGATGCATCAGCGTCGGGCCATCAAGGTGCTCCCCAAGAGCCGGCTCGGCGACTCCTCCTATCTCGACCGCTTTTATCTCGAAGCCCGTGCCTCGGCAGCGCTCGACCACCCGAACATCGTTCGCGCCTACGACATCGACAACGAGGGTGATACGCATTACCTGGTGATGGAGTATATCGAAGGTCGCGACCTGCAAACGCTGGTGCGGGAAGAGGGGCCACTCGATTTCGATACGGCTGCCGACTACATCGCCCAGGCGGCGCGCGGCCTGCATCACGCCCATAACGTCGGCCTCATCCACCGCGACGTCAAACCTGCCAACCTCCTGGTCGACCAGAAGGGAACGGTGAAGATTCTCGATCTTGGTCTGGCGCTCTTTTCGCAAGGCGACATCTCATCGTTGACCGTGGCCCACAATGAGAACGTCTTGGGCACCGCCGATTACCTGGCCCCCGAGCAGGCCCTCAACAGCCATACGGTCGATGCCCGCGCCGACATCTACGGACTGGGCGGCGCCCTGTACTTCCTGCTTGCGGGGCACGCCCCCTTCCCCGACGGCTCCCTGGCCCAACGGATCTTGAAACATCAGACCGAAATGCCGACCGATCTTCGCGAAATCCGCGACGACTGCCCCACCACATTGGCGCTGATCTGCACGCGGATGCTGAGGAAGAAGCCGGAGGAGCGCTATGACTCGGCCGAAGAAGTAGCCGAGGTGCTCGAGCGGTGGATTACGGCACGCGAGCGCGGCGAAGAGGAGCCGGCAATGGCGGCCGGCGCAGCGATTCCGGCCGGAGCGCCGGGAATGGCCGGCGGACGGATGGGGGCTGCCGCCAAACCACCGATTCGCCCCCCCGTCGTGGCCGCGACGCCCACCGCCCCCACGACTTTAGCTCCCAAGGAAGCAATCGCGCTCAAGGACCTCGCGCCCGCGCGAACTGGCCACGATTCCGGCAAGGGGCTCGATCCGCCGTCGTCCAAGATCGGCGATTCACGGTCGCCGAAGATCGGCGACTCACCCTCATCCAAGATCGGTCGCGCCGCACGAAGCCGCGAGAAGGGCCTTCTGGTCGCCCGGCCACTGGAAACCGGCAGCAAGACCGCACAGGGGCACGGATCGAGCAAAATCAGTTCGGCCAAACCAGCGGTCGAGAGCGGTTCCGGCAAACCCGCATCCGGCAGCGGTTCGGCCAAGCGCGTCGTCGCTGGAGATTCGGGCAAACCGGCATCGGGCAGTGGATCGGCCAAGCGCGTTATCGCTGGAGATTCCGGCAAACCGGCAACGGGCAGCGGTTCGGCCAAGCGCGTCGTCGCTGGAGATTCGGCTGAGCCGGCATCGGGCAGCGGCTCGGCAAGGAAGGCAGCCGATCGCAGAACGGAGAAACCCGCTTCCGGCGTGCGGCCGCGCAGCGGTTCGGGAAGCGGCGCTGTCAGTGGCGCCAGCAGCGGCGCAGGCAGCGACCCGGCCAACGGCACCACGAGCAGCGTTCCCGCCACCGTTACCACCGAGGCGCCGCAGAACGGTGGCGCCGGCGACAGTGGAGAGCTTGACCTGGGGAGCGAGGTGCTGGCCCAGCTTTCGCTCAGCGACATCTCCGGCGAGCAAACGAGCGTCGCGCGTCGGCGCCTGATGGCCCAAAGATCGCGCCGAGTCACGGTCCCCTTGTGGATGTGGATCGCAATCGCAGCAGGCGTCGTTTTCGCGGGCGTGCTGGTAACGATCGTGGTGGTTTCGTCGCTTTGGTCGAGCAACTCCGGGCCTTCGCGGCGCGGCCGAACTCGTGATACGTCTCGCCTCGAGCGCCCGATCGACGGCGTCGCCCTGCTCGACGCCTCTCTGATCCCGCCGTCGCACAGCTAACGCCGGCAGCGCGTCTCGCTCACGCCTAACCACTCTGCAACAGCGCGGTGGTGCGCGGGCACCGCGGACGCTAATCCAAGCAACGTCGTCGATGCAGCGAATCGGCGGTGAGGGACCCACCACGAGGGGCGTCGGGAATCGTCCTGTCGGCCGCCCCCGGTTGAACGACCGCGCTCGCGTAAGTGCTTGGCGCACGCGGACTTGATGTGTTCACTTGTATTTTCAGGGCGGCTATTCGTACGATGAAACTGTCGGAAAGAGCGGAATTCGGCCGCATGGCCGAACGGTCGTCTCCACAATGTGTCGCGCGTATGGGAAGGTTCTCCGGGAGCCTACCCATGCGGCGGCCGCTTGCAGCCCAACGCGGGCCGACAGTCACCGATGAACCGTCGCAGCTTATCGCACGGGAAAAATCGCAAGCCGGTGCGACGCTACACGTCCGTAGCGCCGTTGCGATCGCAGTATGGCGTCCCGCTGGTTAAGGGTGCGGGCGCACGTCGGGACCGCCATCGCGCCCCCTTTCTGCCGCCCGAAGATTGGCACGAGCCGGACCCGACGGAGAGCCGCTACCGCATCATTGTGCAGCCCCCCGGCCCCGGTTATCGGCACGTCGTCACGCCCGAGCAAATCCGCCGGCGGCTGAGCCAGCTTCCCCAGCACTTGGTCGAGCCGCTTCAGGTCGTGCAGCTCAGCCGCATGACGCACAAGAAGCACACTTTCCCCTGCTACGGAATGCAGTGGGGGGGCGCGGTTTACCTCTACCCGGTTGAGGAAAGCCTTGTCGAGCACTATGGCCGTCCTCCCAAGCCCGCCCAGCGCAACGAAGCCCGCATGTTCGGCGGACGGTGGGAGCACGAGTCGGTGGGTGGATGGAGGCTGGTTTGGACCGAAGAAGCCATCCGCGACTTCTACCTCGACAACATCCTCATCCACGAGTTGGGCCACCTGGTCGATAACCGCAACACCAGCTACGTCGACCGCGAGCGTTTTGCCGAGTGGTTCGCCATCGAGCACGGCTACAAGCCGAGCCGCCGCAAGAAGCTGGCTCGCAAGGCGGTCGCCCGAGTCGTTACTCGCCGACACGGATCGAAGCACTGAACGCCGTCCCGGTGGTTGAAGCGGTAACGGCCGACCGGGTGGTAGTTCGGCGTAACGGTTCCGAGGTGTGCTCACGCACTCGATCGAAGCGCCCGCTATGCCCCCACGCAGGCGCAGTACACTCATCGCTGCCATCCGCACCGGCCGAGTAACTCACCAGGGGTGCCCCCGTTTTTTTTCCTGGCAGGGGGTGCCGGTCGTAGCCGACATTCGGTCGGGCCAAGGTGCCTCCGCGGGGGAGTTTGGGCACCTCACCAGCCCGCGAGAATCACGCAATTCTGCTTCCCCACGCGGTGCTCCGTGCCTTATAATCGAAAGCTCGGTTCTGGGTGGCCTTCCATTTCGTTGCGTCCGGCGCTAACACCGTGCGAGGAGAGGCACTTCCATGCAATCGCGGTGCACCGTTACACGTATCCGCTGGGTTGTGACCCCGGTCATCGCGGGCATATTGACGGCCGCGCTATCGGCGACAGCATGGGCCGCTCCTACGCCCGAGCAGAGGCGAGAGATCGCCGCCCTGCGCAAGTCGATTCTCGACGCCGGCCTCTTGTACAAAGACAAGCAGTTTGCGGAGTCGGCCGAGAAGGTGCGCGAGGTGCAAGAGCGCACCGAGGAGATGGTGAAGGAAGCAGATGCGGCGACTTTTCTTCTCATGAAGCCGCTGTTCGAGTCGCTCAAGAAGGCGCACGCGCTGTTGGAGTTGGAAGGCGTCGAGCTGACGCCTCTCGATCTGCCCGATCGGCCCATCGCGAAACCCAAACAGCCCGACAAGCCGGATAAGCCTGAAACTCCCGACACTGCCAAGCCAGTCGAAGGTGGCACCAGCTTCGTCAAGGAAGTGACGCCGATCTTGATCGCCAAGTGCGGACGCTGCCACGTGCAAAAGGCCAGCGGCAAGCTGAGCATGGCTACGTACGCATCGCTGATGAAGGGTTCCGAGGCAGGCGTGGTGATCTTCCCTCGCGATCCCGACGGCAGCGAGATGATCATGGCCATCGCCGAGGGGGACATGCCGCGGGGCGGATTGAAGATCACTCCCGCCGAGTTCGCCGTGCTCAAAAAGTGGATCGCCGAAGGAGCCGTGTTCGACGGCAACAACCCCGAGGCGAACATCACCACGCTGGCCGGCGCGGCCACGCCCACCGCGACACCAACACCGACTCCGCAGCCACCGCCGGAAGTCGTCGTGGCGACCGGCAAAGAGACGGTGAGCTTCGCGCGGCAAGTCGCCCCCGTATTGGTTGAGAATTGCAGCGGCTGCCACGGCGCGAGGAATCCTCGCAACAATTTCAACATGAGCATGTTCACCGGCCTGCTCAAAGGCGGCGACAGCGGCTCGCCTGTCATGCCGGGCAACGGGGCCGACAGCCTGATCGTTCAGAAGCTCAAAGGAACGGCCGGAGGTCAGCGGATGCCCGCCGGACGCGATCCCCTTCCCGACGACACGATTGCGTTAATCGAGACATGGATTGCCGAGGGGGCCACGTTCGACGGCCCCGACGCGGCCATGAACCTGGGACAAGTGGCTGCCCTGGCTCGCGCCAATGCGGCGACCCACGAAGAGCTGATGGCCGAGCGGGTCACCAAGGCCGGGGAGAATTGGCGGCTGGCCATGCCGCGCATTGCGCCGCGAAGTGCCGAAACGGAGCACTTCCTGCTGATGGGCAACGTGGGCGATAACGCCCTGGCCGAGGTGGCCGAAACGGCCGAGTCGGTGGTGCCCAAAATCGCCAACCTGTTTCACGCGCCGGCCGAGCAGCCGCTGATCAAGGGGCGGATGACGCTCTTTGTCTTCCAGGCGCGATACGACTACAGCGAGTTCGGGCAAATGGTCGAGAAGCGCGATCTGCCCCGCGAGTGGCGCGGCCACTGGCAGTACGACGTGCTCGACGCCTACGGGGCCATGGTCGCGCCTCGCGACAACGAGTTCGGCGTCGAAGCGCTCGTGGCGCAGCAGCTTGCCGGTACGTACATCGCATCTTTGGGAACGCTGCCGCCTCGCTGGTTCTCGGAAGGGTCGGCCCGCGTCGCCGCCTCCCGCGTCGACAGCCGCGACTCTCGCGTGATGGAGTGGGACAACACCATTTCCCAGGCTCTCGCCGCTATGAGCCGTCCCGACGACTTCCTCACCGGCAAGCTCGCGCCCGAGTATGCGGACATCGCCGCGTACAGCTTCGTGGGCTACCTCATGGGAGAATCGCGCCGTTACAGCTCCCTGCTGAAAGCGCTGCGCGAGGGCGAGGCGTTCGATACGGCGTTTACTACCGCATACGGCGGCACTCCCCCGCAGGTCGCCGACGTCTGGTATCGTCGCGCTGCCCGGCGCGCAAGCGGGAACTAGAGCGAAGCTCTCACCGGCTATCCGAAAACCGTCGGGGACTGGCTCATTTTGCGTAGCGGGCGACGAGTTGGCTCGCTCTCATTGCAGAAATCGCGGAGCAAAATGTGCCTGTCCCCTTCTCCGGACGGTTTTCGGATAGCCTCTCAGCGTTCAGCCGTCAGCTTTCAGCGTCGAATCCGATTCCGACTGAAAACTGAAGACTGACAACTGTGCTCTGGCAGCGTCCCCGTGTCGCCCCTTCAGTGTTACACTCTTGGTTATGTCCCAGCGCGCTGCATCGCCGGCAATTCGTCCCATGGCCGTGGCGGGGACGTTCTACCCCGCCGACGCGGAGTCGATGCAAAGCGCGGTGGCGCGGTTGTTCGCCGCCGGCGGCGCCCCTCCCCAACCATGGCGGGCGGGCATCATTCCGCACGCCGGCTGGGCTTACTCGGGCCACGTCGCCGCCGCCGTTCTGAGCGAGATCGAGGCCCCCGAATCGATCATCATCTTCTGCCCCAAGCACCGCTCTGAGGGCGCGCAGTGGGCCGTAGCGCCGTACGAGCGGTGGCTCATTCCCGGCGGCGCGGTCGATGGGGATTACGAGCTCGCCCGCGACCTTTCCGACACGGTGCGCGGCCTGGAAATGGACGAAAGGCCGCACGTGTCGGAGCATGCTATCGAGGTACAGCTTCCCTTGATCGCTCATCTCTGGCCAGCGGCGCGGGTGGTTGGCATCAGCATCGGTCGTGCTGACCTGGAAAGCTGCCGCCAGTTTTCCGATGACCTGTCGCAAGTGATGCGGCGACACGAACAGCAGCCGCTCTTGATCGTATCGAGCGACATGAACCACTTCGGCACCGACGCCGAAAACCGCCGGCTCGACGCCCTGGCCATCGATGCGCTGGCCCGGCTCGATCCCAAGCTGCTTTACACGACCTGCCGCCGGAATCACATTACGATGTGCGGCATGCTGCCGGCGGTGATCGTGCTCGAAACGCTTCGCCGCCTGGGTGGATTACACGAGTGCCGCCGCGTGGCCTACGCAACCAGCGCCGATGCCAACGGCGACACCAGTCGCGTAGTCGGCTACGCGGGCCTGCTGTTCCGGTAAGAGTGAGGCCGTTGGGCAGTGCAGCCACATCGAATTCATACGACCCATAGGACTTATGGGACCTATGGCATCTGCCAGACGTACGAGGAACCATCATGTCTGAAGTCTTCGTAACTCGCGGCGACTGCTCGCACCATACGATCTTTCCCGGCGTCGACATCTTCACGACCGCCGGCAAGCACATGATGCTGTCGCTGGTCGAGTTTCAGCCCGGCGCCGTCGTCGAGCCGCACAGTCACCCGCACGAACAGATGGGGCTGTTGATCGAAGGGGAGCTGACGTTCACCGTGGGCGAGGAGAAACGCACCCTGAAACCCGGCGACATGTGGCGCATCCCGGGCGGAGTCGTACACAGTGCGGTCGCCGGTCCTGAAGGAGTGCGGGCCATCGACGTGTTCCACCCGATTCGCGAGGACTACCGGTGACCGAACCCACGCCTCCCAGCGTGGGCTATTGTTTGGTGACCACTTGCAAACGCTGGCCGACGGGACATAATAGCGCCATGAACGCACCCGGGCGACTTAGCTTTTGGTTCTTCGCATTTACCCCCTTTCGTGGAGGGGCCGCCCAAGCTGCGTAGACGCCAACCGTAGTGAGTCCAGCAGAATCAAGGCCCCGACGTCCGTCGGGGTTTTTTTGTTGCCGGACTTCACCGCGAAGATCGGAATGTCGTCTTCACCGCGAAGTCGCTATGAACGCCAAGAGTCGATAGAGAGATTGGGTAAGTTCGCCGTACAGAGGGGAAACGTCAATGATCGTCGTCATGGAAAAAGGCGCCTCGCGGGAGCAGGTGCAGCACATGGTCGAGCGGGTTGAGGGGCTGGGGCTCAAAGCGCACGTCATTGTCGGCACCGAACGCACGGTCATCGCCGCCGTGGGCGAAAAGCGCGAGCACGCCAAGGAGTCGCTCGAAAGCGGCCCGGGCGTCGCATCGGTCCTCCCTATCCTGGCCCCCTACAAAGTCGCCAGCCGCGAGGTGAAGCCCGAGCCGACGCAGATCACCGTGGGCAGCCTGTCGCTGGGTGCGGGCAGCGTAGGGCTGATTGCCGGCCCTTGCTCCGTCGAAAGCGAGGAGCAGATCGTCAGCACCGCTCGCGCGGTCAAGGCAGCCGGCGCGACGGCGCTCCGCGGCGGAGCCTTCAAGCCGCGTACCAGCCCCTACAGTTTCCAGGGACTTAAAGAGCAGGGGCTCAAGCTGCTGGCACAGGCCCGCGACGAGACCGGCCTGGCTGTGGTGACCGAAGTCATGTCGACCGACGAAGTCGATCTGGTCGCCTCGTACGCCGACGTGCTGCAAGTGGGGGCCCGCAACATGCAGAATTACCGCCTGCTCGAAGCGGTGGGCAACAGCAAACGCCCGGTGCTGCTGAAGCGCGGCGCCAGCGCCACCATGGACGAGCTGCTGTTGGCCGCCGAATACATCCTGAACGAGGGGAATCCAAATGTGATCCTGTGCGAGCGTGGCATCCGCACGTTCGAAGAGCATACCCGCTTCACGCTTCCCTTGGCCACGGTTCCCTACCTGCACCACAAAACGCATCTTCCGATCGTGGTTGACCCCAGCCACGGCACGGGACACGCCTACCTGGTGGCCGACATGGCGGTGGCGGCCATCGCAGCCGGCGCCGACGGGCTGATTGTCGAGGTGCACCCCGACCCTGAACGGGCACTGAGCGACGGTTACCAATCGCTCAACTTCGCGCAGTTC
>CAYQAJ010000008.1:0-45667 GCA_964415245.1 uncultured Pirellulaceae bacterium | reverse complement strand
TCGGCGCGAGACCCGTGGTCGCTCTTTCCCCGCGATGCTCTACCCCCTGGAAGTCCCATGAACGGCCGGGAAGTCGTGGTTGGCGTTTGCGGAGGCGTTGCGGCGCACAAGACCGCCGCCCTCGTCAGCCAACTCGTTCAGGGCGGGGCATCGGTCAGCGTGGTGATGACCGCGGCGGCCGGGCAGTTCATCGGCCCGGCGACTTTCGCAGCCCTAACCGGCCGGCCCGTCGAGAGCGACATGTTCAACCCGCGGCATCCGCTCGGCGCGCACATCGAGTTGGCGCAGCGCGGGGATCTGCTTTGCGTCGCGCCCGCGACGGCCGACTTTCTTGCCAAGGCGGCGCACGGCATCGCCGACGATTTACTGAGCACGCTGTATCTGGCGTTCGAGGGGCCCGTGCTTTTGGCCCCTTCCATGAACAGCGCCATGTGGCAGCGGTCGGTTGTCCAGCGCAACGTCGAGCAATTGCGGACCGACGGCGTTGAGTTCATCGGACCCGAATCGGGCTGGCTGAGCTGCCGCGTGTCGGGCACGGGGCGGATGGCGGAGGCGGAAGCGATTCTTCAAGCCATTCGCACTCGACTGAAAGGCTAAACGAGGCACCTGCCCGGTGCGGCGCCGACTCACTTCCCGGATACAATGGCCCGCCCGACGTTTCTCGCCTTCGCACCCTTGCTCGCGGCGCGACATTCATGGCACGTATCCTCATCACATCGGGCCCGACGCGACAGTATCTCGATCCCGTGCGTTACCTGACGAACGCTTCGAGTGGCCGTATGGGTCGGGCGCTGGTCGAGGCGGCGTTGGAGCTGGGTCACGAAGTCGTGGTGGTGAGCGGCCCGGTGGAAACCACGTACCCGCCGCAAACCGAAGTCGTGCCCGTGGTGTCGACCGAGGAGATGCTCTCCGCCTGCCGCGAGCGGTTTCCGAGCTGCGACGGTTTGATCGGCGCCGCGGCGCCGTGCGACTATCGGCCCATCAAGATCGAACCGCACAAGATCGCCAAGACGGGCGGTCCGCTTGAGCTTCATCTCGTCGAAACGCCCGATGTCGTGGCTACCCTCGGCGCCAATAAGAGGCCCGGGCAGTGGGTCGTGGGTTTTGCGCTGGAGACACAGGACCAGCGGTTTCGCGCGCTGGTCAAGCTCGAGAAAAAGAGTTGCGATCTGATTGTGATTAACGGGCCCGAGGCCATGAGCGCGCCGGACAACAGCGTCGACGTGCTGGATCGCGGCGGCGAGGTGGTGGCGTCGCTGAGCGGAAGTAAGGAAAGCGTGGCGCAAGGTATTTTGCAGATCATTGCCGAGCGGCTGATGCCGTCATAGTGGCAACGCAACGCACGTCGTCACAGCGCGCTGTGCGCACGCGGAGGAGAATAGTCCCGGCCGGAAGGCCGGGGTTGGTGGTGCGGCACGGCGAAACGTATCTGCCAGGCGCACTTGCGACAGTTGACCGCCGCCGCGGCAACGCATAGACTCGATCGGTTAGACCCGCGCACACGAGTATCCATTCATGAGTTCCGACGAAGGAATCCGAACCGACTATTCCGTCATGCGCGGGCGCAACTACCCTAGCATCCGCCAGTTCACGGTGTTCCTGGAGAACCGCGTGGGCCAGTTGCTCGAAGTGGTGCGGCGGTTTGAAGGGAGCCGCGTCCGCATTGTGGCCCTGTCGATCAACGACGCCACCGAGTGCGCCTTCGTGCGGTTTCTACTCAGCCATCCCGAGCAGGGACGCGAAATCCTCGAGCGGGCCGGCCTGGCGATGATCGAGAGCGACCTGATCGGCGTCGAGCTTCCGCCCGGCCCTCAGCCGCTGCTGGACGTGTGCACCGCACTGCTGCAGGCCGAAGTGAACATCGTGCAGGCTTATCCGCTCATCATTCGTCCGCACGGCCGCCCCGCGGTCGCCCTGATGGTCGACAACATTGAAATGGCGCTCGAGACGCTGGCGACCAAGGGATTCACGATGATCAGCGAAGGCGACCTGTCGGAGATCGAATAGGACGCCGCCGCCGAATACTGGCGTTCTGCCTGGTGCGAGAGAGGCGCATCCTGCGCGACCAGCGGCGTTCACTCAATCGGCTTGCCGAAAAACGACGTGACGTCCCTTCTCGGGACTTGCAGGATACGGTAACCGAATCCTGGGCCTCCGATTAGCGTTTGCCCCACGGTGCCGTTGACGTTGCCGTTCGACACGTACAGCTTGAGGCACACCTGGTTCGGTCCCGAGGAAGTGAACACGAGCAGCAGGTCCGCCTTGAAGTCGATCTCAGGCAGTTTTTCTTCGCCGTTCCAAGTCTTCCAGATACTCTCCCAGACCATGGGATCCTGGACGACGTGATGGCCTTCCGCCGCCGCGACTCTGAGTTTCTGATCGGAGACGCGGCCGGACCATTCGGCCGAGGCTTTGAGCGGCACAAGAACCGGCATGGCACGCCGAACGGGAACGCCGATCTTCGGAGGTTCCGGCGGTGGCGTATCGCAATCGCCCCGGCGCGCTGCTCCCGTCAATCCTGCTAGCACGACCAACACGACCGCGTACTTGGCCATTTGCCACGTCATGATACGATCCTCCGACATCGCCTGCTTGCCCGGAATCGCTGGAAGGGTTGCCGCTTCCGGATTGCACAGGCAACGCGGGGTTGCGTCAAGAGCGACGCGAGCGAGGGCTTTGCTATCTTTGCGGTGACCGTGGACCGTCACCCGACAAGACTACTCGAACAACCCGTCGGGCAGCGTTGGCAAGCGGTGCAGGCCGACCCGCACCACTTCGCCCCAGGGGACGATGGTCACCGTGAAGTGGCCGTCCTCGTTCTTGACGGCGAACACGCCGTAGTCGTGCTGCGACAAGCTGGGGGCGTAATGGTCGGGCGAGATCACTTCGCCCTGCCGCGTAAACAGCTCGACGCCCCCGGCTTCGCCGCGCTCGGCCCACAATCGAGCGAAGGCCCGCGCCAGCGGATGTCCCGCCGCGCGTGGAAAAAGCGCGGCATCATCGTCGGCCGCATCAGAGCCCGATACTTCCTCGACCGACCGCACGTCGTCGAGGATTTCGACCTCCTCGTCGTCGATCCACTGCGGTCCTTCGATCGGGGGGGGCTCGATGTCCGCGCCCGGTTCGGGGCCGGCGGTCGGAAAGTCCGCGACCTCCTCTTGATCGGTCGCTTGCTCCTCCTCCTCCTCCTCCTCTTCTTCTTCCTCGAAGTCCTCGTCGTAATTGGGAATGCGGAACTTTACACCGCAATGGGGACACTGCCCGGGACGCCCCTGCAAACGGGCTGGCCCGCGCAGCACGTGGCCGTTGGGGCACAAGAACTCGATCGTGTCGTCGGTGTCGACCTTCATCGGTTCCTGGTCGGGGAGTGCCTTCGGCGGCACAAGAAACGCGACGCCGCACTTGGGGCATTTGCCGCGCTTGCCGGCGAGGTTGTCGCGGGTTGCCAGATTATGCCCGTTCGGGCAGACCAGCCGAAGGACCATGGAGCCCCCACCGTGAACGGGCCGGTCGCGCCGGCCCCGATGACGGGCAGCGCTGGAATGTCCGGCCGCAAATATCGTAGTCCGCAACGCCTGCCGGATCAACGACGCGGCCGCCGGGATTCGGCGAGAAGACGCGGTCGGGACGCGGCTACGCCGCGGTGCGAACTCGCCCTCAGCGCGCCGGTTGACGACAAAGGCGCATTCTTGACGCACCGCAGGCGTATGGGAAACTATTCAGACTCGCGCGGCGCCACATCCACCCACTTTGAGCACTTCCTATGACGATTCACGTCGTCTGCCCCGGTTGCCACAAGCGATTCCAGGTGAGCGACAAGTTTGCCGGCAAGAAGGGCCCGTGCCCCGGTTGCAAGACCGAGATCAGCGTGCCGGAGAAGGGGAAGGAGGTCGTCGTTCATGAGCCGCAGTCGTTCGGTCCCAAGGGGACGAAGGGGCACGGGGTCCTCAAGCCCATCTTTCGCGAGGAGACGCGGCTGTCGGTGAACATGGCGGTTGTCATCGGCGGCTCGATCATCGTCGTACTGATCGTCGCCGTACTCATGCGGCTGACATATGGCAAAGCCGTGCCGACTATGATCCTGGCATTGGGCGCTTTGCTGCTCGCGCCGCCACTGGCTCTGGGCGGCTACGCATTCTTGCGCGACGCCGAGCTGGAGCCGCATCGCGGAACCAAGCTCTATCTCCGCGTGGGGATTTGCGCCGTCTTGTACGCGGGCATCTGGGGCGGCCTTTGGCTGTTGCACATTTACGTGTTTCGCGAAGCCGATTTCACGCTGCCGCAAATGGCGATCATCGTGCCGATCATGCTTCTGGCCGGCGGAGGCGCGGCCTATACGACCTTGGACCTCGAGTATCTCAGCGGCGTGCTGCATTTCAGCCTGTACCTGGTTGTTTCGGTCGCGCTGCGACTGTTGATGGGTTTGTCGGCTTTCCCCTCGACGATGTAGAGTGGCGAGTCCGATCGATCGAGCGACACGTCGGGACTCCACGAGGCGGACCGGGCGGTACTTGGCGGTATTGGGAAACGCCCACAGTCCATGACCACCATCAGTCACATTCCCGAGGTCCGCGGCCTGAGCGATCGCCGCCACCTGGTTCGCATTCCGCAAGAGCTCGACGTGCCGCTCACGCCGCGGGTGCGGCAGATCATCGACACGGCCGACTTCCGCCGCCTGGCCCACATCAGCCAATTGGGCCTGGTGTCGCTGGTCTATCCGGCCGCCAACCACACGCGGTTCGAGCACTCGCTGGGAGTGTACCGGCTCGCGCTACTGTATCTTGCGCAACTGGCGCACGATGAGCGGTTCGCGGCGGCGATTCGCCCGGCCGACGCTGAATTGCTCATCGTGGCGGCGCTCGTGCACGATCTTGGCCATTGGCCCTTCTGCCACCCCATCGAAGACATGCACCTGGCCGACGTGCCACAGCACGAGCTGTTTGCCAACAGTTTTCTGCTGGAAGGCGAGATCGCCGACGCCCTGCGCGACGATTGGGGTATTCAGCCCCGCGACGTGGTTTCGCTGTTGTCCGAGAAGCCGCGCGACGCCAAGAGCCGCATCCTGCACGGCATCCTGTCGGGCCCGATCGACGTTGACAAAACCGACTACCTGATGCGCGACAGTTTGCATGCCGGCGTGCCGTACGGCCGCAACTTCGACCAGCAGCGGCTGATCAGCAGCTTGTGCCTGAACGAGGCGGGCGACGGCCCGGCCATCACCGAAAAGGGACGCACGGCCGCCGAGCTGATGGTCTTCGCCCGGTACATCATGTTCAGCGAGGTCTACTGGCATCACGCGGTGCGTGCGGCAACGGCGATGTTGCAACGCGCATTCTATCTGTTGCACGGCGAATTGGACCTCGACGCGCTGTTCCGCCTCACCGAGCATCCGATGATCCTGGCGCTGCAAAAGTCCGCCGGCGACGGACCCGCCGGTGAGCTGCTGAGCGGCCTGTTTGGACCTACGCGGCGGTTGTACAAGCGGCTGGCGCAGTACAGCTTCTTTCAAGAGCGCGAGATTTACGAGCGACTGGCAAGGCGGCCGTATCCTTGGCTGGCGGCCTGTGCCGAGGAATTATCGACGGTGCTGAGCCGGCGGCTGGGGAGCCGCGTCACGCCGCACGAAGTGCTGATCGACGCCCCGCCGGTGGAGCGCGAGGTGGAGTTCGACGTCGAGGTGTATTTTCCCAAGGAAGACTGCTACCGCCCGCTGGGCGAGGTGTCGCCGGTGGTGCACACGCTGGCCCGCGAGCAGTTCGACGACTACGTAAAGCGCGTCCGCGTGATCGTGCACCCACGGCTGGTCGATCCGCTGCGAGCGATCGTCGATCTCGGCGCACTGATCAACGAAGCGATCGACCGCGCGGAGTGAGCCCCCGAATCGTAACCCGAAGCGTGAGCGAGAGGATTCCGCGCGCGGTCGATACCTGCGCGAAAACCTGTCCAAGCGGAAAGCGGAGAGCGCATACCGGAACACGGTCGAACCGACAAGCGACATCGGCCGGTTTCTTCGAGCGTCATTCCGGCGCTCAAGGCCAAGAAGGACTTGCAATCAATGCCGTCATCGGCTTTCGTCAGCCAGCAAGTCGATGCGGCCCGCGGCGCCTTTCACTTCGACCTCGAGCGTCGTGTATGACCACCGGCCAGCGGATTTCTTGGCGACCGCGTACACGGTCGCGGATCCCTTGGGGCCGGAGATCGGGATGGCCAGATCGGCGTTACCGGAGGCGCCGCTAACCTCAATCGATCCGCTGACGAAGGTCCCGGCAACGATCGGCTCGCCGATCGCGGACTGAACCTCTTCGCTCGCCTGCGCTTTGGCCACGGCCTGCTGGTAAACTTCGGACGACTTTAGCGCCCCAAAGATGCCGAAGACAAACAGCCCCAAGCAGCCTCCGCAGAGAAGAAGCGGCGTCAGGCAACCGACGGGCACGACCCAAATCCAATTGCGCCCCCACCAACTTTTCTGCTGCGGCTGAACCGCCGATGGTTGCTGGCTTGGAGATTCACTCACCGCTTGGTTCCTTTCGGTTAGAATGGACTCGCGGACACAAAGCGGGCACTGCCACGACGCAAGTTACAATCCAAGTTGTCCAAAGGGAATGCGAGTTGCCGGTTGGAAACTCATTTTCGGCTGGCGCGGGGAGCCTGCCCAGACCGGCTCGGAAAGCCATGAATGAGGAGAAACCTGATTTCGTAAGGAGTTCACTGCAATTATCGAAAGGGACGACGATTGGTTCATCGCATATTGCCCCGAGATTCCCGGCGCCAACGGTCAAGGGCGAACGAAGGATGAAGCGAAGAAAAGTCTCGCGGAGGCGATTGAGTTGATCCTCGAAGAACGTCGCGAGGATGGTTTGCCGGGCGCTTCAACGGATGCCGCTAAGGACGAAGTCTCCCTGGAATGAACCGAACGACCGTGTTGAAGCGCCTGCACAACTACGTGCAGGCCGTGGGGCAATTGCCGAATGCCTTCTAACTCATTGATTCGATGGGACGGCCAGCGGAGCGACGCGCTAGACGAAATCGCGAACGCCCACGCAATGATTGGCGGGACCGAACGGGGCAGACGATATGCGACTCAGCAGATCAACTACTCCTATGCCGCGCTCTTATCCTCGCACTTTCAAGGTTACTGTCGGGATTTACATTCGGAGTGCATTGATCATGTAGTGGCAATCGCGCCTGCCCAATTGCAGGGGTTGTTGCGCGTGGAGTTCATCTGGAATCGAAGCCTTGGACGAGGGAATCCGCATCCCGGTGCCATCGGCGCCGATTTCAACAGGTTGGGAATCGACTTCTGGACGGAGGTTTACTCCGTCGATGCAAGGAACCAGCGTCGGCGGGAACTGCTGCAGGAACTGGTCGACTGGCGGAACGCGATTGCACATCAGGACTTCGATCCGGTTGCACCCGGGGGCAACCCCGCGCTGCATTTGGCGAGAGTAAGAGGATGGCGGCGCGCCTTGAATGCGCTTGCTCGTACATTTGACGCGGTGATGTACAATTACTTACACGCTTTGGTTGGTGGGGCGCTTTGGTAACGCCGTTTCGGAGCACAACTCATGCCAAGACTTCAATTCCACATCGGCGAAATGGTCGCGTTTCGCTTGGGAACGCGAACCGTTCAGGGCGTGGTTAAGGAAGACCGCGGGCCGATTGGAGTCAAGGGCCGGCATTTGTACTTGGTCGAGTTCCATCCCGAGCGCGAGCCGGATTCGCACTCGCTCATCGAATTGCCGGCCGATCAGCTTGAGTCGGTGCAAAATGCAACTTCGACGAATTGACAGTCAGCGCTTGATCCGCTCGATCGACACTTCGTTCGCCAGCGGCCCCCCGCTTTCGAATGCCGTCAGGTTGTCGATCGTCGTGCGGGCGATGGCCTCCAGCGCGTCGCGGGTGAAGAACGCCTGATGGGCCGTGACGATCACGTTGGGGAAGGTGAGCAGCCGCGTGAACACGTCGTCCTGGATGACGCGGCCCGACAAGTCCTCAAAGAACAGGTCGGCCTCTTCCTCGTACACGTCGAGCCCCAGATAGCCGATCTGGCCCGATTTGAGGCCGGCGATCACCGCCTGCGTGTCGATCAGCGCCCCGCGACTGGTGTTGATGAGCATGACGCCGCGCTTCATGCGGGCGATCGCGGCGTCGTCGATCATGTGATGCGTCGCGGGCACGAGAGGGCAGTGCAGCGTGACGATGTCCGACTCGGCCAGCAGTCCATCGAGCGGAACATACTGGCCATGCGAGCGGCAGGCTTCGTCTTCGATCACGTCGTAGAGCAACACGCGGCAGCCGAAGGCGTGCAACAGGTGCGCGGTCACACTACCGATCTGTCCGGTGCCCACGACGCCCGCGGTGCGTCCTTGCAGATCGAAGCCGAGCAGGCTTTCGAGCGAGAAGTTGCCGTCGCGCACGCGGCTGTACGCGCGGGTCAGGCAGCGGTTGAGAGCCAGCATCAGGCCAATGGTGTGCTCGGCCACCGCATAGGGCGAGTAGGCAGGCACGCGGAGCACTTTGATTCCCAGCCGCGCCGCGGCCTGCAGGTCGACGTTGTTAAACCCGGCGCAGCGCAAAGCCACAACGCGAACGCCCCCTTCCGCCAGCCGGGCCAGCACGTCGCCGTCGAGACGATCGTTGACAAAGGCACACACGGCATCGTAGCCGCGGGCCAGAAGCGCGGTTTCGATCGTCAGCCGCGGCTCGTAGAAGTGCAGACTGTGCGACGTGCCGCCGGCGGCCGCTTCGAGAAAGCGGCGGTCGTACGTCTTGGTGCTGAATACGGCGACATTCATGGTCGAAACATCGACTCGCGGCGCGAGTACGGAGAGTCCGGCGCGATGTCGAGAGCCCAGCGGCTCGCAGCGCCGGCTTTTTTGATGATACCCGGCACGCGCGGTGAACGCGACGTGTCTAGCCGGCGCGGCGCATGCCGGCGCCGCCGCGTGGCGGGGCCGGCATGACGTTGGCCGCCTGCTCTCTACTGCCGCCGTTGCAAGTTGCGCCGCGAAGCAGAGGAGTCGGCCGGCGGTTCCTGATCGTAGGGGATGAACAACTTTTTCCATCCCCGCGGCTTCTCGGGTCGATGGAATTCGCGCGTAAAGAGCTTGAGTGGGTCGAGATCGAATTCGCGCCAGTTGATCTCGCGGTCCTTGAATGCAAGCACGGTTCGCGTGGGCTGCGTGCGGGGGTCGTAATTGACGTCGTAGATCTGCAGCGCCTTGGGCAGGAAGTCATGCTCGTCGATGATCACCTCGACCTTTTTGTAGTTGGCGGCGTCGTGACGGGTCTTGGGGTACGCTTCCAGCCAGTATTCCCCCTCGGCCTCAAGAGGCGTGACGACCCGCACCCAGTACCGCTGTTTGATCGACTCGGCCTTGGCGCCGAACAGAAAGGGGAGGGGACCGTCGACGATCGCCTTGCCGCGCAGCTCGGGGGGCAGCTCGCGCTCCTTGAGCGTCTCGTTGGCGTAGTCGAACTCGAACACCGACTGGCCATCGCAAATCCAGAACTCGCCGTGTTCGTTGGCGCGTTCGACATACTGCGGTTCCTCGCCCCCGCGCTTCGGCGGCGCGTAGTGCAGCGTCCGCTCCACCTGGAACAGCCCCTTGTCGGGGGCGGCGTACTTGATGACGCCCTCGCTGAACGTCTTGTGCGTGTCGCGCGGGCCGAACACGGGGTCGTACTCCCAGCGTTGAAAGCGGCAGCGGTACCGCTCAATCTTGCTGCTGCTGTACTCCCAGTACTCGAGGATTTGGTCGAGGTACTGCTGGTGCTCGGGCGAGAGGGGGCCGAATGGCGCTTGGGGTTCGCCTTGGGCCTCGCCGCGGCGCGAGGGGCCCGGGTAATGGTCGGTTTGTGCGACCGCGGGTTGGATCGCGCACGGCGCCAAGCAAACGGCGGCAAGCAGCACGGGCAGGATGCGGGACGTGCGAGTCATGGGAAGCTCGATGGTGCTAGGATGTCGGTTCGATGGCAGACGGCGCGGCGGGTCCCGGCGGCGGCGCACAAACGGGCGGGGATTCTAGCAACAAATGTGGTTCGGCCCCAGGTCGATTGCAGTCGGAACCGGCAACGCTAGCACCGACGACAGGAGCCCGATCTACCGCCATAGCGCAGAGAATGCTTCCAGAGCGCAGAGAATGCTTCCAGAGCGCAGAGAATGCTTCTTACCGCGAAGGCGCAAAGAGCGCAAAGGGATTTCGGTTGCGTGGCTGTCGGCGCGAGATGGCGATTCGAGCTGCGATTGAAATGGATTACGCTCGCCTTTAGGGCACGTGGAACCGCACGCCCTGGGCCAGCGGCAGGTCGCCGCCGTAGTTGATCGAGCAGGTCTGGCGGCGCATGTACGCTTTCCACGCATCGCTCCCCGCCTCGCGGCCGCCGCCGGTGTCCTTCTCGCCGCCAAACGCCCCGCCGATCTCGGCGCCCGAAGTGCCGGTGTTCACGTTGGCGATTCCACAGTCGCTGCCGGCTGGCGACAGGAAGTGTTCCGCTTCGAGCAGGTCGCGGGTGAAGATGGCCGACGATAGTCCCTGGTCGACGCGGTTTTGCAGGGTAATCGCTTCGTCCAGCTCGCGATACGTGAGCACGTAGAGGATGGGGGCGAATGTCTCCTCGGCAACGATCGGCATATCGGGCCGAGCGCGGACGATGGTGGGCTCGGCAAAGAAACCGCTCCCGTCGATAGCGCGCCCGCCGCACACAATCTCGCCGCCCTGCTGGCGGATCGTTTCAAGCGCGGTCATCATCTGCTCGACCGCCTGGCGGCTGATGAGCGGACCCATCAGCACGCCCTCCTCCCATGGGTTGCCGATCGTGATGCTGGCGTACGCCTTGGCCAGCCGCTCGACGAATCGATCGCCGAGCGATTCGTGCACGATAAGCCGCCTGAGCGTGGTGCACCGCTGGCCGGCCGTGCCCACGGCGGCAAACAGCACGGCTCGCAACGCCAGGTCGAGATCGGCCGTGGGCGCGACGATCGCCGCGTTGTTGCCGCCCAGCTCGAGCAGTACTCGCCCGAGTCGCGCGGCAACCGCTTGCGACACGCTTCGGCCCATGCCGCAGCTTCCGGTGGCGGACACCAACGGCAGGCGGCGATCATCGGCCATCCACCGGCCGGTCTCGGCCCCCGAGCCGACGCAAAGCTGGAACACCGGCGGCACTCCGGCTTCTTTCCCGGCTCGATTCGCCAAGTGCTGCACTGCGACGGCGCACAGCGGCGCGTGACCGGACGGCTTCCACACCACGCAATCGCCGCACACGGCCGCCACGGCGGCGTTCCACGCCCACACGGCGACCGGGAAGTTGAACGCGGTGATCACTCCTACCGGGCCCAGCGGATGCCACTGCTCGAACATGCGGTGTTGCGGGCGTTCGCTGGCGATGGTCAGCCCGTAAAGCTGCCGCGACATGCCGACGGCCAGGTCGCACATGTCGATCATCTCCTGCACTTCGCCTTCACCCTCGGAGCGGATCTTTCCGGTTTCGAGGGTGGCCAACAGGCCGAGGTCGCTTTTGTGCTCGCGCAGCAGAAGACCGAAGCGGCGGACAAACTCGCCCCGCACAGGCGGCGGCACGATGCGCCACTCTTGAAACGCGCCGGTGGCCGATTGCACGACGCGGTCGTAGTAGTCGCGCGACGCGGATTGCACGCGCGCGATTGGCTGGCCGGTGGCTGGATTCAGCGACACCAGCTCGCCGCCGCCCGGGTTGGCGACCCAACCGTCGGCGCAGACTCCGCTATTCGTTTCGCGGATGCCGAGTCGGGCGAGCACGTCGTCGAACATGCGTTACTTTGCCTTCGATGCGTTGGTAGCCGTGGCACTCGCCGCGGCTGACGCGACCTCGCCGAGCGCGCCTTCGAAGATATCAACCGCGGTTTGTACTTCTTCAGCCGTTACGACCAGTGGCGGCGAGAAGCGCACGGCGCTCGGCCCGCAGCCCAACAGCAGCAGACCCTTGTGGAAGCAGGCCTGCACGACCGCGTCGCGCAGGTCGGGCGCCGGCTCCTTCGTGTGGCGGTCGCGCACCAGCTCGACACCGATCATCAGTCCCTTTCCCCTCACCTGCCCGATCGACGGATGCCGCGGCCACAGGTGCATCAGCCGCTGCACAAGATCGTCCCCGACATGGGCGGCATTGTCGATCAGCCCTTCTTCCAACAGCGCGATCGTCTCCAGCGCGGCGGCGCACGACACCGGGTTCCCGCCGAACGTGCTCCCGTGCGAGCCGCGCGGCCAGTCCATTACCTCCGACCGTGCGACGATCGCCCCCAGCGGCATGCCCGACGCAATGCCCTTAGCCAGGCAAAGGATGTCGGGCTTAACACCCCAATGCTCGACGGCGAACATCTTGCCCGTGCGGCCCATGCCGGTCTGCACCTCGTCGGCCACATACAAAATGCCGTGCCGCTCGGCCAGCGCCTTGAGCTGCGGGTGGAACTCGGGAGGCGGCACGATGTATCCGCCTTCGCCCTGGATCGGCTCGACGAAGATGGCGGCGACCTGATCGGGCGGCACCGTGCGGCGGAAGATTGTCTCGATCTGGTTCAGGCTATCGAGGCAACATGCCCTTTCGGGTTGGGCGAGCGTACATCGAAAACAGTTGGGGTAGTCGACGTGCGTCACGCCCGGCACAAACGGCGCGAATCCGCCCCGCTGCACGGCTTTGCTGCCGGTGAGCGAGAGCGCTCCCATCGTCCGGCCGTGGAACGCACCGTAAAACGCGATCACGTGTTGCCGGCCCGTGTGGTAGCGGGCCAGCTTGAACGCGGCCTCGACCGCCTCGGCGCCCGAGTTGGTCAGGAACACGCGCTTCGGTCCGGTGCCCGGAGCGATCTGGGCCAGCTTCTTGGCCAGGTCGTGCAGCGGGCCGTAGTAGAAGTCGCTCCCTGACATGTGCAGAAGCTGCGACGACTGCCGCTGGATCGCTTCGACGACTCGCGGGTGACAGTGGCCGGTGGCGCAAACGGCGATCCCCGCGGTGAAGTCGAGGAAGCGATTGCCGTCGACGTCCTCGATTATGCATCCCAGGCCGCGGCGAACCGCCAGCGGGTAGACGCGCGTGTACGATGGCGACGTGTACTGGTGGTCGCTTTCGATCAACCGGCGCGCAGCGGGGCCGGGCAGCGCAGTGCGCAGTTTAGGCACGCTCGGCTTGGCGTCGCGATGAAGCATCGAAAAGGTGTCCGTGGTCAGTTGTCCGTGGTCAGTAGGTCCCGCTTGCCGAGCGGGACCTGTGTCAAGTTCAGCGCGGGTCTCCCGACCCCGCCGATGTATCGACCGAAGATTTCGCGCGATGAGACCTACCGGTCGGCGAGTGTGGCACGGTCGGGAGACCAGCCACAACGCAAGGTCCCGCTCGGCAAGCGGGACCTACTTTGTTGTCCGCTAACGTGTTCAGCGCAAGGATCGACCGCCGAAAGCCTGCCACTTCAATCCTACGGTACAATGCATGAGGGGCAACTTCCGCCGTCCCCCTATAAGCGATTCGTACCGCAAGGAGCAGTACTTATGGCACGCGCAAGTGGCACGACATATCCCGGCCCGCACCAGGCTAACCCCGCCGCCGACGGTCGCGAGCGTTTTACAATCGCGCTCTTCGACCGGTTGTGGGACGAGTATCGCGGCCGCGTTTCGTACGTGGCGCGTTACGAAGAGGTGGTGCGCGCTCACCGCGCCACGTTCGTCAACGACCATATCGCCTTTCGCACATTCGCCTGCCAGCGACCGGCGACCGGCATTTTTTCGATCGCGCGCATCTTCGACGCGCTCGGCTACCGCGCGGCCGGCAATTACCACTTCGAGGACAAGCACCTAACGGCGATTCACCTGCAGCATCCCAACACGCAATTCCCCAAGCTGTTCGTATCGGAGCTCAAGACGTGGGAGCTGAGCCCATCGTCGCGGGAGAAAATCGAGCGCTCCGTGGCAAATCACCGACCGATGATCGACGCCGACGTGCTCGAGGCGCTCGCGCGGCTCGACGACGCCTCGGCCGAGGGGTTTGACCGGCTGCTCGAAACCACGGCCGCTCAGTTCGAGCAGCTTCCCTGGCCCGTGCCTGACAAGGCCGACGTGTTAGCGCTGAATCGCGAAAGCCAGTACGCCGCCTGGGTGCTCGTACACGGCTACAACGTGAATCACTTCACGTCGCTGGTGAACTCGCACGGCGTCGCGTCGCTCGACAACCTGGAGAAGACGATCGACGCCCTCCGCCGCGCCGGTGTGCCCATGAAGGCCGAGATCGAAGGCGAGCCCGGCTCAAAGCTCCGGCAGTCGGCCACCGAGGCGGTCACGATCCCCGTCGCCGTCATGGACGCCGGGCGGCCCACCACCATCGACTGGACCTACGCCTACTTCGAGCTGGCCGAGCGCAACGAAGTGCTCGACCCCAAGACCGGCCAGCGAGTACGCTTCGAGGGTTTCCTCGGCCCGCAGGCGACAAACCTGTTTGAGATGACGAGGGTGAAGTAGGCGGCGAGTGCAGAATGCACATTGCATAGTGCAAAGTGCGGAATGTAAAGTGACCCAAGGCGGCTTTGTCCACTCGGAGGGGAGTCTGGTACAATCGGGATCGCGATGCCACAGGGTCCACGGGAACACTTCGATGGCTACACAAGACCTGGAACAACGTGTCGAGATTCTTGAATCGCAGCTCGGCAAGCTGCTTGACGACGTACGCGCAAGCAGACAAGGCAGGTCGAAGGATTGGCGGCGAACGATCGGTGCATTTACCGACGATGAGGGCATGCAACAAGTTCTTCGAGACGCCATGCGGCTCCGGGAGGCGGATCGCAAGAAGTCCAGGGCTACGAGGACCGCAAAACGCAAGACGCGGCGATGATCCTGCTGGACACCGACCATTTCAGCGTCCTGGCCGATGGGCGCCATGCAAAGCATGCGCAGCTCGTCGAACGACTGGGGAGCGCCGCCGACCCGGTCCTGATACCAGTTATCTCAGTGGCGGAACAGTTCCGAGCATGGCTTGCCCAAGTCCGTCGGCTTCGCGACGTCAAGAAGCAGATCTATCCGTACGACCGTCTGATCCGACTGATCGCGACGCTCGGCGAATGGGACATTGCGCCGTGGAGCGAGGCTGCGGCGCATGAGTTCGCGCGACTTCGCCAAGCGCGAATCCGCATCGGCACGCAAGATCTGAAAATCGCATCGATTGCGCTGGCTAACGACGCACTACTTCTGTCGGCCAATCTGCGTGACTTCCAGCGGGTGCCCGGTCTGCGCGTCGAGGATTGGCTGTACGGGTAAATGATGAAGAAGCAGCGCTTACCCCGTGGCTGGACGCAAAGGCGAATCCGCGAATTGGCGGAGCACCACGATCGCCTGACCGAAGAACAGCAGGCCGCGGAAATCGAGACAAGTATGGCCCAAAGGGGACAGACCGTGTTGGTGGTTCCCACGAAGCTTGTTCCGAGAATTCTTCGACTGATCGAGCCGAGGCGTACGGCTTGAATCTCAATTCTCGGATGCTGCAGTCGTAGTTGCGCTCGCCGCCAATCTTGCTAATACGCGCCTGCCTCTCGACCGAATGCCCGACTCTCGGCTCTTCTCTTCTCTCTCGAATCGCAATTCTCCGCTAACCGCCCGGCTCTGGACTCTGGTCACTTGACACTCAACCCTCAACTCTCAGCTCTCAACTTTCTCGCTACTCTTTCCAAAACTCCGCCGCCGGCTGGCCGTTGATGGTTTTGAGCGTGACGATCTCCTTGAGAACTGGGGCGCTCTTGCGGGCCAGGGACTCGTCGCAGTGAATCTCGGCGATCGGCGTGGCGGATAGGGGAGCAAGGTCCGAGACTCGCGCCCCGACGCAATGTAAGTGGGTCAGCGGCATTCCCGCCAGCGGCGAGAGGTCCGAGACCTGCGTGTCGCTGCAAAGAAGAGTCGTCAGCACGATTCCTTTAAGCGGCGAGAGGTCGGAGACCTTCGTTCCATTGCAGTCCAGGTAGGCTAGCGGAACTCCCTTCAACGGCGAGAGATCGGAAACTGCCGTGTTATTGATGGTCAAATGGGCCATCGGCACCCCCGCCAGCGGCGAGAGATCGGAAATCCGCGTTCGGCAGACGTTGAGGTTTGTGAGGGGTAGCCCGGCCAGCGGCGAAAGGTCCGAGACTTCGTTGTAGGCGCAATGCAAGTGCTTCAACGCGGGTAGGGCACGCAGCGGGGAAGGGTCTTTCAGCGGACCCTCGGACAATGCCACTTGAACGACTCTGCCTCCTTCGATCGTGCGCTCCTGTACCTTGCCGTCATACGCTGGGTTGAACTCCTTGAGCTTATCGACGACGCGGGCCAGGTGCTCCTCGGCGGTGAAGGCGGGCCGGGTACGCAGTAGTTCGTCGATTTCCTTGCGGCGCGCTTCCAACTCCGAAAGCGTCAGCCCGTTGATCGTTTCGAGCTGCGGCAGCGACTTGAGCACCTTGATGGCGCCGTCGTTGTATGTCGATACTGTGAAGCAGTGCAACTCCTTCAGCGGCAATCCCGCAAGCGGCGAGAGGTCGAAGACGACAGTGTCGGAGCAGTCAAGCTTTTCGAGCTGGTTGAGGTGTGCCACGGGGCCGAGATCGCGAAGCGGAGTCTGCGAGCAGTTCAGCGAAGTCACTAGCGGCATCCGCTCGATCCAGCCGATGGTCTCGACGCTGGTGCCCGAGCAATCGAGCTCGACCAGCCCGGTCAGCGCAGCCAGCGGCCACAAATCACGTAGCGCGCCTCCGCTCAGCTCGACGTGCGTCAGCGTTTCCGTGTCGATGGAATGCCCAATCCCTCCATCCCATCGGGGGTTCACCTCCATCAGCTTCCGCTCAATGGCGGCCGCCTGCTGACGAGCGCCCACCAGCGCCACCGCGTCGAAAAACGCCTGCTGCTCGGGCGTGGGCTGCCAGACGGCTGGTTTAGCGGCTGCGACGCCGGCGGGTTTGAGTGTCACGCGGACGAACGTCTTCTTGCCGCGGGTGACCGTCACGCTGTTTTCTTCAATTGCGAAGCGGTCGTCGCCGCCAGCAAGCTGCACTTCGTACTTCCCCTTCTTGACGTCAATTGTCCAGCCCGACTCGGCATCGGCCACCTTGACATCGCCATTGCCGCGGACCTCGACTTTGAGCTGTTCGGCCCACTCGGCCGGCGCGTCGTCGGGCAATTCCACGACCACCTCGCCGTAGGGAGTGCGGAGCGAAACGAGGATCGCAGCAAGAACCACGATTCCCGCGATCCCCGCCGCTACCGCGATGGCGACCCGGCGGCGGAAGCGTCCGACAGTTGAGCCGGCGCGAGCCCTCACCCCCGGCTCCTCTCCCAGCGGGAGAGTGGGGCTTTCGTTCCACACGGGAATGACCGTCGGATCACCGGGCCGCTCGTCCGCGCGGGAGGCCGACGGCGGTTTCTGGAGCGCGTCGGAAGGTTGGTCCGAGGTGACTTCCGTGCCGGTCGAGGGTCGGCTGAGATAAGGGTCGGTGGCGACTTTGGTTGGGTCGACCCGCGCGGTTTTCGGCGCCTTTTCGACGGCCGCATCCGCCAGGGCCGGCAGATCTGCGCCGTCGGCAAACGGGGCGAGCGCCGCGACTACGTCGGCCGGCGTCGCGAAGCGTTCGGCGGGCTTCCTGGCCAGCATGCGGTGTACAATCGCGGCCAGTTCCTGGGGAATGTCGCCGCGGCGGTCGCGAATGGGCGGAACCTCCTCGGTGACGAGCGCGGTCAGCTTTTGCGTAAGCGAGAGGTGCGGTCGATCGTGAAATACCGACCGGCCGGTCAACAGCGCATAGAGCGTTGCCCCCAAACTGTACACGTCGGCCCGAATGTCGACGGCGTGGCTGTCGCTGGCCTGCTCGGGCGACATGTAGTCGATGGTGCCCATAATGTGGCCCGTGTCCGTGAGATCGCCGGCCTGGGAAGCGCGGGCCTCGGACAGAAGCGCCAGACCGAGATCGAGAATCTTGACGGTCGCCTTCACCGTCGCCGCGTCGCTCCGCGAGCGGGCGTCCGGCTGGCCGGCCGACGCAGCTAGCGAGGCAGACACCCGCTCGCGGAGCGAGACGGCGACGCTCAGCATCACGTTGCTCGGCTTGATGTCGCGATGCACCAGGCCGTGCTCGTGGGCGTATTCGAGGCCCACGGCGGCCTGGCGAATCAGCTCGCAGGCGTCGGCGATGGGCAGCGGCCCGCAGCGGCGGGATATCGCCGAAAGGTTTTCGCCCTCGACGTACTCCATCACCAGAAAATGCTTACCGTCGATCTCGCCCGCGTCGAACGCCCGCACCAGGTTGGGGTGCTCGAGCTTTCCGACGACCCTCATTTCGCGGCGGAATCGGGCGACGGCGGCGGAGTCCTTCATGCGGTCGGGGGGAAGGACCTTGACGGCGACCACCTTTTCCAAGTGCGTGTGGAGCGCCTTGTAGACGGCGCCCATGCCCCCCTGACCGATCTTGGCAATGAGCCGGTAGCTGCCCAGCGTGCCGAGCTCCAATTCGTCGGCGGCTTGTTCGTCGGGGTTTGTTGAGGCCAGTGCCCGAGTGAACGAGGGCTCGCGGCCGATCTGCTCGACCCGGGCCAAAGCGCCGATCAGGGCCGACTCTTCCTCAAATTGGTTCGCGCCGACCGGCTGCCGCAGACCGGCCAGGAGCGTGTCATTCGTTTCACCGACCGTGGCCAGCTCTTGCTGGCAGTCGGAGCAAGAATCGACGTGAACGGCGAGGGCGTCGCGGCGGTCGTCGGGCAGCTTTCCCACGGCAAAGGCGATCAGATCGTCGCGCGAAGGGCATTCCAAATCCGACATGGCCGCTCTCCGGAGTGGAAGGGTGTGGCCCGCTTTCCGGGCAATTGCCCGGCATTAGTAACAACGCAGGAGCCTGACAGGAAAATGGGAGGACCATACGCAGGGACACCGCGAATTTGTCAGTTGTCCGTGGTCAGTTGCCCGAAGTGAGTTGTGTCGTAGCCGATTGGAGTCCTTCCCGCGCGCGGGAATCCAGCCGATTGTCGATATCGTCCATACCGTCCATGCTCGGCTGTCTCACTGAAAACTGAAAACCGAAAACTGAAAACTAGCTATTCCACCGGATCGGCCAGTTCCTGCCGCAGGCGGGCCAGCACTCGGCTCTTGGCTGTGTAGACCGAGGCCAGGTTGATGTTCAGTTCGCTTGCCACCTGTTGGGCCGTTTGGCCGTCAACCGCGGTTCGCCAGAACGCCCGCCACGTGGTCTCCTCGAAATCGGTCTTAATGAGCGCCATGGCGCGGCGAGCCAGTGCATTCGTTTCGGCCGCCAGCTCCTGCTCGTCGGGTTGCTCCGGAAGCTGTTGCACGCGTTGGTGAAACGTCGTGCCGCCGCCCGCCTGCGGCTCTCCGGCACGGCCGCGGAAATGGTCGTGCATTTTGCTACGGGCGATGGTCCACAGCCAGCCGCGAAACGAGTCGCCCGGCCGGTCGCGGCGGAAGGCGTCGATTCCTTGCGCGATTGCCAGGAATACTTCCTGCACGACGTCCGCTGCATCGCCATCCTGCAAGCCAGCCCGCCGCAGCCAGCCGTACACGATGGGACCATAGAGATGCGACAAGCGGCGCCAGGCATCGGTATCGCGAGCCTTGAGCCGCGTGATGAGGCTGGATGAGCTGCTGCGGGCGGACGTGGTGCCGTTGGGCATGCGACGAGGTCCGACATGGGCCGGTATCAGTTTACCTGCTGCCGGGTGGACGTGCAAAATGCAGAATGCAAAGTGCAGAACGGATTCTGCGGACTGTTCGTTTTATGATTTGAGAGTTGAAGGTTGTTTGTGATTTGGAATTCGCTATTTGGAGCTTTGCGCCAGGCGCTCGCGCAGTCTCGTCACTTGTTCCAGTAGCGGGCAAGGCGCAATTGGCCCATAGCCGCCCCGGACCGGTTCCACCTCAAGCGAGATGAACCGCGGGCCGCGCAAGGCAAGCACCTTCGGCCCGCGGCGCTGCCAATCGCCTTCGTCCCAGAAGTGGGCCACGTTCGGAAAGCCGGCCGAACGTGCCAGCCCGGCGTAGTCGACGTCGGCGGTGGCGGCGGGCGTTTTCTGGCAGCCGGTTACCTCGTACACGCCGTTGTCGATGAGCACGATGCTGAGGTTCGCCGCGTGACTGGCCGTTACCGTCACCAGGCAACCCAGGCTCATCAACAGCGAGCCGTCGCCCGAGACTGTGATTACTTCGCGGTCTGGCCGCGCCAGCGCCAGACCCAACGCAAAGGGAATCGCGCCGCCCATGGCTGATGGCACGTAATGAAAGTCGAGCGGGTGGTCGGCGATTTGCGGCCACACGCGGGCCGAGCCCTGGTTGGTGACCACGACATGTCGATCGGTGCGCGCGCGGGCGAGAACTTCCAATGCGGCGGTGAGGTTCATACGGCGGTCGGGCTCGGCAGGATTTTCGTTCGGCTCGGTCATGGCGGGCCCTCCGCGACGACGACGGCGCCGGCGCGACCGGTTTTCAGTCGCTCGGCAAAGTACTCGGCCAGCAGCGGTTTATCTTCAGGCCGCGCGATTAGCCGGTAGTCGATTCCCCACGCTTTCAGAATCGGTTCGGCAAAACGGAAGGCCGAGTCCTTCGAACCGGGCACGAGCCAGCTTCGGGCGCCAATCAGCGACAGGATCGGCAGCTCCATGTCGAACAGCACGTTGCGCAGCGCGTCGCCCGACTCGAACAGGCCGGTCGTCTGCATGACGACCAGCGGCTTTTTGCCGCCGATGTGCAGCCCGGCCGCGAGTGCCCACGCTTCCCCCTCGCGACAAACACGCACGAGCGTAAGCCTCGGCGACGAATCGAGCGCCTCCTCCCACAGCCCAATCGCCGAATCGGGCAACCACACCACGTGCGTGAAGCCGACATCGGCCAGCGATTCGGCAATTTCGGAGCCAATGAACAGCGACGGCGGGGCGTTGGCGGTCATATCCGCGCATTGTACCGTCGCTGTCGCAACCCATGCGAGCACGCCCGTACAAAACGGTGCTGCCAATGCGACGTTCGCGGTTGGTGACTTGTGTGTGCGGAGTTTAGCGCGCCGCGACGCCCGCCAGTCGGCGAGGCGATTCCCGCCAACCGGGTTGCGGAGCAACGCCCCGCGGCATCGTGTGGAGCCAGTAGCGGGTCGTCTGTTGTAGAGCGTCGACGAAGCGATCGACCGTCGCGGATTTGAAAAGGTAGCCGCTGGCGCCGCACCGGTACGCTTCGGTGACGAATTCGTCGTCGTCGGAATCGCCCAAAACGACGATCGGCGGCAACAAAGACAAGTCGGCTCGATACAACCATCGGAGTTGTCTGAGCACCTTGAGCCCGTCGAGTTTCGGTAATGCCAGTTCCAACAGCAGCAAGTCGCATGCGTGAGGACGAATCGGGGGAACTTTCAATCCGTTTCGCTGTGCAAGAGGTGTCCCGGATGCACGTTCCCTGGTGCGCGGCAAGAAGTAGTCGACGACCGCCTGGCCGTCCTTGAGCACCACGATATTGATGTTGGCATCGGTCCCCTCCAAACCCAGTATCACTAAATCCTCATCGTGGCGGTCACTTTCCGCCAACACAATTGTTCGTGAACACATGGACGAATTCCTTTGCACCAAGATGATGGTCCGTGAACTCATGGATGGATTCAGTTTCATGTCGATCCTGCCGTGACCTGTCCTATCGATTGTGCGCTCGGTGCGAACTCAAGTCGCTTGCGGTGAATCTCCTCTCGATGGATGGGTACCGACTCAGGTGCCGCGAAAGCATGCGACGTTCGCGGTTGGTGACTTGTGTGTGCGGAGTTTAGCGCGCCGCGACGCCCGCCAGTCGGCGAGGCGATTCCCGCCAACCGGGTTGCGGAGCAACGCCCCGCGGCATCGTGTGGAGCCAGTAGCGGGTCGTCTGTTGTAGAGCGTCGACGAAGCGATCGACCGTCGCGGATTTGAAAAGGTAGCCGCTGGCGCCGCACCGGTACGCTTCGGTGACGAATTCGTCGTCGTCGGAATCGCCCAAAACGACGATCGGCGGCAACAAAGACAAGTCGGCTCGATACAACCATCGGAGTTGTCTGAGCACCTTGAGCCCGTCGAGTTTCGGTAATGCCAGTTCCAACAGCAGCAAGTCGCATGCGTGAGGACGAATCGGGGGAACTTTCAATCCGTTTCGCTGTGCAAGAGGTGTCCCGGATGCACGTTCCCTGGTGCGCGGCAAGAAGTAGTCGACGACCGCCTGGCCGTCCTTGAGCACCACGATATTGATGTTGGCATCGGTCCCCTCCAAACCCAGTATCACTAAATCCTCATCGTGGCGGTCACTTTCCGCCAACACAATTGTTCGTGAACACATGGACGAATTCCTTTGCACCAAGATGATGGTCCGTGAACTCATGGATGGATTCAGTTTCATGTCGATCCTGCCGTGACCTGTCCTATCGATTGTGCGCTCGGTGCGAACTCAAGTCGCTTGCGGTGAATCTCCTCTCGATGGATGGGTACCGACTCAGGTGCCGCGAAAGCCAGCCTGACACACTTTCCTCGAACCGCCACGATGCGCACGCGCACGTGATCTGCAATGACAACCTCCTGACCCACTCGTCGGCTCAACAGCAACATCGCTACGCTCCTTGTATTCAGATTGCGGGAGACCATCCTTGCCCGTTTCTGGGTGGGACCGTGACCGTGCAAATGGCGGGCCGTGTTTGATGAATCGGTCATGCGGCGTAGATGCAGAGCGCGGGAGAAGGCGAACACCGCGAAACGTCGTGGGCTTTCGGGTTCGTGCCCGGCAAGCCCGTCGAGAGGGATTGCGCCGCGACTGTCAGAAGGTGGAATCCGCTGTCAGAAAGTGGACCATGCTAGCAATGCCAGTGGCGGTCCCACTCCATGCGGCGTGAGATGAATTGCTGCGGCATGCAAGTCGAAGGCGTTCATTTTTTAGGCGGGGTGTTCATTTTTTTGGCGGTCCGATGCCGTATCGCTGAATCCTGGCATGCAGGGTGGGACGTGTGAGACCGAGCAACTGAGCCGCTTGGGTTTGGTTTCCTCCCGACCGCGCCAGCGCTTCGGTGATCATGAGGTGCTCGATGCTGGCGAGCAATTGGTCATGGGTACCTTCGCCGCGACGTGTGTCCAGGTAGCGACGTACCAGGTCGCGCAGCAGCTTGTCGTTCACCCCGGATAATTGCTGGGAGGCGCTTTGCGTGGTGTCGCGAGCGAGGGCGATATCGGCGGCCTGGATGGGATAGCCGCGGGTGAATATGAGCGTGCGGTAAATGCAATGCTCCAATTCGCGTACATTGCCGGGCCAGTCGTCCGTGCAGATTGCCTCCAGTGCCTCGTCGGAAACGACGGGCTTCTCGACGTTCAACTCACGCGAGTATCGCTCGAGAAAATAACTCAACAGTTTGGGGATGTCGCCCCGACGTTCGCGTAGCGGCGGGACGTGGATGGTGACGACGTTTAATCGGTGATACAAATCCTCGCGAAACGTCCCCTCGGAGATGGCACTTTCCAGATTGCGGTTGGTAGCGGCCAGGATGCGCACGTTCGACAGGATGGTCTCGCTGCCGCCGACCCGCTCGAACGTTTTCTGCTGCAGCAGGCGTAGAATCTTCGACTGTACCGCTGCGGAGGTATCGCCGATTTCGTCGAGAAATATGGTGCCTTCATTCGCTTGCTCGAACTTGCCGATTCTCCGTGCCTGAGCGCCGGTGAACGCACCGCGTTCGTGGCCGAACAGATCACTTTCCAGCAGCGCCTCGGGAATCGCCGCACAATTGACCACCAACAGAGGGCGGTCGGCCCGCAAGCTGTACTGATAGATCGCGCGGGCAACGAGCTCCTTGCCCGTGCCCGATTCGCCGCGAATCAGCACAGTGGCATCGGTCGCGGCAACTCGGCCGATCGCCTTGAGCACTTCCTGCATGCCGGCACTATCGCCGATGATGGCGTCGGCGGCACCGGCGGCGACGCCCGGATTGAACTCGACGCTCCGCTGCATCAGGCGGACGCTCTCCAACGCCCGGTCAATAGCCGCCACCATCGCATCGGGCTCGAAGGGTTTGAGTTGATAGTCGAAAGCGCCGAGCTTGGTGGCTTCGATGGCCGTATCCATCGTCCCTTGACCGGTCATGATGATCACGGGCAGCTTCGCGTTGACGGATCGGATTCGCAGCAGCGTGTCGAGCCCGCTAGCGCCCGGCATACACAGATCGGTGACAACGATATCCGGCTGCTGCTGGCGGACGGACTCCAGCGCGGCGTCGCTGTTGCTTGCCATGAAAACGCGATGTCCCAATCCGGACAGCATTTCCTCGAAGGCGTGCAACACGCCTCGTTCGTCGTCTACGACAAGGATTCGTCCCATGAGGGGTGTCACTCCGCGACTTAAGGGGACAGCGCCGGCCGAATACGCGATTCGCTCATGGGCAGCATGCATTTCGAGTCGACAGCTGGGATCCAGACTACCCATTGCGTCCCCTGCGATCCCGACGATTCCAATTCCAGCAAACCAGCGTGTCGGGCCATGATGGATGCCGCGACACTAAGGCCCAGCCCGGTACCGTTCTCTTTGGTGGTAAAGAACGGTTCGAAAATGCGCTGCTGGACGTCTGCTGTCATTCCGCCTCCCGAGTCTGCCAGACGAACCGCGACCATGTCGCGACCACCGCGATGCGCCGACGCGCAGGAAAGGCGTACTTCGCCCCCGCGGGGCATGGCATCGATGGCGTTATTGATCAGATTGAGAAAGACCTGCTTCAATTGCTCGGCGTCGACCATGACCTGTGGTAGTTCGCGCCCCTCTCGGCGGACTAGCCGAATCCGCTGGGTTTCCAGGGATTGGTGCACTAACTCGGTGGTTTTGTCCAGCACCAGCGAAACGGATTGTGGCTGCAGTTTCAGTCTCGGTGGCTTCGAGAACTCCAGAAAGTTGCGGACGATGCTCTCCAGTCGTGCGATTTCCTCCGAGATCATATCGAACTTCTGCTGCGCTTGGTCGTCCTGACCCAGGGTGCGGCGTAGCGAGTACAACCACATCTTAACGGAGGTCAAGGGATTGCGGATTTCATGGGCCACGCTGGCGGCGAGTTTTCCCACCGCCGCCAGTTTGTCGGCATGGGCAAGCTGCGTACGGCTCTGTTCCAGGTCCGAGCGAGTCTCCGCGACGTTGGTCATCAGGAGCTTTACGTAATGGCCCAGTTCGCGCAGTTCATCGCTGATGGCCCCTTCTGCGTCTCGTTCCCTCTGTCCCGCGACGGCGCGAACCTCCACCGCCATCCTCTTCAAGGGAAAGATAACCCCTTGAAAGAACAAACAAAGTAACCCCACTCCCAGCACCACGGTGACGGCAAACGTGACAATCGCCATGGCGGTACTCCGCTCGACTTGCCGCCGGACACGTGCACTGGCGTCATCAACGAGTCGATTGTTCACGGCGATGTAGTCTTCGCACAAATCGTAGGCCTGTTGATTGAGCGCCACAACATCGTGCAGCAGCATCTTTGTCGCCGCTTCTTCTTGTCTGGCATCGTACAGTTCGATGACTTCGTCGCGCTTCCGCGTATAAGCCCCCTGCACTTCCTCCAGTCGATCCAGAACCTCTCGTTCCTCGGTCGACCGTGCGGCGTCACGTGCCCGCCCCAGCCAATACCCGAAGTCCTGGCGATGTTGATCGAGTTGATCCAGCCACGCCTCGTTGCCCTCGTCGAGGATATACGATGCTGCGTAACCGCGCTGCTCCAACAACGAAATCTCCAATTCCTCGGCTGCCCGAAGGCTCTCGAGATTCTCCACCACCAGCGTCGTCTGAATTGCCTCGAACCGGTACGCCGAGCCGATCGCCACGATGTTGCTGAGCAGAGCCAGCAACAGCACGCCCAAAACCGCGATCGAGATCTTGGAAGCCAGCGTGAGACGCATAGAGTACCTTCCGTAGTATTGCGGCCGATTCGTTTGGCGCCTCATCCGGCGTGGCTATGCAGGTATTGCAGGATGACACTTCCGTGCGACCGCAGAGTCCTTATGCCTCACCAATCAAGAAGCGGTGGAGGCAAGGTTGGGAACGCCAGTATTCAATGCGCGGGCAGGCAACGCAAGATCGCCTTGACGAAGTGCCCCGGTCGAGAAAACGCACCGGCTTACCGGTTGGTTCAGGTGCCCGCACTGGGGGGCGCCCCTGGGTCCGTCCAGAGGTCGAGTTCTTGCGGTTTTCGACGGTAACACGAACGGACTGGTTCGAAGGCACCTTCTGGCCGGCCGCGCTCATGCTGGCGGCCGGCGCGCAAAGAGGGTGGCAGCACCCGGGCGAAACCTGATCCTTTAGCGTCGTGATCCAGAGGAGCGGCGGGTCGGGCTTTTCGTGGAGTGTCGGCCCGGAGAAAGGCAACAACTGTACCTTGGACGGCTGGATGCCCTGCCGCGCTATCGAGCTGTCGTCGAGCAGGAGAGGTGCGGAACGGCCTCTTACTGATCTGGCACTGTGAAATGGAATGCCATGCAGCGATCAAGCCCGATCGCCTCGGCGCGGCTTCTCGGCCCGCGGTAACAGAGGTGCATCAAAGCGTACACATGTCGACGTTGTCGAAATTGCGGCCGTAGAATCGCATGTACTGCACCTTGCGTTCCACCGCTTCGATTACGTGGGCGCTGAAGTTCACTTTCTCGAACTGCTGCGCGCTGCCCAGCCCACCGGGACTGAAGACGTTGATCTCCATCAATTTGTCGCCGACGATGTCGAGTCCGACCAGGAACATTCCGTCCTGAACGAGCTTGGGGCGGACGACTTCGGCGATGTGCAGTGCCGTTCTGTCCACTTCGGCGGCGGCTTTCGTGCCGCCCGCGTGAATGTTGCTGCGCATGTCGCCGCCGGTGCGTACGCGGCGAAACGCGGCGTACTTCTTTCCGACGCGGAGCGGTCTGCCGTTGATCACGAATAGGCGCATGTCTCCTTGTTCCGCGGCGGGCAGATACTGTTGTGCGATCACGTAGCCATCGCGGCTCACCGCGTCGATCATTTGATTGAGATTGGGGATGTCATTCTCGCGCACGAGGAAGACGCTCGCGCCGCCGGAGCCTTGCAGCGGCTTGATAACGATCGTTCCCTCCTCCCTGGCGAACGCCTTGATCTCATCGCGTTGGCGCGTAATCAGCGTTCGCGGCCGGACCTGTTCCGGAAAGAGCTGGAAGTACATTTTGCTGGATGCTTTCGCCAAGCCGTTCGGGTCGCTGAGGACGATAACTCCCTGGCGCATGGCGATTCGCGCGAATTCCGCCGCCGCCGTTGCAGCCCACGGGCGACTGATCGCGTCGTCGGACGGCACGTTGCGAAGCATAAGCACATCCAGGTCATCGACCGTAATGCGCCGCTTTACGGCGTTTTGCCCCTGCAGCTCCGCCGTGTAGCTGTCCGAAGTGGCGTACTTGGTTTTGGGCACCGAAGTGGCCTGGGCGCGGATCTTGCCGTCGGGGTCGTAAGCTAAATCGCCCACTCCCATCACCCACACCTCGTGGCCACGATTGACCGCGGCCTGCCCCAGGCGGCTGGTCGTGAATTTGCCTTCCTCGGTCTTGAGGTCGTTAACAAGGAATCCCACTTTCACGATTCTGTCATTCCTTTACGAACGAGCAGCATTTGCCGTTAGCCGACGCGTGGAAGCAAAAGGAGTATGGGTTTAGAGTAATCGCCTACAACGTACACATATCGATATTGTCGAAGTTGCGGCCGTAGAACTTCATATAATGAACCTTTCGGTCCAAGGCTTCGACGACGTACTTGTTGAAGTTGATTTTCGTGAACTTTTGCGCGCTCCCCAGTCCGCCGGGACTAAAGACGTTAATCTCCATCAGCTTGTCGCCGACGACGTCGAGGCCGACCAGGAACATGCCGTCCTGGACGAGTTTGGGCCGCACGACCTCGGCGATGCGCAGCGCCGTCTCGCCTACGTCGGCGGGTGCCAGCCGACCCCCCGCGTGGACGTTGCTCCGCATGTCGCCGCCACTGCGCACGCGTCGAAACGCGGCGTATTTGCCCCTGACTCGAAGGGGTCGGCCATTCATCACAAACAGGCGCATGTCGCCTTCCTGCGCGGCCGGCAAGTACTCCTGGGCGATGACGTATCCATCACGGCTGACCGCATCGATCATTTGATTGAGATTCGGCATGTCATCGGGTCGCACGAGGAAAACGCTCGCCCCGCCCGAGCCTTGGAGCGGCTTGAGCACAATGCGTCCTTCTTGCTTTGCGAACGCTTTGATCGCGTCGCGGTCGCGGGTAATCAGCGTGCGCGGTCGAACCTGCTCCGGAAAGAGCTGGAAGTACATTTTGCTGGCGGCTTTCGTCAAGCCGTTCGGATCGTTGACGACGATCACGCCGTGACGCATTGCCACGCGCCCAAACTCGGCCCCGATGGACGCCGCCCACGGACGGTTGATCACATCGTCGGAAGGGACGTTGCGAAGCATCAACACATCTAATTCATCCACGGTGATTCGTTCCAGCACCGAGTTCTTTCCCTGCAAATCGGCGAGATACGATTCGTGCGACTTGTACTTCTTTTTGGGCACACTGCGAGCGCGGGCGCGAACCGATTCGTCAGGATCGTAGGCCAGGTCGCCGACGCCCATCACGAATACATCATGACCCTGGTTCACCGCCTCACAGCCCAGCCGCGTGGTCGTAAAGCCAGCCTCTTCTGTCTTGACGTCGTTGACGAGGAATCCAATTCTCATTCGCCTTTCCTCCCCAATAAGTCCAACAGGGGCATGCCGTTGTGAAGCTGATCGAGTCGCGCAAGTGCATCGGGCTGCGTCATGTATCGCGGAATCAGTGGTGGTTCGCGCAACACGCCGCGCCATTGAAGCTCGCGAATGATCGGTATGTGCTGGACCGCGACTTTGCCGACGAACAGCGGTTCCAATTCGCCCCCTTTTTTCAGATAGTCCAGGATTTCGAGCAGCCCGCGTAGATACACCGCGTCCTTGGTCAGCCCGCCACCGCGGTACGTCCGCATGGCGACGGAAAAGGCCACCTGGTGCGCGAAGTCATGTTTGCTCACGAGCTCGCGAAAGACGTCGACGAACGAAGCTCCATCGGTCAACCTGCGCACCGCGATCACGCGAGCGGCGAGCAATCTTAGCCGCGGGTGACTCAGTCCACCCACCAGGTACTCAGCCAATACGGCCAGGCCTTCTTGCAAGGCGTCGTAACCGGCCAGACCTGTGTAGAGTTGCCGGAATGGGTGCGATCGGCCGTTGTAGTAGGTGAGTACGTGGGTGCCCACTTCATGCTGAATGAGTGCCTCGACGCGGGAAGGCGCAATGCGCGACTGTGTGCTGATGAGCAGATTGCCCCGCGATACCATCAGGCTCGACACGTCGTCGCGCACTTCGACCGAGGCGTTGACTCGTGCGTCCTGCTGTCGGAGGTATTCGATTTCTCCGCGGGCGCGCTCGGCGAACGCTTCCGGCGAGAGCTGCGCTTCCCGCGATTCCTCGCGGCGGCGGCGCGGAACCTTGTCCAGAATCTCGACAGCACGATGGTACAGGCGGTCCTCGACGCCCCCGTACAACTGAATGCTCTCGTGCAGGAATCGTGATGTGTTGCGATCCTGAAGCATCGTGATCTGTCGATCCAACTCGTCGAGCTTTTCCCGGAACAATTGCGCGAGAGCAGGGTCTTCCACGCGCTCAACGGGGGCCTTGTACAAGCTGCGCTTCAGCACAACCGGCTCGGCGGGCAGCGGCCGGTAGTGAAAGGTGGGTGTGCGTTCGTAACGACTGCGGATGAATTCTTGCCACGCCTGCGCACTGTTGACCGGCGTCACTTGCAGCAAGAAATCGAACGCGTCCGATGCCTGAGCCAGTTGGCGATCGACTTCCCAAACGGCCTGCACCACCGCCTTCCGACCGAGCGCATGATAGTGGGCCGGGCGATGTAGCGTCTGTTTGCGGGTAAACTCGAAGAAGGACCGTCGCAACGCAACCGTCAAGCTCCGTCGCAACTGGCGCAGCACGGCCGGAAAGACCTCGCCATTCTGACTGTCGCGATATACCGGCGTGACTTCCAGACCGTAGACTTGGCAACCGATCTGGGCCGACACGTCGTTGGGCAGCAGTGCCGGCAATCCCCTCGGGCCGCACTTGATCGCCGACGTCGTGGTTACTTTCGCCTTGCGTTTACCCAGACGAATGCGACTGAGTGCCTCTTGAAACTCGTCCACCATCGCGTCGGCGGCCGGGCCCTTCGGGGAAACCACGCGGAATTGCGGCACCAGGTCGGCCGTCGTCGTGGCGCCTTTCGACACGACGGGCGCGCCGGCCCAAAGCTCCAACACCAGGCAGGCGCTGAACTCTTCCACCAGCACTTCGGCAACCGCATGCACTAGTTGCCGAAGTTGCGGCTGCAATCTCCGCGTCCCCGCGCCAATCAAGTACGACGCCTCGCTCGTGGCCAGTCGCTCGGTGCCCGCATCATGCCCGCGGACGGGCCGACGGTATACGCATAAGAACGGCAGTTGGCGGTCGATGTGGATCCTTCCCCACACCGGTAATGATCGACGCACCCGCTTGTTTTCGCGCAAACGCTGACAAACGATGCCGATCAGTCGCTCGGAGATGACCTCAGGCCGCCGCGGCCCTTTGTTCGCAGCCCCCATGTCACAGCTTCCTCAGCTCCTGGAGGATTCCAGGAACGGTCGCTTGCAGCGCCTGACCGATAGCGTCCACGAGCGCCATCTCCGCTTGGCCCGTCCACTCGTCCATGAAGAATTTTTTGAATTCGATGGACAGCACACAAGCCGAGTCGGGGAAAGTCTCGTGCGTCCAACGCGCGCAGTTTCCGCCAAAGAATTTCACATTCTCGCGCACGTCCAGCTTACCACCGGGAAAGTCAAAGTCGGCAAGCTCGCGGAGGAAGCGGTCGATGACCGCCGCCCACTTGGCCCGGTCCTTCATGGTGCCGGTGCCGACGTTCACTTGCGGATGGCTTTCGGCGTCGGCGGGCGCCGCCTCCCCACCGTTGCGCCGATGGTTGTAGGTGTGCAAGTCGTAGACCACGAATTTACCGTATCGCTCAGTGAAGTCGCTGTACAGGTCCCGAAGAGCCTGATAGAAGGCTTCGTGCTGGTCCCAGGAGCGTTGTGCCACGTCGTCCGGCAATTCGTTTTTCCAGACGTTCAATCCCCAAGCATCTTCCGCCGTGCGATAGAGAGCCTTGTCGCGAGGCCGGTTCAGGTCAATCTCAAAACGGGAACGCAAACCGACGATGCGCGTCGGAGCCAGAGCGGTCCAAAGTCCGCTGTAGGGATCTTCCTCGCGAAGTCGAGCCAGTTCGTCAAGGGCCATGTGCTCGAGAAGTTCCTCGCGTACTTCGTGCCCGTCGTGAAGCGCCGTGGCTACCAGGGGCCCCGTACCCAACTGCAAACTCCAGATTTGTTCAGTCATCTGCCGGCTCCTTGCGAGGATGAATTCCTCGATCGCGGTGGAACGATCGAGAAAACGACGTCGATCTCCCGCTAACGGGAGAACGACTCGTCCTTGTCACAGGATGTGATTTTGCTGCCCAAGCGGCGGCGTCTGCCAGAAGTCGGGCAATCCCCAGGGCTCGACGCGTGTCGAGCATTTTCGCGGCCCGTTCGCCGCGCACTCGGCCATTCTGCGCGTCGTCGTGCGGCAAGCAGGGCGGAACCCCATAGCAGAATGGCTGGGTGTTCCCCCTTTGGGGCAGCGTGTTTCTGCCCTCTGATTTTCTGAGCAGGCCTGCCGGCAAATCCACTACTCCTTCAGCGTCGTGATCCAGAGCAGCGGTTGGTCGGCCTCGTCGACGCGCAACTCGCTTTTGAGCCCAGCTTGGAAGAGCAACTGCGAGAGCGCCTTGTCGTAAAATGTTCGGCCGGAAGGGAGCGAAACTTTCACCTCGGACGGCTCGATGCCCTGCCGGGCCATCGAGTTGTAGTCGTACAAGAGCGGAGCGCCGACCCGCTTGCGGATGGCGTCGACCGCCGTGCTCAGCTCGATTTCCTTGATCTCCACGTTCAGAAACTTGAACAGGTCGGGCAACGTTTCCCGAGGTGGTTTGCCCGATGGCCAGCCGACCGGCCACGTCTCCTTCACGCTGCGGCCGTCGGTAATGACCAGGCGCAGCTTTCCGCCGCGCGGTTTGTCGGGCACCAGTACCAGCCCGAGTGGCCGCAGCGCCGCCGCCAGCGCCGTGCCGCTCGAAAGCCCGTTCAACTCGTCGGGCACGGGGTCGCCGGCGGCAAGAGCGGCTTTGGCGGATGCGCTCAATTCGATCGGCAATGTAATGCCGCGGGAGATCTTATCGATCACTGAATCGGATGGCTGCCCGCGCGTGGAGAACGACACTTTGACCGAGAGCGTCTCGTGCGCTTCGACCAGCTCCTTGCTGGTGAGCCCGAACGCGCCGCGTTCGGCGCCGATATCATCGGCGCCTCCCAGCTTCAGGTCGGCGATCCACTCCTTGATCGCTCCCTTGTCGCTCAGCGTAAAGCGGCGGCCGCCCGGCAGGATAAGCTGGTTGCGATCGGTAATGACACCGGTAACCGCGTAACTGGCCGACTCGCCGGAACCGCGGGTGACCACTTCCGCCTTGTCGCCCGATCGCGCGGAGCGAACGCGCAGGCTATCGGCGCCGGAGTTCTTGAGCGCCTCGATCCACGCTTGCGGCGCAGTGACGGGGGCACGCTCTTCGGTTACCAACTCCAGCTCGACGCGAGGGGCGGCGAGTGCGACGCCGGCCAGCGCGGCAATTGCGATTGCGACGACACATGCGGCAAGGCGGTTCGTGCGCATCGTTGATTCCGCTTAAACAGCCCCGGTCGGAAGACCGGGGATTGGTTGAATTTGATTGGCTTCTGCAAAGCGCCGCGTCCATTCGCGGCTAATCTGGGAGACCTGCGCGAACAATTATAGCACTCTCGGCGCCAATCGAGAAAACACGGCTTCCGGCCGTGCCCGCAATGGTTGCACGAGCCGCAATCGAACGCCAAAATGTTGGTTTCGCAAAAGTCCGGGATCGACGAGCAACGGCCACTTTGAGCATTCCTCGGTACTGCTTCTCTTCGCCGGATGCGGGTCCCTCCACGCCTCAAGGAGCACACAACATGGCGCGACTCGTGACGCTGTTCACCGGCCAATGGGCCGACCTGACGATCGACCAGATGGCTCGTAAAACCAGGGAGTTCGGCTACGACGGCATCGAGCTGGCCTGTTGGGGCGACCATTTCGAGGTCGACAAGGCCCTGGCCGACGAAGGCTATTGTGCCCGCAAGCGCGACCTGCTGGAAAGCAACGAGCTGCAATGCCGCGCGATCAGCGCCCACCTCGTAGGTCAGGCGGTGCTCGACACCATCGACGAGCGGCACAAGGCGATTCTGCCGCCGTACGTGTGGGGCGACGGCAACCCGGCCAAGGTGAATCAGCGGGCCATCGAGGAATTGAAGAACACCGCCCGTGCTGCCCAGAAGCTCGGCGTTGAAGTGGTCAATGGTTTCACGGGTTCGAGTATCTGGCACCTCAACTACTCGTTTCCGCCCGTGCCGCCGAGCATGATCGACGCGGGCTTCGATCTGTTGGCCGAGCGATTCCATCCGATTCTCGACGTGTTCGGCGAGTGCGGTGTGAAGTTCGCCCTCGAAGTTCATCCGACAGAAATCGCGTTCGACCTGCACACCGCCGCGCGGGCACTCGACGCGCTCGATCGACGCGAGGAGTTCGGCTTCAACTTCGATCCCAGCCACTTGCATTGGCAGGGGGTCGACCCGGTCGAGTTCATCCGCGCGTTTCCCGACCGCATCTACCACGTGCACGTAAAGGACGCCATCACCACGCTGAACGGCCGCAGCGGCATTCTCGCCAGCCACCTCAACTTTGGCGATCCGCGACGTGGGTGGGACTTCCGCAGCCCGGGACGCGGCGGAGTTAATTTCGAGGAGATCATCCGCGCCCTGAACGAGGTGGGCTACCAGGGACCGCTGTCGATCGAGTGGGAAGACTCAGGCATGGACCGCGAGTTCGGCGCCCGTGAGGCTTGCGAGTTCACCAAGCGACTCGATTTCGCTCCCAGCGGCCGAGCCTTCGACGCGGCCTTCGCGGATTAGCTGCGTTCGCGGAACAAAACGTCCCTAAGCCCACGGATTGCCGTCCGTGGGTCTTCGCGACGTTGCGCAAATCCGCGTTCCGCCGTGGACACCAATGGTACACTATAGTCAGGCGGAATCACGGCACTGGAACGACGTAAGCGCCCTGACCGCGCTGCCCGCTGCGCTGCATCCTCGGGAATCGCGTCATGAATTGCCCCGCTGGCAACTGTGCATTTCGCGCCGAACCACGCGCGACGCCACCGTTGCGCCGAGCTGCGCGGTGGCTGTTGGTAATTCTCGCGAGCGCAGCGTTCGTCGTGGCGCCTCTTACCGCCGCGCGTGCGGCCGATTCGGTCAACGAAGCGTTTGCCGAGCTCGAGCAGCGCTTCGCCGATGAGTTCGCCAAGCTGGCCGACACGTGCGACAAGCTGAGATTTGCCGAACAGGCCGCCGCGACACGGGCGTGGCTCATCCGCCGCGATCCCGGTCGACAGTACCTGTTCGTTCCGGCCACCGAAGAAGATGTTCTGCACCCGACCGCCGACGATCCGTTGGCCGTGCGGAAGCGGCAATGGTACGACGCATTCCGCAATCTTCGGACCGAGCGTGCCAAGGCGCTGTACGAGCTGGCCCGCGAAGAGTGCCGCGGCGGCGACGTAACCCGGGCATACCGCTATCTGTGCGACGTGCTGCGCGACGACCCCGATCACGTCGACGCGCGTAAGATTCTTGGCTACACGCGAGACAGGAGTGGCGCGTGGCGTCGCGCGGGGGAACCGATTCGCTCGAAGATGGTGACCGTGCCCGAGGCCCGCCTCGGCTGGGCGGCGCGGAAGTACTGGGAGATCGAGTCGCCCCACTACCTGGTTCTCACCAACGACAGCGCGGCGGCCGGCGTCGAGCTCGCCGGCGAATTGGAAACGCTGCTCGACCTGTGGCGGCAGGTGTATACGCCGTATTGGATCACGCGCGAGGAGCTCGCGCGGCGTATCGACAAGCCGGCTCTGCCCGCGGCGCCGCGGCGGAAGCACAAGGTGGTGCTGTTCCGCGATCGCGACCAGTACATCGAGCGGCTGCGCGCGGAGAATCCCCAGATCGAGCTGTCGCAGGGAATCTACTTCGACGGCGTCGAGACGGCCTTTTTCTACAGCGGCGATGCGGAAGCACGCGCCACTTGGTTTCACGAGGCGACGCACCAGTTGTTCCAGGAGGTCGAGGGCGTAACGGCCGGTGTTGCGGAACGAGCGAGCGCCTGGGTCGTCGAAGGGGCGGCTATGTACATGGAATCGCTCACGCGACGCGACGGCTACTATACCGTGGGTGGGCTAGACGCACGCCGCGTGCAGTACGCCCGGCAACGAGCGCTCAGCGAACGATTCTACATGCCGCTGGCGGAACTCGTCTTGCTGGGGCGTCCCGCATTGCAGCAGCATGAAGATGTGCGGCGGCTGTACAGCCAGTCGGCGGGCTTAGCGCATTACCTGATGGACGGCGAGGATGGCAAGTATCGAAGCGCGCTCTCGAATTACCTCGCCTTGGTGTACCGCGCCCGCGATCGCGATGATTCGCTGGCGACGCTGACCGGGATCTCTTTGGCCGATCTGGATGCCGGTTACCGCCGGTGGCTCGATGTCACCGACGCCGATTTGGCGGCGCTCCAACCTTCGCCGCTGGTGCGCGAGCTTTGGCTCGGTAATACTTCGATCACCGACGCGGGGATGGCGCACCTGGCTGGCATGCTCGATTTGGAGCAGCTCGACCTTTCCGGCACGAAAATAACCGACGAAGGTCTGGCCGAGCTCGCGCCGCTGGCGAATCTCAAAGTGTTGGACGTGAGCGGCACGGCCGTCACGCCCGAGGGGCTGGCGCGGCTGAAAGAACAGATCCCCGCGCTGCGCGAACCGGAAAAATAGCTCAGCCGGGGATCCGCTCGTGTTGCCGATTCCGCAGTCCGTTGTCAGTCGCTCGTCCTGCCGCCGGCTGAAAACTGAACACTGAAAACTCTGTCTGCATAGAGTCCGTTTTCTGCACCTTGGTGGATCGAACGTCATGCGACCCTGGGTACTGGCCGAAACGAATTACGCCCACGTCAAGGCGAACCGCTACGAAGTGGCGGTGCTGCCCCTCGGCGCCACCGAGCCGCACAACCTGCACCTTCCCTACGGCACCGACACGCTGGAAAGCACGGCCATCGGCGAGCGCGTATGCCAGGCGGCTCACGAGCGCGGTGCAAAAGTCGCGCTGCTGCCCATCGTTCCGTACGGCACGGAGACCAACCTGCGGGCGTTTCCGCTGGCGATGAACTTGCAGCCGACGACGCTGTTTCGCGTGATCGGTGATCTGGTCGCGTCAGTCGCCGACAGCGGCATCCGCAAAATGCTGCTGTTGAACGGGCACGGCGGCAACGACTTCAAGCCGCTGTTGCGGGAGCTGTGCGGCTTGACGCCGGTGCACCTGTTCCTGTGCGACTGGTTTCGTATGCCGGCCGACTGTTACGGCGAGATCTTTGACAAGCGCGACGACCACGCGGGCGAAATGGAAACGTCGCTGGCGCTGGCGTACTTTTCGCATCTCGTGGCGCGGCGCGAAGACGGTTCGCTCGCGGCCGACGACGGCGCGACGGCCAAGTCGCGATTCGAGGCGCTCAATCGCGGCTGGGTATCGATCACGCGGCCGTGGCATCTGCTTACAACGAATACGGGATCGGGCAACCCGCACGCCGCCAGCGCCGAAAAGGGACAGCGACTAATGGAAGTGCTCGTCGAGCGGCTGGCGACGTTTCTGGTCGAGCTCTCAGCCGCTGATCTCGACGAGCGGTTTCCGTTTTGAAGGCGCCGCGTGGATCGCTAGAAATGAAAATCGAATAGCTCCGGCCGGAAGGCCGGGGTTGAATCGCGGCGACACAAATCCATCACAACGATCGCGCAAGAACTCACGCGGTGAGGTCGGGCACTCGGCGTCGCCTCGTCCTTCCGTTGACCTTCCTCGGGGGTAGGGGTAGATTAACCCGTCCCTTTGATCCGACGTGGTGGGCGTAGCTCAGTTGGTTAGAGCACCAGATTGTGGATCTGGGGGTCGGGGGTTCAAGTCCCCTCGTCCACCCTTGATGGCGTCGCCTCTCGCTCCGCGAGAGGACGTCCGCGCTTCCCGGCTCTTTGCGGAGCGAATGGCAATAGGCCGACCGATAGGGCTCGGACTGGATTCCCGCCTGCGCGGGAATGACAGTTTCTCCAATCCCCAATCCCCAATCCCCAATCCCCAATCCCTGGCAAGCGCTCCGCTGCGCGTCGCGGCTAACCGCGAGGGGCGCACGATCGTGACCGATTCCCGTCGAATTCTCATCGCGCTGGCCACCTACAACGAGATCGACAACCTGCCAGCCGTCGTCGGTTCTCTTCGCCGGCAGTTGCCCATTGCCGACATTCTCGTGATCGACGACAATTCGCCCGACGGCACGGGCCAGTGGTGCGACGAACAGGCGGCCCGCGACGATCGCTTTCACAGCCTGCACCGCCCGGCAAAGCAGGGTCTCGGCACGGCCACCGTGGCCGCGATGCGGTACGCGGTCGAAAACGACTACACCTACCTCGCCACACTCGACGCCGACCACAGCCACGACCCGGCCGATGTACCGGTGTTGCTGGCCGCCATGGAAAAGGACGGGGAGTCGGTTGCCGACGTGGCGCTGGGGTCGCGCTACACGCCCGGCGGGGGCGTCGAGGGGTGGCCACTCTTCCGGCGTGTGTCGAGTCGCGGCGTGAATGTTTTGGCTCGGCTACTGTTGGGTCTCAAGGTTCGCGATGCCAGCGGCGCTCTGCGGTGTTACCGCGTGGCGACGCTCCGCCAGCTCGACCTCGATTCGCTCACCAGCCGCGGCTACTCGATTTACGAGGAAACGCTTTGGCATCTGAGCTGCGTGGGGGCCCGCATCGTCGAGAAGCCTATCGTGTTCGTCGACCGCAAAAAGGGAAGCTCGAAGTTGAACGCGCGCGAAGCGGTCCGATCGCTCGTCGTACTGTTTCGACTAGGAGCGCGTCACTGGTGCGGCATGAGGCCCCGCCGGCCGTCGTCCTCATTGCCGCGTGAATCGGCCGCTCCGCCGAGTGAGCATGTCGAAGAAACGCGAACCGACCGTCGCAGCCGGTGAGAAAAAGAACACGGCCGAGTCGCGTTTGTGCGACTCGGCCGCTCCTTCGGCCAGTGGGCCGTATGCGGGAGCAACGCCCCCTGAATCGTGAGCCGCCGACACGAGCGACTGCGCGGCGAAGCGACGCGCGCTCGAGCCGCGAACGGCTCGCGGTTGGTTCGGGAGCACAGCCCCAAGGAGACAGTTGCACGTCGTCCGGGTGTTACTTACCCGGTTTGGGCATGGGCGCGCCAGGCGACTTGGGGCCCGGCGCCGGAGAGGGATTGGGCTTCTGAGGGGCTGGCTTCTGTGCCATGTTGCAAACCTCCGTCAAAAACAAAGAGGGCGGAACGGACCCGGCATCGACACGTGCGATACCACGGCAAGCGATCCGTGGACATCCGCTAGAATGAATGCCTCGCGCGACGCCGCAATGGCGCCGATCAAAGAAGCTTCCCTGCACCGCGAGCGGGAGCCGGCGATACAAGATGCCGGCCTCACGCCGCTTCCGTTCGACGGGCAAAACCTGATTTGTCTCGGAACGATGCCTTACTGCGGGCCGACGACGAGTGCAGTGCTATCCGTTTGGCTTGGCGTCGTCTTCCCCTTCTCCCGACAACCCACGTTTGAATTCCGAGAACCCCTGTCCCAAACTTCGCATGACGCCGGGGAGACGGTTTCCAAACAGGATCAGGGCCACCAGTCCGACCACGAGCATTTCCATCGAGCCAACGCCGAACATTTTGCTTTCCTTGAACCATGTGCCGGTCGAGCACCCTGAACGCGGCGGACTCACGAATCCGACATCGCGGGTGCCCTTTCGTGACGGTGCCACAAACCCGGTATGACGCAAAAAAGCAGCAACCGGCGTGCCGCTGTCGGCGGTGCCCAAAAACGCGCGGCAGCGCGACAAGGTGATGCGCAAACCGAAATCCCATCCCCTGCGAATCGCCGCTGGAATCGGAATTGCATGTGGCCCTGGTGTCCGAAGAACTGCGGTGCCGGTCGAGACGGTGCCGCCAGCCGCGGTGTTCGCCGGAACGGCAAAGGCCAGGTAGCACGAGTTGAGAGCTATGGCCGCCAACACTTTGCGCTGCGGTGGCGGGAATCACACATCTCGGGCGGCAAGACTTGGCGTGAAGTGCCCGGCTGGATTTGGCAGGCTGATCTTGCCGGCAAAGCTCTTACGGAGGTCGGCCCACCCGTATGATTGCAAGGTAGCGGCCCGATGCACAATTAGTCGCCAATCGGACCATTTCCTGTACAGAGACCCGCCGTGAAGTCGCGCTTTACACTTCTGCTGTTGGCTCCGGTCATCACCATTAGCGCGCTGCTATTGATTCTGGGCAGCGCGGGGGCGTGGTACGTCCACCGCGTGAACAAGGAGGTGTCGGAAGGGCTTCACGAGTACATCAAATCGATGGTGGCCAGCGAGCAGCTCGTGCTGAACGCTCGCGATGGGGTTGCCGACATGCGACGCTTCCTCCGCTCGGGCCAGCGCGACGACCTCGACGAATCGATTGCCGCCTTTCGTCAGAATGAAAGCCATTTGCGCGATTTAGAGCATGCGGCCACCGACGACGTCGCCCGCGGCCACATCGAGCTGGCCCGGCGCGGTCACGAGCGCTTGCTCGATCGGCTGACACAAATGGAGCGCGGGCCGCCATCGAACGATTCGCAGTCGCCGGATGCTCAGGCCGCGACAAGCGACGAGCTGGAAGCCCTGGCGACCGACGTACTGACGCCCTCGCAAGAGCTGCTGAATTACCTCCGACAGGTTGCCCAGCGCCACAGCGACCAAAACCGCGAACTGGCCAACCGAATCGGCCTGGGGCTGTTGCTGCTGGGAACGTGCGGGGCGATGGCCGGGCTTCTCTCGGGCTACGCCATTGCCCGCGGTCTGAGTCGTTCGCTGGTTCAGCTTTCGCTTCCGGTGCGCGACACGGCGGGCAAGCTGAATGAGGTGGTGGGCCCGATCACATTGTCGGCCGACGCCGGCTTTACGGAGCTCGAAGCGGTGCTGCGCACCATCGCCGACCAAACGAGCTCCGTGGTGCAGCGGCTCCAGGCGAGCCAGCGCGAGGCGATGCGTGCCGAGCAATTGGCGGCCGTCGGGCAGTTGGCGGCCGGCATGGCCCACGAGCTGCGCAATCCGCTGATGTCGATGAAGATCCTGGTGCAGACAGAGGTGGAGAAAGGAGCGTCGGCAAGACTGAGCGGCCGCGACCTTTCCGTTCTGGAGGAAGAGATCGCCCGCCTGGAACACCTACTGCAAACATTTCTCGACTTTGCCCGGCCTCCCCGGCTGGAGAAGCGCCGCCTGGAAGTGACGTCGCTGGTAACACAGACTTTGCACTTGGTGTCGCAGCGGGCGGCGCAGCAATCGGTCGAGGTGGTCACATCGCTGCGCGACGCGCCGCTGTATGTCGATGCCGACCCGGTGCAGGTGCGGCAAATCGTGCTCAACCTGCTGCTTAACGCGCTCGATGCGACGCCGCACGGCGGCACCATCACGATCGAGGCGCGGCGCAGGGCGGTGGACTTGGTCCGTCGGTCGACGGCGGCTGACGCGACGCTCCTGGATGCCGCCGAGCGACTCGGTGCGGAGGATGTCCCCGGCGAGGTGGTTTTGACCGTCTCGGACACGGGCCCGGGCCTTCCCGCCGATTCGGCGGAGCAAGTATTCGAACCATTCTTCAGCACTAAGGAAACGGGTCTAGGCCTGGGCTTGGCGATCTGCAAGCGCATCGCCGAGGCGCACGGCGGGAGCGTCACCGCCGAAAACCGCGCGGCCGGAGGCGCCGCCTTCAGCGTGCGCCTTCCTGCGTCCCGCCCACGGGAGGCTGACGCAGAGGTTGCGCCCGCCGAGACCGGCGAAACGGAAAATCACAGCATGGTGGCGCCGCGCGGCGATGCCACCATCCTGCCTTCTACGCACACCAGCCGCTGAGGTCGTCCATGCCCACGCTCATCGTTGTCGACGACGAACCCAACGTGCTCTATTCCCTGGAGCGCAGCCTGAAATCCGATAGCCTGAAAGTGGTGACGGCTCCCACGGCGCGTCAGGGCATCGAAGCCGTGCGTCAGGCAAAACCCGACGTGGTTTTGCTCGACGTACGGCTGCCCGACATGTCGGGGCTGGAGGCGTTCGACCAGATTCAAACGATCGACTCGCGGCTCCCAGTCATTATGATGACGGCCTATGCCACGGCCGAGACGGCCATCGAGGCGACCAAGCGCGGCGCCTTCGAATACCTGCTCAAACCGGTCGACTTGCATGAACTGCGCCAGGCGGTTACTCGTGCCATCGAGTTCAGCCATATGGCACACGTGCCGGCCGTGTTCGACGAAGCGCAGGCGAATGGTTCGCCGGGCGAGTCGGCGTCGGGCGAGGGCATCTCGGGCGAGGGCGCCTCGGGCGAGGGCGGCGCGGGAACGTCGGGCCCGCCACACGCGACGGTCGATCCCATCGTCGGCCGCAGCGCTGCCATGCAGGAGGTGTACAAGGCAATCGGCCGCATCGCCCCGCTCGAAGTGAACGTGCTGCTGCTCGGCGAAAGTGGCACGGGAAAAGAGCTTGTCGCCCGCGCGATTTACCATCACAGCCCGCGGAGCACCAAGCCGTTTCTCGCCATCAATTGTGCCGCGATTCCCGACACGCTGCTGGAAAGCGAGCTGTTCGGCTATGAGCGAGGAGCATTCACCGGGGCCAACCACCTGCGGATCGGCAAGTTCGAGCAGGCCGACGGCGGTACCATCCTGCTGGACGAAATCGGCGACATGAGCGGCGCTACGCAGGCCAAAGTGCTCCGCGTGCTGCAGGATCAGACGTTCCAGCGGCTGGGCGGCACGAAAACCATTCGCACCGATGTGCGTGTTCTGGCCGCCACGAACCAAAACCTCGAGCAGCTTGTCGCCGACGCTCGCTTCCGCCAGGATCTCTACTACCGGCTGAAAGTCTGCACGATCACCATCCCGCCGCTGCGCGGCCGGCTGGAAGACCTGCCTGCTCTCGTCGACCACTTTGTCAAGCGCTACAGCCGCGAGTTGGGCAAAACGGTACGGGGGGCGGCACCCCAGACGCTCGCGCTGCTTACCGCCCATGCCTGGCCAGGCAACGTCCGCGAGTTGCAGAGCATCGTCAAAGCCGCGCTCGTAAACGCCCGCGGCGACTGGCTCACGCCCGATTGTCTTCCCGACGAGTTCCGTGTGCAGCCCAAGGATGAGACGGAGTCGCCGCCGCCGAAAACGGGCCGTCGCCTCGACGTCTCACAGCTCGTTCGCAGGCTGATCGATTCGCAGGCGGACGACATTTACCGCAAGGTGCTCTCGGCCGTCGACCGGGTCGTGCTCGAGGAGGTGCTCATCGCCACGCGGGGAAACCAGGTGGAAGCAAGCCAGCTTTTGGGCATCTCCCGCACGACACTACGGGCCAAGATGCAGGCCCTGGGTCTCTCGGTCGAAAAACAAGTTCTGCCGGAATCCGACCACCCTGACCAAACTGTGAACAACCGCTGAATCGCACTGACTTCGGGCACATCCCCCAACCGTCGGGGACTGGCTCCTTTTGTGACGCCCAAAGGGACTGACGCATTTTCCGAAGTCCGCGGAGCAAAAAGTGCCTGTCCCCCGTTCTCTGCAACGGTTTTGGGATAGCTCTTAGTCAGAGAATTCCCGGCGGTGTCATAAGCGGCGTGCCATTGGCGATGCCGCATTCGTCTCCTCTCGCGGCGATCGCCGTTCTTCGGCGCGCCGTTTGCCTCTTCCCATCAAGCCAGGGACCGATCCATCAGATCGTCTCGGGTGATCGGCACGTTCCGGGCGATTGGCGGCACAATCGCGGAACGCTGATTGCGCATGCGGCCTGCATTCCGATGCCGGTGCTGCCATGGTGTTCGTTGCGAAAAAGAGAATCAGACGCGACGGCGGGACGACGCGAGTCGGGTGGCCGACGCCGTCGCGGATCGACGCATCGACACGGCCGGAACCGCAGGACGCCGACCCGCCTGCCCGGCCGTTGTCGATGCCATTCGGCCGATCCGGTCGCGCGGAACGAGTGGCGACGGGACTGTTCCTGGCGCTAGGGTTAGTTGTGCTCGGCTGGGCAACGGCCACGTGCTGGTTTTTGGTTCGCGCGCTGCGGTAGCAGCAATCCGAGCGAACAGTTAGCAATCGCTTTCCTTCCAGGTGGCAGGGGTCAAAGGGAAAGGATCAAATCACGCATGACCGCCGTTCCTCTCAGCATTGCTCCCACGAAGACCGCCTCCGATCGTCCCGCCGCAGTTGGCGATGCCGCGGTGATGGCGCGAGTTGGGCAACTCCTCGACGCGGGCCGGCCCGATGAAGCCCGCGCGTACATTTTGCGCCACAAGCCAATTGATCCGGTCCTCAATAATGCGCTGGGCGTTTGTTTGTTGCGGCTCGGCCAGACGGAAGCCGCCATGAAGCTTTTCCGGGGCATGGCGATTGGGCCGGGCGGCGTTTCGCTCCGATCCGACGTGCCTGACGTGGTGAAGACGAACTTCGCCACGTCGTTGCTGCTCATGGGCGAAGTGGCAGGTTGCCAGAGTGCGCTGAGCGAAGTGCACGACGCGAACGATCCGAACGCTCGGCGGCTGAATGAGGCGGTTCGCAAATGGATCCGCGGCCTTTCGCTGCTGCAAAAGCTGAGCTGGTATTGCGGCGGTCAGGTCAAAAAGCCCGTGACGCTCGACTTCCCCCCCGGCGCTATTTGATCGTTCGCTTCCCCGACGCTTGTCGCTCGACAGTCGACTCTCGCTCCGCGAGAGGGCGGTATTCGTGTGCAGGAAGGCCAGCGTTCTTTCGCGGAGCGAAAGACGACGACTTGCCCACGGTGGCGACTGCCGGCGAGAAATCGTACTGAATCGTTCGCGCCCCGCGCCGGTCGTCCCGACTCTCTATCTCCCCGCTGCTCCACCGAGCTAGCAAGTTGATCTGTTCCGATTTCTTCGTTGTTCGTAATATCTGCCCCTACTGGATGAGGCCGGCCAACACGAGCACCAGACCCTATCGCCGCGCGAAGCACACCATGCGGATCATGCAGCTTGTTTCCAGCGGCGACGTGAATGGGGCGACCATGCATTGCCTCGACCTGACGCGGGAACTTGCCCGGCTGGGACACGAGGTTACGCTTGTTTGCCGACCGCGCGCCTGGATCGGCACGCAATCGTTCCCCGCCGGCGTGGAGATTGTCGAATCCGCGCAGTATGCGTTTTCGGCCAACGATCGACGGCAAGGCCTCCAACTCATTCGCGACCGCCGCATCGAGATTATCCAATCGCACCAGACCCGGTCAAGTAATTTTGGAATCGCGATGAAGTTGCTGACGGGCGTGCCGACCGTCGCCACGGCCCACTCCCGTCACCTTCAGTTTCATTGGATGTGGAACGATCATGTGGTCGCCGTCTCTGAAGCCACGCGAGATTTTCACAGGCGATTTAGCTTCTGTCGTTCGCATCGCATCAGCGTGATCCACTGCTTCGTCGATACCGACCGCTATCGGCCGCAACCCGAGGAAGTAAGACGCGCCGCACGCGAAGAGTTCGGAATCGCGGCCGACGAACCGCTGCTGGGCATCATCGGGCAGGTGTGCAAGCGCAAGGGGCTGATTCATCTGGTTGAATCGTTGCCGATGTTGGGTGTCGAGTTCGAAAACCGTCGGGGACTGGCTCAATGTGCGGAACCGCCGTCCATTGGCGGCCTGCCGACTGAAAACCGAAAACTGAAAACTGAAAACTTGCCCGTGCCTGTCCCCTTCTCGGCAGACGGTTTGAGAACAACCTCGATGCCCCGCGTGCTGATCATCGGCATCGAGGACCCTCCCTATGCGGAGCTCGTGCGGGATACCGCGAAAAGGCTGCACGTTGCCGACCGTTTGATCTGGGCCGATCAACGCCGCGACATCGACCGACTCTATTCCGCGCTCGACGTGCTGGTCGTTCCATCGCTCGAAGAGCAGATACCGATCGCCATGCTCGAAGCGATGGCCTGTGGGTTGCCGATCGTGGCGACCGACGTGGGCGGGATTCCCGAGTGCATCACCGACGGAGTCGAAGGCCTGCTCGTTCCGCCGGCGGCTCCCGCACCGCTGGCCCGCGCCATCCGGCAAGTGCTCGAGGACGACGAGCTTCGCCGGCGCCTCGGCCAGGCCGGCCGGCAGCGCATCGCGGAACAATTCTCTCGCACGCGAAACACCCAGCGCGTCGCCGACTTACTCGCCGAAGTAGTGCGGAGGCGGAGCGCAAAACACTGGTTTCAGCGAACCGCAGGGCAAACCTCGCGACGCAATAAAGCCGCCTAGCGCCGGTTCTGCGAGTGCTGCCGGCGAGGCTTGAGGGGGTGAGGCTTGAGGCTCAAAACCGTCGGGGACTGGCTCAATTTGCGCAGTCCGCGGAGCAAATTGTGCCTGTCCCCTTCTCCGCAGACGGTCAAACCGTCGGGGACTGGCTCAATTTGCG
>CAYQAJ010000007.1:37575-46393 GCA_964415245.1 uncultured Pirellulaceae bacterium | reverse complement strand
CGCACGTATTGCGCGACTTGAACATCTGGCAGGTTCACTACGCGCTGCGAAGCCAGTTGCCTTGCATGCTGATCGAGGACGTAAACATCGACCACGCCGCCTACGGCGTGTACCGGCCCGAGTTCCGCGACCACGTGTACCGCCACCTGCGCATCCTCAACACCGAGGCCGAGCCGTTCAATCGCGGCATCGACGACGAGAGCTTGCAGAACGGCAGCATCACCATCGAGGACCTGGTGTTTTCCGGCAGCCGCTACGGCAATCCCGATTCGGTGCCGTACATCCAGATGAGCGACAACAATCCCACCGGCAAGGCCGAAACGCACATCCGCGGCGTCGAGGTTGTCGACCGGCACGAGCGCGACCGCCGACCGCTGGTGGGGCGCGGTGGCGGCCTGGTCGTCGAGCCGACCACTCCCACCAGCGTCCCCGTTTATTTGCACGATTATTTCGGGCCGGGGCGCACGGCGAGGATCGTGAGCACGCACTCGGGCGACTTCGACCCCAGCGACAGCTCATACCGCGCCGATCCGCCGCTTACCGGGCCCGAGGCCCGCGTGGCGGAAGTGGCCGACGTCGAATTCCCCACGTTGTTGGACCCGGTCGACGATCTTCCGCCGGCTACGGCGATCACCTGGCCCACCACCGGCGACGTGGTCGAGGCGGCGGGCGGTGAATTGGTCGTGCGCGGCTTCACGACCGACAACGAGAAGACGCGCCGCGTGCTGGTCAACGGCGTCGAGGCCACCAACGTCGACTTCGACTTCCACCAGTGGCAAGTGCGGCTATTGAACGTTCCCTCGGGCGAGCTGACGATCACCGCCATCGGCGAAGACGCGGCAGGCAACGTCGAGCAGATGCCGCACCAGATTACCGTGACCGTGCGGTGAGACGCGGCTTACGTTGACCGGTCACCGAGTCACATTTGCCAAGGCGTGCAGATGTGATACAATGTATTACACTATGAGTAGCCTAACCGTTCGCATCCCCGATCCACTCCGCCGTGAGCTGGAGAAGCTCAGTCGGAAGGAAAAGCGTCCCGTGAGCGATCTCGTGCGCGAGTCCTTGCGGCGCTACGTGGCGGGGCAGCGCTTTCGAGCGCTGCGCAAGAAGACACTTCCCTTTGCGGAAGCTCAGGGCTTGCTGACCGACGAGGACGTATTCCGGGTCGTCTCGTGAAGGTCGTGCTCGACACGAATGTCATTCTGGCGGCCTTCGGCACACGCGGCCTGTGCGAAGACGTCGTCGCCGTCTGTATGGACCAGCATGAGCTCGCGCTGTCCGGGGCGATTCTCGCGGAGGTGCGCGAAAACCTCGGTCGCAAGTTCAAGGTTTCTCCATCCCACGTGCGGGAGATTGAGTCACTTCTGCGAACACACGCGGAAATGGTTGTGCCGGACGAGACTCCAGAGGAGGCGTGCCGCGATCCTGACGATTGTGTGGTGTTGGGGACTGCGACGGCGGCGGGCGCGGACTGCATAGTTACGGGCGATGCCGATCTGCTTACCATCGGCCATTTTAAGGGAGTCGCGATCCTCTCACCCAGAGAGTTTTATGACGGGCTTCCGTAGCTCCACTGAGCGCATTTGAGGCTCGTTACGGCGCACTAAAAAACCCGCCTGTCGTTTGGCAGGCGGGTTGAGCGGGAATTCTTGACGGCTTGCGCACGAGCCAAAGTCGTTTCCTCGGTCGCTCGCTCGCGATGGGGTGATTATTCAAGAATCTTGCCGGTATCCTTCAGCACGCTCTCGACGCCGGCCTTGTCGAGCTTGTCCTTGGCGAAGGCGTGGTTGGCCTTGGCCGTGCCCAGCACCCACAGCGACACGGTGACTTCGGCGTCCGCGGCGATCTTGTACGGCTCAGGTCCCTTGGTGTTTTCAAACACCGTCAGCGGGACATTGGTGATGCCGTTCTTTTCGGCAAACGACTTGAGCTGCTTCTCGCCGCCCGCCGGGTCGTCGGTCAACAGAACGACGAACGAAGCGAGTTTCTGATCTTCGTGCGCGGCCACGGACTTGTCGACCTGCTGGAGCAGCGAAACCAGCTTGTCGTCGAGGGTGCGTGTGAAAATGCCGATCACCGGCCGGTCGCCGTACCGGCAGCGATAGCACAGCGTCGTGCCTTCGGCCGGGCCGGTGCAGTCTTTCACGTCGAACGGACTTACGAATGACCCCACGTCGGGTCCACTTCTGATGTCTTCGGCCATTGCGTTGGCCGCCAGCATGGCCGCCATCGCGACGGCCAGCGGAGCAAATACCTGCTTCATCGAATCCACTCCTTGAGAAAAAGGAAAACACCGCGATTCGCGGCAATGTCAGCCCCCCACTGCGCAATACGCATCGCGTAGTGGAAAGCCCACGCCGAACCCATCCCCCACTTTACCCGTTGGCGGCCAAGCCGCCCCGGTCTTGACTCCTAACGATTAATCCCCCAGGCGATTCCATTGTAGTGCCGCGCGGTGGCTGTGCGTCTGTCTCCTGGGTCACAGTTCCCAGCAAACCTGCACCGGCGACGGCCGCACGACGCGCCAACAAAAAAAGACTTGCCCGAACGGTGTCGGGCAAGTCTTTGCTGTTGATCCGGCTTGCTAGTAGCGCAGGGGGAAAATGCGGGCCTACTCAAGGATTTTGGCCGTGTCGGAAACGACAGCGGCGGCCTTCTCCTTGTCGAGCTCGCCCGCGGCAAATGCATGGTTCACTTTCACCGAGGTGCTGACCCACATCATCACCGTGACATCGGCGTCTTCGGCGATCTTGTAGTGGCTCGGCCCCTTCGTGTCTTCGTAATAGGTTAACGGAACGTTGGTGATCTCGTGCTTTTCGGCCAGTTCCTTGAGCTGGGCCTCGGCTGCGGTTGCATCGTCGGTCAGCAGCACCAGGAAAGCGGCCATCTGCTTGTCATCGTTGGCTGCCACGGTTTCGTCGATCTTCTTGACCAGACCGGCCAAGTCGTCCGTCAGCGAGCGGGTGAAAATGCTCACCACCGGACGGGAGCCGTACCGTCAACGATAACAGAGCGAGGTGCCCTTGGCGGGGCCGGTCACGTCCTTCACGTTGAAGGCGCCCGCCGAATCGCCGACCTGCAGGCCGGACTTGAATTCGTCGGCCGAGGCGGAGCAGCCGAGTGCGGCCGCCGCCACCAGCGCGACAGGGATAAGGATGCGTCTCATGCAGGGGTCCTCCAAAGAAGAGTCGCCTCCTAGCTAGAACGAAGCACGGATCAACGGCGGATTATACGATCCGGGCCGCACGTCGATCAAGCGGTCGGGCGGTTTTCCAGGGCTTTTCCACGTTACCCGTCGGTTTTTTGGCCCCCAGCGGCTACACGGGCAGGTCGACGCTGGCCTGGGAGGCTTGCGATTTCAACTTCGATCCATGGGCTGCGTAAGCCGCTCGGCAAGCCGTTCGACGACGGGCGACAGCACCCAGCCGAGGGCGACAATCTCGAAGCGACGGGACGTGGGGCCTGTCACCTCGATTCGCACTTCCAGCCGGTCGTCGGGCAGGCACGCAGCCACGCGGTCGGCCCACTCGACCAGCACGATGGCGGGCGAATCGACCAGCTCGTCGAAGCCCAGTTCGAACAGGTCATCGGGGTTATTGAGGCGAAATGCGTCGAGATGCGCCAGCTCGCGGCGGCCGCGATACTGCTGGCAGAGGACGAACGTCGGGCTGACGACCTGGTCCGGCGGGACTCCGGCCGCTGCCGCGATCGCGCGAACCAAGCGCGTTTTGCCTGCCCCCAGTGTGCCGATGAGCGCCACGGTTGTCCCATCGGGGAGTTCGTCGGCCAGCGCGGCGCCGAGGCGATCGGTGTCGGCTTCGTTGTGAGCGTCGAACGCAAGGCGATTCATGAGTTGCTCGAGTGTTCGAATCCGGTGGGTTCGAGCGGCTCGTGCTTGCCGCGCGCCGTGCGCCGCCAAAGCCCGGCCTCGGCAATAAACTCGCCAATGCGCGTCAAGGAAACGTCGAGCGGTTGATCGGCCAGGGCGCGGTCCGCTTCGTCGGGCGGCATGGCCAGAAGCAACTCAAAGTCCTCGCCGTCGCCCAGGGCGTGGTCGAGCGCGGTTCGCCCCTCGTGCGAGGCGGCCAGCTCGCGAGCGGCATCGGCAATGTGGATCCTTCCCATGTCGAGCAACGCGCCGCATCGGCTGGCATGGGCCACGTGCGACAGATCGCGGGCGAGGCCGTCGCTCACGTCAATGCAGGCGTGAATGCGGTAGTTGGCGTTGAGGTAAAGCGCCTCTTTCACGCGCGGCTGAAAACCGAAGTGCTTGCCAAGGATGCTGCCGCCGAAGCTGCCCGTGGCCAACACGTAGTCGCCCGGCTTGGCGCCGGATCGCAATAGCGTGCCGTGCGGGGTTACTTCGCCCAGTGCGGTCACGCTGATCGCCAGTGGGCCATCCCAGGTGTTGGTATCTCCGCCGGCAAAAGCCACCTCGAATTCTTGGGCCAGGGGAATCATCCCTTCGACCAGCGACCACGCCAATTCCGCGGCGCCGCGTCGGGGCAGCGCGACCGCAACGACCACGGCCAGCGGTTTGGCGGCCATGGCAGCCAGATCGCTCAAATTCACCGCCAGCGCCTTGCGCCCGGCTCGGCGCGGGTCACACTGGCCAAGATGAAAATCGACGCCGTCGGTCACCATGTCCGTGGTCACCACCAGTCCGCCGCCGATGTCGAGCACGGCGGCATCGTCCCCCGGCCCCACGCGCAAGAGCGGATGCGAGGGCAACCGTTCACGAAGCCAACGGATGAACTCGAGTTCCATAGCATGGAGCCGTAGGGTGGGAATCGCCCACCGTGACCATACGGAGAGCCGCACGCATCGGAGTTGCGCAGCACACAGGAATTATGGACTGCTGTCGCTACGCCGCCAAGCGCTTGGCCGCGTGGGTGAAGAAGGAGCGCCGACAAAACGCTCAGAGACGCGGGTACAGGCGCCGCCCTACTGCCCGCTGCTCGTCGATACGTTCATGTGCCCGTACAGCGTTTCGCTGCCGCGAAGGATGTAGAATTTGACCGGCTGCAAGTCGGCGAAGTCTTCGCGGTTGAGGATGTAGGCGACGTTGTCGGGCGAGATGGTTTCCCAAATGTGCATGCCGACGAGAATGTCGCCGCGGCGGATGCCCTGTTCGGCGGCCGGGCTGTCGGAGCGGACTGCGACCACTTTCAGACCGCCACGGTATCGCGTGTTATAGCGCTGCAACACGTCGGCCGAAAGCACGTCGAGCTTCATGCCCAGCACGTCCCAGGTGCGATCGTCGATCGGACGAGCGCCGACGAGCGCCTCGCCCTGTCCGATTACGATGCTGATGGTTTTCGGCTGGCCGTCGCGGCGGACCGCAAGGGCGACCTCTTCGCCGACCTTGCGTCCCAAGAAGGCCCGCTCCAGGTCGAGGGCGCGGTCGATGTGGTTTTCGCCGACCGATTCGACGATGTCGCCCGCCAGCAGGCCGCCTTTCTCCGCGGGACTGTTCGTGCGAACCGACTGCACCACGCAGTGCGGCGTCTCGTTGTCCCATTTCGTGATTTCGACGACGCCGTGCGAGATGTTGTCGAGCCGCTCGGCGCTGAGCAGACGCGCCGCCACGTCCATCACCTGATCGACGGGAATGGCGAAGCCGATGCCCTGGGCACCGACGCGCACGGCGACATTGATGCCGATCATCTCGCCGTCGATGTTCAACAGCGGTCCGCCCGAGTTGCCGGGATTGATGCTGGCGTCGGTCTGAATCAGGTCGTGGTATTTCTGTTCGTCGCTTACCTGCACCGTGCGGTGCAGGGCGCTGATGATGCCGCGGGTGACCGTGTGCTCGTAGCCGTACGCATTGCCCACGGCGATCACCGGCTCACCGGGCATAAGGTCGGTCGAGGAGCCGATGCGAATGGCCGGGAGCTTGTGCTCGGTCGGGATTTTGATAATGGCCAGGTCGGTTTTGGCGTCGTGTGCGACGAGTTGCGCGGTGACGACCTTCTGGTCGATGGTGGCGACCTGAATCTCTCCCACGCCTTCGACGACGTGGTAGTTGGTGATTACGTAACCGCGCGGGTCGATGACCACGCCGGTTCCCATTCCGTTCACTTGGCGAAAGGCGTCGGCGGCGCCGGGGCCCTGCGCGTCGTCGCTCAGGCGAACCGTCTTCTGGCCGTGGATGTTGATGACGGACGCGCGAGCACCTTCCACCGCCCGGACGATCGCCGTGTGACGCAGTTCCGAAGCGCGGCCGGGGGAGACGAACGATGCGGGGGACGCGGCAAGCCAGGCTGCGATGCATGCCCAGCAAAGCCAGCTACGGCTGCGCAAGCGCAATCCAACGAAGCAAATGAGCGCGTATTGCGTCATGCGTGGCCCATCAGTGAGTGCATTCGGCCGAACGCGGGGCACGATCTCTCGCTCTCGTGCGCGCGTCGGCGCGTTTGCCGCGCGCCGCTGGTAGGAATAAGGAGGGGGCAGCAGTCTTTTTCGGTACAGCCGCGCCAAGCCCGTGAGCGTGCCCGACGGAGACCGCATATCTCGCCCAGATTAACGCTATGCTTCGCACCGCAGCATTGCCCGGTGCGGCGTGATGGGGGAGTCATCCGGTTAGCCGCGACGCAAAGCCGAGCGCGTGGCGGCGGAGCCCGCTTACCGGGAGTGCTTGCTTGCGCCGCTGGAACTGCCCGTGGGAATACCGTAGTTCGGCGTGCGACTCGGGTCCGGCGCATGGCCGCCCTGAGAATAGACAGGGGGCGCAATGTTGCGGTCCTCCCACAGCGGCAGGGCCTTGTTGTAGTCCGACCGTGGGGCAAACACGTCCTCGGTGGGAACCGGGAAGAAGCGTGGATAGGGGGGCCGAAACGTGGGATTCGGCAGCGGCCCCTCATGCTTCTGGTCGAGATCGCCGTATGCCCCGGGAAACCAGGGCTTGTGGCATTTGCCCCGATGAAACGGCCCTCCGCATGCGAGGCAGGTATCGGTCAGCAGGCCGCCTCCAGCGAGTGACCGTCCTTTCCGAAGTAAGGGTGATAGCCAGCCCGCTTCGCCCTCCGATGCCAGGAAGACCGGCGCGGCGCCGTCCGATACCAAGCGTCGGTTCGATGGAGCGAATCCGTCGTCCCATGCCGCCGGCTCGCAGCATCCTTGCCGACCCGCCAAGGGGCCGTGCCACGTTCTGCCAGCAATGACGTGGGCGCAGCAGCCTGCCTGCGCCAGCACGGCAAGCAACGACAAAACGAGGCACGCTTTCGAAAAGCGGTGCATGGCGGGTTTCGCGGCGATCGGGATTGCGTTTCACGGCAACGGTGACGGCTGGGCAAACTCGACTACTCAGCCGCATCAGTAAATGATCGTCACAGCCCAAGCGGCATCTTGCGTTTAACCGTTAAACTCTGCCGCGCCGTGGCTGTTTATGCCGCCGAGCATTGAGCCGATCGCCATGTCGAGCGCCGGAGCGAGAGTATTTCACGCGACGTCGGCGGAAGACGTTTCGGAGCCTCTCTCTGAGCCGCGGTTGGGGGCGCGCTGTTTGAAAACCAGCCAGAAGAGCTGGAGCAGCAAGAAAACGGCCAGCGGGTAAACCGGCCACAGTCGCCAGATGAGGCGTGCCCGCGGCGCGGGTCTCGGCGCGCCACCCGGTGCGTTCTGCCCACCGTCTTGGGGCCCCGCGGCGCCTTGCTCCGCGCCGTCGTCGCCCGGCCGTTGCTGATTCTGAGGGGCTGGGGCGGGTCGAAAGGGAAACTGAAGCCCTTCCCAGATTCCGCCCACCACGAGAATCGCGAGCGCGACGAGCAACAGGCCGCATCCTCCCACCGACATGATTCCCTTGAACGTGCGCTCCTCGGTGTGCTCTTCCTGGTGCAGGGCGATGGTGCGGCCCCGGCGCACGCTTCGCTCGACCGCTTCGGCGGTTTCGATGTCGCGGCAGGACTGGTACCACGTGGGAGTCGGCTCGCCGCCGGCTATTGTGCGGGCGAGCATGTCGAGCGGCGACCGGGCATCGTCCCAATCGGAATAGGTAACGCGTCGCGACTCGGCCCCCGACAGTTCGAGCGTCCACTCGCGTACGTCGGGCGGCATGTGCAGCACGGCCCGGCCCGAACTCCCGACGAGCGTGAGTGTGCCGCCGGGCGTTTGCTCCGCGGGTTCAAGCGACCACCGGGCCAATGCGCCGCCTGATCCCGAGAGGCTCACGCTCAGTGCCGTTACTTCCTCGGGGGCGATCGACTTCTTTCGCGCGGAGGGAGCGGCGGGATCGGGCGCCGCCGGCACATACGAGGAGCCCATGGCGCTCACCTGATCGAAATCGCCCAGGATGCGGCGCATCAGGCTGATGTCGCGAACGAGCTGCCCGCGCACGGCCGTTCGGTCGCGATAAGCAATCGACCGAGCCAGTGCCAGTTGCTCGACGCGCCCCAAAGGGGAGTTCTCTGCCTGGGCCCATTGGGCCAACTGGTGAAGCGCCGGGTGCAAGCCGCCGGGAAACCACGCCGCGATCGGGCAATTCGTGTCGCGGCGGATCATGTCGAGCTCGTAGCCGACAATCGACTCGCACGCCGGGTGCATCACGAGCGTGGCAGTGGCGGCTTGCACGAGTCGGCGGAGCTGCTCGTCCCGCTCGGGATTCGGCGGTCCGCCGGCGACGATTACGGCGTCGGCCACGTCGCCGGCCAAGAGCGTGGGCCAATCGTCGGCGTGGCGAACCGCGGGAAAGCGGTGTCCCACGCGATCGGGCAGGCCGAGGGCCGTATACGCGACGGTCAGCTCCCAGTCGCCTTCGTCCGCGGCACCGAGCAGCGCCGCCACATCGTCGTCGATCCCCAACAGCGCGAGTCTCATG
>CAYQAJ010000007.1:35439-37475 GCA_964415245.1 uncultured Pirellulaceae bacterium | reverse complement strand
TAGCGCGTGGGGAACTCGAACCGCGCATCCACGCGGAATGCCGCGTTGTGCGGACATTGGGCCACGCAGGCGGGTTCCTTATCGGCCAACGTGCTGCACAGGTCGCACACCACGGCCCGCTGCGTCACGGCTTTGAGCTCCGCCGCTTCCACACCGGGCGGAGCCTCGACCAGGTTGGGGAACATGTCGAGCCGCAGCGACAGCACCAGTTCGTTCTCCTCGACCGGCGGGTGCACGCACACGGCCACGAGATTTCCGCCGCTGTTGACCATATCGAGCGGCAGCACGGCCTCGTACTCCCCCTTCTTCTTCTGTTTGGCGTCCTGCTCGAAGGTGATGGTGCGGCCATTGACCCAAACTTCGACCGACGAGCCCTTCGACGCCAGCGACAATTTGAACGTACTGGCGGCCCGTCTGTCGGCCGGCACGTCGAACGCGTGGCGAAAGTAAACGGGCTCGGCGAGCTGCGCGGTGCCGATCGAGGGCGAGCGCCCAACCAGTTTCGATTGCAGGTCGAGGTTCCACGAGAACGGGGCGGCTGCCTCGCGCCAAAGTGCGTCGCGGTGCTTCGGCTGGTGCCAGGCGCCGTTGCGCACCGCTTGGGCAGGTTCGAGCCGCCACGAGGGAGAGGTCTCTTCAATGAGTCCCAAATCGTGCATCTGGATGGAATCGTACGGACACTGCCGCGCGCAAAGGCCGCACCCCACGCACCAGTCGCGAATGAGGATTTCGCCGTTGTCGCCGCGTTGGATCGAACCCACCGGGCAGCCAATCATGCACGACGGGTTGAGGCAATTGCGGCACGCCGACGGAACCAGGAAGCGATCGAAGCGGGGGCCGTCGAGGAACAGCCGCGTGTAGCCGTCGTCGTGCGTGTTGACGCAGGCCCGCACGCAGTCGCCACACCGCGTACACAGGTCGAGGTCGATCAGAAGCAGCTTTTGCCCCTGCACCAGGCCGAGCCGCGTGTAGTCGGGCAGCGCGGTCAGCGGGCTGTCGGCATGCCACGGACGAACCGTAGCCGCCGTTACGTCGCGCTGGCGGCGCTCGGCCACAATGCGGTCAATCCGCTCGCGCAGCACGGGCGACGAAAGCAGCACTTCTTCGAAATCTTCGGACGCGATGCGTACCAGCTCGACGCGGCCTGGCTTGCGGCTCGGGTCGTCGAGCGGGTGATCGTAGGCAACGCAGGTGGCGGTGCGTGGGCTGTGAAGCAGTACGCCCATCTCGCCGAAGATCTCGCCGCGCGACAGGTACGCCAGCGTGCGCGGCGGACCGATGGTCACGCGCTTCTTGAGCAGATTGTCGGGGAAGGCGGATTGCAAAACGAGCCGAGCAGCAGTGCGGACCTGCAATTCCGACCAGTCCTTGCGGATGCCCTTGACCTGTTTGGGAAACGTGCGGACGGCGGCATCGACCTCGCCGTTTTCGAGGATTGGCGCCACCTCGCTGGCGGCGACAAAGTCGCGGCTCTTGATGCACTCGTTCACGGCGCGAAGAATCGACCACTTCGTCGATTCGTCGGCCTCGGCGCCGCTTGCGATTTTGCGCACTGCGGCGCGCACGGACTCGGGCAGCGATCGGAAGATAAGCCGCCACACGGCTTTCGCCGTGTCGTCGGCGACTTGGGGAGCGGCTGCCTTGGCGGCAGGTCCCGCTTTGACGGGAGTGCGAGCGGCTGGAGCCACCTTCTTTTCCACTGCGGGGGTCGCGCCCTCTTGCCGAGCCGCCGCCGCTTGTCCCTTTTCTTTCCCCTTCGCGGCAAGCTGGGCTTTGAGTGCCGCCAAATCGACCTTCTTCTTCGCCGCCGGCTTGGCGGGCGCGTCGGAGCCTGCTTCGGGCGTTTGGTCGGACGGCGGTTCGTCGGACGCCGATTCGTCGGGCGGCGTTTCGGCAGCTTCGGCTGGTTCGGGCGATTGGGCCGGCATCGAGGGAGCACCGGCCTGTCCCTTTGCTTTGCGTTTCGCTTCCGCCTGGGCGGCCAGTTGTGCCTTGAGCGCCGCCAAGTCGGGCTTTTTTTTCGCGGGCGCTTCGGG
>CAYQAJ010000007.1:26411-35339 GCA_964415245.1 uncultured Pirellulaceae bacterium | reverse complement strand
TCCGCTGGTGGCTCTTCCTTGATCTTGCGCTGAGCTTCCTCGCTGAGGCGATTTCGTACCGCTTCGAGTTTGCCCATCGCGACGGCATCTTCATCCGCCACGTCGGCGCCAGAGTCCTTGCCGCCGGCGTCGCCTTGGCGCTTGGCCTCAAGCTGCGATGCAAGACGCGCCTTCAGCGCTTCGATGTCGACCTTCGATACGCGACGTTCGGGGGGCGGCGCCGGCTTTTGCTCGCGGTCTTTCTCGCGCTCCTTCTCTTTGGCTTCAATCTGTGCCTTCAGTTGCGCGACGTACGATTTCTGCTCGAAGGCGTCCTGGCTGGAGCTCTTTTCCTTCTTGGCGGGCTCGGCGCCGGCTTCCTTCGATTCGGCTTCAACGTCCTTGGCTTCGGCCTCCTCTTGCGCTTCTGCTTCTTCTCTCAGGCCCGTTTCATCCGCTGCAGATTCGGCAACCGCCTCCGCGACTTGCTTGTCCGATGCCTCCGGCTCCTGCTGTGGCTCGTCTTGTGCTACAGGTGGTTTGGCCGGTGGCACCGAACGGGGTGTCGCGGCCGCCGGGACCTCTGCCGCCGCCGGCGCCTTGTCGGTTTCGACCGCGTCCCTGATCGCTTCCAAACTCATGCTCGATATCAGCCCGGTGCGTCTCTCTTCCAGTTCGGCGATCTTCGCCTTGAGCGATGCGATTTCGGCCTTGCGCTGCGAGCGCGGTAGCCCGCCTTCCTGTTTCGCGGCCTCCTGGCGACCCTCGACGCGTGCTTTGAGCGCGTCGATTTCGGATCGTAGTGAGGCCAAGATGGATTCGAAAGCCGGCGGTACGGGTGGCGTGGCAGCGGGAGGTGCGGAAGGTGCCGACTCGACGGGAGCTGCCGGCGGCGCGGGCGCTGATGGAGCGGGAGTCACAGGCGCTTCCCTTCCCGGCTCACTTGGCAACCCGACGAAGCCCGTCCCTTGCGTGGGCGTGCTCACGTCGTCGCGAGTTTGGCGATAGTCTTCGACGAGGTCGACGCGAAACGTCGTCGCGCCGATGCGAAAATCCTCGCCCGGGCCGATCGTGAACTCCTTGGTTCGCTCGCCGAGCCGGTAGGCGGGGTTGCGGGCCGAGTCGAGGCAGCGAATGCGAAGCCGCTGGCCATCCAGCTCCAGGTCGGCGTGCTCGCGCGAAATGCGCAAGTCCCAGGGCACGGCCCAACCGTTGACGGGCGCCCGACCCAGCCGGACTACCTGACCTTCGACCAGCGGGCGTCGCCATCGCTGGCCGGGTTCGGGGCCGATCGCAACAAACTCTAGCACAGTGGGGGCTCCCCGGGTTCAAGCCTTGGCGGCGTGCGGCGTGCCGTCGTCGCCGTCGGCCGCAATCAGGTCGCCGCAGAACGCCTGCCAATCGGTCACGTCGTCGGGCGCCAGCGCGAGGTTTAAGTCGCCAAACACCTGCACCAGGCCGCTACGCACCAGGAACACCGAATCCGACGGGTCGTGCTGATCGCAGATGACCTGGCCCGGCTCAACCACGACCAGCTCCGCACGGTCGCGGATGCGATTGAGCTGCTCTTCCGAAAGGCTGCGCAACAGGTCGAGCCGCCGCAAATGGTTCTTGAGCACGCGTTCGCGATAATCGGCGTCGACGCGCTGTCGGTATCCGTCGTCGCGCTGAATCTGATCGAAAATGTTGCGCAGGAATTCGAGCATGAAGCAAGGGGCGTCGGCGACGATCGTGGCCGAGCGCGGCGCCAGCGTCATGCAGCTCATCTCGCCGAAAATGTCCCCCTCGTACATGGGGGCCTGCCGCGTTTCGTAGTTGATGTCCGTCGGGCCGTCGTTGGGAATCCAGTCGGGATGGTCGACGGGGAGGTTCTTTCGGCCGCCCGAGAACATTCCTCCGATGCGTGCCAGCAACCCGCCATGGCGGTGCCGGGGGGCCAGGTCGACCAGCAGGTGGGCGGTAGCGGCCCGACGCGCCTCGCCACCGCCGGGGCGCTCTTCAACCGACTCGGCGGCGCGGTCGCGAAGCTGCTGTACGTCGGTCTCCAGCCCTTCGATCAACCGCTCGTGCGCTTTGCGGAGCCGGTGGTCGGTTGTTCCCGGAATCGTGCCGCGGACGGCCTTAAGCCGGGTGAGCATCAGGGCCAGCACGTCCTCGCTGCGAAGGATGTAGAACGCCGTGGCGCCGGCGTCCCCCTGTCGGCAGATGATGTCTCCCCGCTGGTATCGCCGCATGACGATCGAGCCGGGAAAGCGGTCGAAGCTCGGCGCCTTCTTCAAGTTGGCGAACAGGTCGATCCGCGCCAGCTCGTCGGGCGTGAGCTCTTCATCGCCGGAGCGGGGGCTCAGGTCGGATTCCGGATTGACGACGACTTTGGCCATGGGCGGCTCACTAGGGCGCGGCGGATGGCGACGGTACTCTCGTGGGTCGCACGATTCGATGTGCAGGGGCTCTCGACGATACTCGGCTGGGACGCAAAACGCCTATTGTAGGGTGGAGGCGGTGGGCGTCAAAGTGCGCGTCATAGGGGGCGCGCTCCGCTACGCGTCGCGGCTAACCGGGGAACGCGCGTCGCGGCTAACCGGGGAGCGCTTGCCGACGGCGCCTACCGTGCGCGCGCCGCGAGCCGGCTGCGCGGCGGCGCGTCATATCGTCGTTTCGATCGTCGCGTCGGGGGTGTAGACCACGACCGAGGCCCCATACTAACATAACGGCCCTTGCCGGCGCTCCGGGTTGCGACGCTCGCCCGCAGCGTTGGTCCCACTCGGGCCGAAAATCCTACTGTGCGAATCGATAAGTCCCATCGCGGTTGGGCCGCCGTAACGGTCGCGCTGTTCCTTGCCTCGGCGGCGACCTATTGGCTTTATGCCCGTAGTGCGCCCGACGGCCCTTCCGGTGCGAGCTGGCAGGGGATGGCGTTCGGCATCGCCGGCACGTTGCTGATGCTGTATGCGGGCCTGTTGGCCCTGCGCAAGAAGCTGCCGCGGCTGCGGATCGGCACGGCGGAAACGTGGCTCAAGGGGCATATCTGGTTGGGGTTGTTGAGCGTGCCGCTGGTGCTGTTTCACGCGGGCTTCTCCTGGGAGGGGATGCTCGACAAGGTGCTGCTGATCGTCGTGGGCCTGGTGGTTTTCAGCGGGCTGTTCGGTCTGGTGGTGCAGCATTACGTACCGAGGTCGATGAAAACCGCGGCGCCGCTGGAGGCCATCTACGAGCAGGTGCCCCAGGTTTGCGCCGTTCTGACCCGCACCGCCGATGAAGCGGCCTCCCATGTGTGCGGATCGCTGCTTGCCGTGGGGGAAGGGGCATCGTCGCGCGGCGACGATCGCGACGTGCTCTCCGATTTCTACCGCAGCACCGTGCGCCCGTTTCTGGCCGAAGCGGCGCCGCGGCGTTCGCGGCTGCACGACCGGGGGCAGGCGGTCGCGCTGTTTACGCAGGTGCGGAACATGGTGTCGCCGTCGATGCACGACACGCTTGACAAGCTGATGGCGATATGTGAAGAACGTCGTCAGCTTGCCGTTCAGATTCGCATGCACTACTGGCTGCACGGGTGGCTGCTAGTGCACGTACCGCTGTCGATGACGCTGCTGGTGTTGGTGGTGATCCACGTGCTGACCAAGATGATGATCATTCCGTGAGAGTCATTGAAAAGGGGGACAGTCCCTCTTCGATCAAACGGTTTGCCAGGCGAAAACTGTTCGGTCGTAAAGGGACTGTCCCCCTTTTCAACGCGCGCTAAACGATGCCCGATCTTCGCACGCACAGGGCGATTGCCGAACGATTCCAAATCGACTTCCCCCAAAGGGGGAATCGGCTGCATCGCTGGCGTCGGCTCGTTACGTTGCTGGCCGCCTTGCCGCCGTTGGTTTTGGTGGCGGTGTTCTGGATGCGCGGCGACCGCACAATCTATTGGTCGGGGCCGGTTTCGTCGTCGCACCAGATTCACAAGAACGAGTGCGGCGCCTGCCACACCCGCGTCGCTCAGCCGCTGGTGCGGCTGGTCACGGGCAGCGCATCGGCCCACTCGGTGGAGAACGCGAGCTGCCAGGTGTGCCACACGGGCCGGTCGAGCTTCGATCACCACGATCTGATGGTCCGCGACAACGTGCAGTATTGCGTCGTTTGCCACCGCGAACACAGCGGCGGGTCGCTGTCGCAGGTGACACACCGCTTGTGCGCGACGTGCCACGCCGATCTGGTCACTACCGACGGCAGCCGCACGTTTGCCCCCCACATCGACAGCTTCGAGAACCATCCCGAGTTCGCGGTTCGCCGCACGATTGGCCCCGACGCCGATGACGATGGGCTCACGCCGGGCGAAAAGCACAACGTTTACGATCTGGCGCGACTCGTCGACGGCCAGTGGCAGGACAAAGCCGCGTTGCGATTCAATCACGCCGTCCATTTGACGCGCGACGGCGTGCTGATGCCGTTCGAGGGGCCAGCCGGCGATGCGTCGGCCGCCGATGCGACGGCCACCAATGCGACGGCCACCAATGCGGATTCCAGCGATTCAGAGTCGGGCGACTTGTCGTCCGGCGAATCGGCTGGCGCGCGGTACTCGCGGCTCACCTGCGCGTCGTGCCATCAGCCCCAGAGCGACGGCGCCTACATGGAGCCGATTCAATACGAGCAGCACTGTGCGACGTGTCACCCGCTACAGTATAGCGAGATGCTGTCGTCGGGAGGCCGCCCGCTGCGGCACGGCGTGGAGCTCGACACCGTGCTGGTCGATGCGCATGCCCGCCTGCAACGTTTCGCCAGTGAGGAGTACCGGCGCCGCGCCGCCGATCCCGACGCGCTGGCGGCCGAGTTGCCGCGGCTTCCCGACAAGCAGCATGAAACGGCGCCCGCGGGGGGCGATCGTCAAGAATGGCAACAGCGATTCGTCGAACAGTACGAGCCGCGTTTGCAGCGAACGATCGTTCACGGCTGCTCGCACTGCCACTTTTTCGATGAAGAAAATAAAGAAGGCGACGGACGAGCGCTGCGAGTGATCCCACCGCAATTGCCTTCGCGGTGGATGCTGCACAGCCGCTTCCGTCACGACAAGCACCTGGGCTATGCCTGCGTGGTGTGCCACGATCCGGCCTACCTCGACAAGACGAACGAGTTGTTGCGAACCGAAGCGGCGGCGACCCGTGCCGATGAAGAGCGGCTGCTCGTGAGCGAGTCGACCCGCGATATCCTCATGCCGTCGATCGCCGTTTGCCAAAAGTGTCACACCGATACGGCCGGCGCCAATCGGTGGGGCCAGGCCGCCAGCGATTGCGTCGAATGTCACCGTTACCATCATCCTCGGAAGGTGGAGTGATGTCGGTTGGTGGGGGAGCGCCGCGGCGCCGCCGTGGACGCGCCGCGCCTGGCATTTCTCGATCGCCTTGATGCGCGGCGGGCGGCGCGGCGCCGTGGTATACTACTTCGTCAAGAAAACCGCGCTGGAATCCTACGACGCGGGGAGCGGGCATGGAACGAGCTTTTCCCTGGTTAATCAGCCTGTCGATCGTTCTTCCGTTGGCGCATGCCGCCGCCGCGGAACCGTCCGAGCTGCTGCTGGCGCAGCTCGCCACCGCCGCCCAAGCGGAAAGTAGTGCAACCGCACAATCGTGCTTGGCGCCGGTCGTTGATCCGAAGCTCAAGGTGCTCGGCGCGCGGTCGTGCGCGTCGTCGGCGTGCCACGGCAACGTCGAGCCGGATACCCGCGGTGGCGTTCGCCGCAACGAGTACATCGTGTGGCTGGAGAAGGATCCGCACGCCGATGCCTACGAATCGCTGCAAGCCCCGCTCGGATTGCAAATCCTCGACAACCTGGGCATTCGCAGGGAGGAAGCGATCGTCGACCGAACCGCCTACCAGGAGTGTCTCGCTTGTCATAGCCTCGAACCGTCGGCCGAGTTCGAAGGCGAGTCGTTTGTGCTGCACGACGGCGTAAGCTGCGAAGCCTGTCACGGGCCGGCCGAGAAATGGCGGGCCTTGCACTATCGCAACGATTGGGACCCGAAAAAGGCCGCATCGCTGGGCCGCGTCGACACCAAGAATCTCCTCACGCGGGCCTACGTGTGCGCTTCGTGCCACGTCGGCAGCGCCGAGCGACAAGTAACGCACGACATGCTGGCGGCCGGGCATCCGCCGCTGCGGTTCGAGCTGGCGTCGTATCTCGACATGATTCCCAAGCACTGGCGCGACTCGCGGGAGCGAAAGGCCCAAACGAGTTTCGAGCTGGCCGTGTGGCGGGCCGGGCAAATTGCCTCGGCCGAGGCGGCGCTGGCGGTGCTCGAAAGCCGGGCTGCCGGCGCGCAAGCCGATTCCGAGCGCGCCGTGTGGCCGGAGTTTTCGCAGTTCGACTGTTTCGCCTGCCACCACGAACTGTCGTCGCCGAGCTGGCGGCAAGCGCGGGGCTACGCCGATCGCAGTCCCGGTTCGCCCGCCTGGGGCACGTGGTACTTCACCGCGCTGCCGTCGTTGGTCGGCGACGCGCGAAGTGTTGGGGCGCTGGCCGATTTGCGAAAGACCATGAACGGCCGGTCCGGTTTCGATGCCAAGCTGGCCGGGCAGGGGGCCGCCGCAACACGCACCAGTCTGTGCGATTGGGCCCGCCGCGACGGGAGTGCCGCGGGCGACCTTGCGCAAGCGGCGACCGACCTGGTGGCCAAGCTGGTCGAGCCGGGCGACGCCGACGGATCGCGACCGCCCGCCATGGAGAATTGGGAGACCGCCACGCAGGTCTACCTGGCCGTGGCGGCGATCGACCGCGCTTATCGCGACGAGGCCGAAAAGAACCGGCGAGCGATGACGGCGGCCGACCGGGAGATTTCGGCATCGGTGCGGCGTCTGCGCGAGCTGCTCGCTTTTCCCGACGGTTACGCCAGTCCCCGGGAGTTCGGCACGAGCGTCGACGCGGGCTCCCGGCGCGACGAATTCCATACGGTATTATTGGAGGTTGTCCAGCAGCTTCAAGCGCGCCGGCAGCAATGATCGCGCTTGCTCGCGCGATCGCCGGTGCGCTTGCCCACTGCCGCGGCCGCCTGATTTACTTTGCGACGGGAACGATCCGATGAACTACCACCGCGCGATTCGCCTATTGTTGTTCGTGTTGCCGTGCCTGTCGCTTGGCCTCGTGGTCTTTGTCTTGGGCAGCGGCGAGAGCGGAGTTCCGACGGCCGCCCATGCGCAGCCGAGCGGCGGTCAGCCCGAGGCGGCATTTCAGTTTGAAGGCCCGGCCGCGTGCGTCGACTGCCACACGTCGCCCAACCCGTTGCGGCCGCGGGACCTCGTACTGTTGACCGAGTCGAAAGTCTGGCTGGAAGAAGACAAACACGCCAAAGCGTTCGAGCTGCTGAACACCGACTTGGGAAAGCAAATCGGCAGGAACCTCGGCATCGCCGACGTCCAGAAAGAGCAGCAGTGCCTGAGCTGCCACGCGAACTGGCAGAAGCATCTCGCCGAGCCGCCCGGCTATTACGACCTGGGGGTAACGTGCGAGTCGTGCCATGGACCCAGCTCCGAATGGATCAAGCCGCACTACGACGTAACGTGGCGCACCAAGTCGCCGGAGGAAAAGGAAAAGCTGGGCATGGTCGACGTGCGCAGCCCGCACGCGCGTGCCCGTCAGTGCTACAGTTGTCACCTGGGCAACGTGGAGCAGGGCAAACTGATTACGCATGCGATGTACGCGGCGGGGCATCCGCCGCTGCCGGGCATCGAGATTGAGACGTTCGCCACGCAGATGCCGCCTCACTGGCGGTACCTGCCGGAACGAGGTAATTTCGTTGCGAAGGACGAATTCCTGCAGGCGAATTTTGGGGATCACAAGGAGATCGCTGCCGCCGATCTGCCCCGCACCAAGGCGGTTCTGATCGGGGGCGTGGGGGTACTGCAGGCGTCGGTCGATCTGTTGGTGGCCCAGTCGCAGCAGAGCCCACAAACCTGGCCCGAGTTCGCCGTGTTCGACTGCGTGGGATGCCACCACGACCTGGAGTCGCCGAGTTGGCGACAGAAACGGGGTTATTCGGCCACGCCCGGCCGTCCCACGTTGCCCCAGTGGCCGGCGGCGCTGGTTCGCACCAGCCTGCGGCATCTCTACGCCGACGACGAAGACGCTTACCGCCAGCAGCTTGCTTCGTTCGAGGCGCGGCTTAAGGAATTGAACGAGGCCGTCGGGCGGCGTCCCTTCGGCGATCCGGCGGCGGTGGCCCGAGCCGCGGGCGAGCTCAACAGCATGCTTTTCAGCGTATCGAGCGCTTTGGCGCGAAGCCGCTGCGATGCCGACGCGGCCGGCCGCGTGCTCCAGTGGTTGTGCGAAACCGACAATGTGCCCGACGTCGACTTTCACTCGGCCCGGCAGATCGCCTGGGCCGCCAAGACGATTGCCTCGGAACTGGAGGCGCCTTATCCCACCGGTTTCGGGCCGGGTCCTCCGCCCGACGAAGCGCGTGCGGCCAAGGCTGAGCGGGAGGCACGCGACCTCGAAATCTACCAGACGTGGAAGTCCGACGTGCGCGCCGCGGCCGAGAAAAAAGTCGATGGCTGGTTCGACGAGGTGGGGCTCAACGAGTCGCTGTACCTCAATCTACCCGCCGGACAGAAGTACACGCTCGAAGGGACGCTTCCCGCGGCGCTGGAGCGCGCGGCCGCGTACGATCCCGCGAGATTCAAGCAGCAACTTGATGCGCTACGCGCGAAGCTGGGCGCTTCCCGGTAGCGGCGGCACGCAAAAGTGCCGCGTCAGCGTAGCGCCTCGCACCGACGCGCCACATGAATGTGGCGGCTAGAGGGCGGCGATTAGCGCTTCCGGTGCGCGGTTTCCACTCGTTCCTCATCGGCGTCGACCGGCGGACCTGGTGGCGTGTCGGACACCGTGTACACCCGCCCGTTGCGGAGGTACATGCGGCGCAGCTCGTCGCGGTTGAACGGCCGCGATCCCAGCCGTCCGAACACGTTGAACTG
>CAYQAJ010000007.1:12433-26311 GCA_964415245.1 uncultured Pirellulaceae bacterium | reverse complement strand
CCGGCCGTGAAGTAGCGCAGCTTGCCGGGCTGTTCGGGCGATTCCACGTCGAGCACGGCCAGCCCGTCGACCCCCGCCGCGATGTAGGCGTAGGTACGCATGACGACCACGTCGCGGGCGTCGCGCATGGGCACCACCGCCTTGATGACCGGGTGGCACGGGTCGGTGACGTCGATGACCTTCAGCCCTTCCGAATCGGTAACGAAGCCATAGCGGAACTGAAACTCGATGGCCGTCGGCGCCACGATCGCGTCGCCGCCGATGCGGGCACATACGACGGGCTCGCACGGATTCGAGATGTTGACCACGACCAGGCCGTTGTTGCACGTGAGCACGTAGGCGAACTCGCCGTGGATCTTCACCTTGACGGCGCCGTCGAGGATGCCGTCGGGATTGAAGGTGACGGTCCGCTCCAGGTAGTTGTTCGACGGGTTCCCGTCGAACAGCGCGATGATGTCGACCAGGATCAACCCCTCGTTAAAGTCGGTCACGTAGGCGTAGCGGTACAGGGGGTGGATCGGCTGTTCCAGGTTCTCGGGCCGGCGGCTGCGATCGGGCTCCATCGGCAGCACGGTGGCCAGCGCCACGCTGGTGGCGTTGGAGGTCGGCACCCGCTGTCGCTGTCCCAGCGGGCCGATCAGCGACGTGACGATGTGCTGGGCCTCATCCTTGTTGTGGATGTTGGCCTTGTCGAACACGCGCAAGCCGCGCGGTCCGTCGGCGATCAGCGTCCATTCGCCGGCGCATACGATCGAGCGTGCATCTTGCGAACTGTGGCCATAGGCTTCGAGCAATTGGGCGCTGTTCGCGTAATGGGCGCGGAATCCCTGCGGGTCGACCAGCCGTTGCATGTTGCTGCCGATGACCGGGGAGGGGAAACTCTCGCTGCTGGTGACGCGAACCGCTTCGATGCCCGCGCCCCCTTCGGCGACCCAAACGTAGCGGCCCACGAAGTCGGTGGCGTGCGTTCCCAAGCCGAGCACGCCTGCCACGGTGGCGTTGTTATCGCCCTTATCCGAAATGTGGCAATCGGAGCACTTGCGCGTGCTGATGGCCGGACCGACCGTGTGGGGCGGGTTGGGGCTGAACGCGTGGCCGGCGTGTCCTTCGGCGGCGATGGTCGGCTGCTGGTGGACGACCATTTGCCGATTGCCCGCCGCTGCCGAGACCACTACGCCGCTGGCACTGCGCACCGGCGAAACGCGGCTTCCCTTCACTACGCCGTTGATGCCCAGGAAGTACCCGTCGCTGCGGAGCACCTGTGGATTGTAGGCCGCGTACACTTTGCTGAATCCGCCTTCGTAGTGCAGCACGTCGGCAACGCGGTTGGTGGTGGCGTCGAGATGGCAGCCGGCGCAACTGTTGTTCCACGCCGAGTGGCACGAGTAGCAGGTGATTTTCGAATCGGGGTGGGCCCGGCGGCACTCCTCGCCCTCCGCCTCGACGCGACCCCACGTCTTGCCGTCGATTTCGATGGTCTTGGCGTAACGGGCGTTTTCGTTGTAGTACGGGTGCCCGGGCGTGATGATGTCTTTGACCTGCACGACCTCCCATTCCAATCCCGGCGTGACGCTCGATCGCTGGAACACGCGATCGCCGCGTCGCACGAAGCGCTGCTGGCCGAAGGGGGTCAAAGCGCGCGTCAGGTCGTTGCCGCCGGGGGGGTTCGAGGTGACAAGGTTGGCGTAGGCGTGCACGGTGCCGTGGCAATCGTTGCAGTTGATCTCGATGGCGTCGATCATGGCGCCGTACAGCTTGCCGTCGCCGTGCGAGTCCTGTTTGAAGTGGCAGTCGACGCAGTGCATGCCCTTTTGCAGGTGGATGTCGGACATGTGCACGGCTCGATCGTGCCAGTCGCGGGCGTCGGAAGGAATCGCTTCGCCTTGCGCGTCGAGCAGTTGGCCCTTCTTGTTGCGCAGGTACACCGCCTGCATTAACCAGCCCGCGTTGTGGTAGTCGGCGAACTCGTTGCCCTTGATCCGAGGGTTCACCGTGGGAGCCAGGTCGTACATCGAGTCGTTGCCTTTCGACCCGATATAGCCACTGGGCTGGGGCTGGCCGTAACGGGGATAGACGTGCTCGGCGTCGGTTTCGTAGTCCCACCACATGTACCCGTAGTAGTTGCCCAGCGCGCCGCTCCCCTGGTGGAAGTGGCACGTCATGCACTGACTCGACGGAATGGCCCGCGTGAGCGAGTGGCGAATGGGGTGCCCCGGCTCGTCCTTGGGGATCGTCGGGTCGCCGGTGGCCGAGTAGCCGTGATTGCCGAAGGATGCGATGTAGGCCGAGTGCTGCGGATCGCGATCGTTGGCGTACAGCACGTGGCACGACGTGCAGCCGCTGCTGCGGTAGTCGCCGGGGTTGTCGCACGTCCCCAGGAAAACCATCGTCGGGTCGTTGAGCTTCGTCTTCACCACGTTCAGGAATACGGCGTCCTGGCGGAAGTCGGTGCCGGGCCCGCGAACGCTCGTGGCGTTGTTGTCGATTTCCAGCACGCGGAAGACGTTGCCGGGCTGGGTCATTTCGAAGTGGGGCAGCGGGTCGATCCAGGGAAGCACGCCGCGCAGGTAGTAGTCTTCCACCGTTGGTTGGGGCGTGCTGAATACGCGGTTGGCCCGCCCGCCTTCGCTGTACACTTCGCCCCAGCGATAGATTTTGTTGGGCGCCGAGCCGTTGTTGTACAGGGCCGAGCCGGGCACCATGGCGCTGTGCCCCATCGAGCTCTTGCGGTTGACGTGTACGTCCTCGGTATGGCAGCCGGCGGTGCCGCACGATTGGTGCGCCGCCCGCCAGTCGCCGGGATTGATAAACCGCACGAACTCGGGCGATTCGAGGTTCAGCAGGGCGAACGAGCGAACTGGGTTGGCCGACGTCGTCCAGTACTCGGGGAATCGCGGCGGCACGTGGGCGCACTCTTTGACCGTGGCGGTGGGATCGCCACCGTGACAGTCGACGCAGCCCAGGTTGACCGCCTCGCTTTTGTGCATTCGCTCGACGCCACTGTGACAGGTCAGGCATCCGCGGCTCTTGGCCAGCGCTTGGGCGGGCGTCTGGCGGATGAGCTCGTCGTCGCCGGGCTCTGCTTCCTCATCGCCCTGCTGCAAGGCCGTGTACCGTTCGTCCGACGGCGTATACAGGCCGAACTCGCCGGCCGCCGTATGGGTTGCCCTGGGGATCGACGGGTGATAGGCCTCGCCGGCCGCTTTGCGGAGTGCCGTCATCACACGGGCCCCCACGTCGGGCTGTGAATCGTCGGTCTTGGTTGGCGATGCCTTCGCGCTGGACGCGGTGGGAGTCGATCGTCCGGTCGCACTACTCGGGCGATCCGGCTCCGATCGCTTTGGCGTTTCGCTCGCGTGAGTCGGCGCTTGCGCGAAGAGGTTGGCGATCACCGGCGGCGCCGCCTTCGCGACGGCCGGATGCCAGGAAGCGGCCACGACGACGGCCACCACCCCCATCAGGTGCTTTCCGCCGATTCGCACGCATACACGCTTGCTCTCAACCATGGCTTGCTCTATTCCTGTCGCTGTCGGTAACGATTGAACGGCCGCACGTCCGCGGTAACCCGCTAGTAAACAACCGTCACCGCGCTGAAGGCCGTGTACAGGTACCGGTCGTCGCCGCTCAAGTCGGTAATGCCGGCCCCGGGGTCCAGCACCGACGCGCCGACCGCGATGATCACGTTGTCGACGATGAACGGCTTGTAGACGACGCCCGCGTTGAACTCGAGGCCGATCTCTTTACCCACGTCCGGCAGACCAGCCGCCAGGGCAACCGGTTCGGAGTGGACGAACTGGTAGTAATTCACGTTGGCTAGCGCCGCCAGCCGCGTGGTGACGACCGTGTCGAACCCGGCGTTGAGAATCACGATGCCGGGATTGACAAAGTTCGCCGGATCGGCCGCTTTAGCTCGCATGTTGGGCAGGAACGAAAACGCGTTCGACAGCCGCGTGCCACCGATGACGATGTTTTCGCGGTTTAAGTACGAGAACCCGTCGCCGGCAAAGTTGGGGTTGTCGAAGATCGCGTCGAAGCCGCGTCCCACGCCGTCGGTCGGATTTTTGTCGCCTGAGGCGTACAGAGCCGAAATCTTGGGAGTGATCCAGTCGAGCGGGTAGGCCAGCTCCAAGGCGGCGAGCTGAGCATTCACGTTGACGGGACGGCCGGCGATCGGGTTGAGCTCGTCGTGCCCCAGCGCCTGCACGAAGGCCGCCGAAACGTCCCAGCGGCCGATTCGTCCGTCGGCGGCCGCCTCCAGCCAGAAGGCGTCGACGTCGTTGTCCTTGAAGGTGTCGTTGTCGTAGTGGGCGGCCAGCTCGACGTTGAAACCCGGGAACATGAAGTCCTGCCGGATCAAGTTGGCGATGACCACCTGCTGCTGCCGCGTTTCAAAAGTGTTCAGGGCGCTGGCGGCGTCCTTCTGCACGGGGAAGAAGGCCACGATGTTCCAGAACGTGCGGAGGGCCTCGTTGGTACCGAACAGCCGTGCCGCGTCGTTGGTGTCGGCGAATACGAAGCCCAGGAAGTCGGAGGCAAACGCCTGCCGCCCCAGCCGCACGTTGGTCGTGTCGTAAAAGTCCGACACGATGGCCAACTGCGCTTCGACGAAGCCTTCCTGGATCGTAACGTCCTCGGCCGTGCCGGTCGCCGAAGTATCGACCACACGTAACGCCGGCGTCACAGTCATGAACCATTCCGACGGATGGAACGAGTTGTCGCCGCGGAACAGGTCGGCCGTAAGGAAGATCGTTTCCTGAAACACCCGTTGATTCACTTTGCCTGCCGCCACCGGCACGTCGCGCGACTCGAAGAACGAATCGCTGAACGCCGTGAACTCGAAGAACAGGTCTTCGGTTCCCGGCAGCGGGTAATCGCCTTTGATCACACTCTCCCGATACGGATTGGCCAGCGAGCTGCGAACGTAGCGGTCCCACTCGGGAAAGCCCAGCCGCCAGCGATCGTCGATGGGAAAAAAGTCGCCGCCGTCCAGCGTGATGGGGCGGAATTGCTCGTCGCCGATCACGCCTAGCGGCTCATCGTCGATCGGGTCGAGCACGAACTCGGTCGTAGCGGCGTCGTCGGGCAGATCGAAAGACGGAACCTTAAAGGGCTCGCGACGCGCGGCGACCAGGTCGAAGGGTGCGTCGCCGTCGTCGGCCGTAGCGGCACCGGCGTTGACGGTCGCCGAGCGATTTGCGTTGCCGGGCGTCCTAACGTTGCGGGCCGGCCCGGATTCGTTTTTGTGCTCGCCGTAGGGGCGGCGCCTCGCGCTCGGGCCGCGCGCTTCGGTCGGTACCTGGGCGATACGCGGATCTGCGGCGCCAGCCGACTGCCGCGTGTCAATGGGGCCGCCAGTGCTGCGGGCACCGATTGCGCCGCCGGGTACCTGGGCATGGTGGTTGTCCGCCGCGTGATCGTGCGGATGAGCCTGGTCCGGCGCGTGTGCGTCGTTCGCGTGGGGTGCAGCAGCGGGGCCGCCGTGTGTATCGAAGTTCCGTGAGCCGGCGCCGTCCGGCTGACTTGGCCGGTCGTACCCCGTCTGTGGGTGGTACTCGCCGTTTCGATGCGAGACCGGCTCGACGCGCTGTCCCACGTCGCCCAGGAACCGCACGTCGCCCAGCACGAAAGTGCCGTCGTCGGTGGCAGGTTCGCGATGGCCGATTGCCCTTTGGACCCTCGCCGGGCCGCCCGAGGTCGTCGCTTGTACCAGCAGAAATTTGCTGCCGGCCGTGCCCGCGCTGCCGAAAAGGGCCACACTGCCGCTCTGTGTGTCGCTTGGTGCGTCGCGGTGTGAGTCGCGCTGTGTGTCGTGCTGGGCGTCGCGGTGTGCGTCGCGCTGTGTGTCGTGCTGGGCGTCGCTCAACGGGCGTTCCGCTTGCAGTTTCTCGTGCGCCGTGTCGGCGGCGTTGGCGCCGATTCGATGCCCGTCGGCTTGCGAAGGGGCATCGCCCGACGATGCCGGCGACTCCGTGTTTCGTTTCAAGACGCTGTAGGTGGGAACCGTGGCCGACGCGGGCCGCACGTTTTCATCGTGGTAGTCGCGCTGATTCGTTGCCCAATCGTCCCGGCGGGCAATCCATTTGCTTGCGAAGGACACGCCGTGCGACGTTCGCTCATTGCGCGCCGTTGATTCGTGGCGCGCCGTCGCCTCGCTAGGGCCAACGGCTTTTGCACCAGCGCCGTCCTCTGGTGGCTCGGGCACGTCGGTCGCATAGTTTCCGGTGCTCGAAGGTCGAGCATCCGCGGCCAATACGTCGCGGCTCTCTTGCACTTTCGGAGAGGGCACCCCCATGGGATTCACCCGAAACGGAACGACACCCAAGGGAAGCCCCTCGCCTGCAACCGCTCGATGCTCGGAGTTGGGACACTCGGACAGGAGGCGAAATGGCACCGCTCCCATGGGCAAACGGTTCGGGGGCTGTGCCCTTTGGGTGGCGATTGGCATCTCCCCCGCAACGGCAGCCGCCTGGGCCCCGGCCGTCGCTTGGGTCTCCGCCGCGTGTGCTCGTTGCCGCGACCAATCGCCCGCCGACACGGCCAGCGGTGCGAGGGCAACGCCTCCGGCGGCGGCCAACCAGATGGCGGCGCGAGCCAGGGCCTGAGCCACGCGCCGAATTGCGGCGCGGGACGAGAATCGGCATGCGGCATTCGCTTCGTGGCGCACTCTCGGTATTCCTTCGCAACGTGTTGCTATGCCGGTACTTGAGGTCGCTGCCCTTCGCCCTTACTTCGGCACCTGCTACACGGCACGCGAGTGGACGCGATGGCGCGGCAATGGGCGACCTCTGCGCGCAGGCACTTTGTTCGCACTGCGCGCTATTCTCTGTTTTTGTCGGTTCGACTCGACTGGGAACATCAACCAATCGCACCAGTTTTGAGGGTTGTTCGGACAATGCGGGCTGTACCGGTGCTGAGGCTGGGGGCCGCTGTTCCGATTTCGCAAGGGTGGCGTTCAACCCACCGGCTTCCGTACAATCGACGACACCTCGGGCAGTGGGAAAAGACAGGCGGAGACCGCGACACGTTGCGCCGCACGGCTAGCATCACCCCGCCAGCAGTGGCGGGAATGCTTGGAATGCAGCGGATCGCGTGCAAGCAAAACGCGTCACGCGCAAACCCGCACAGGAAAGGCATCCGTGGAAACTCAGCGCGATAGCAAGTCGCCCATTCGCATTTTGATACTCGGCGGCGGATTCGCCGGTGTCTACTCCGCCATGTATCTCGATCGCATTCTGCCACGCGGTGGAAACGTCGAGGTCACGCTCGTCAACCGCGAGGACTATTTCGTATTCCAGCCGCTGTTGGCCGAGGTCGTGTCGGGCAACATCGGCATTCTCGATACCGTGAGCCCGCTGCGCCGCCTGCTGCCGCGGACGCGGATCTTTGTGCGCGAGGTCGATTCGATCGACCTGGAACAGAAGACGGTTACGCTCAGCCCCGGCTTCTGGCCTCGCGAGTACGTGCTCCCTTACGATCATCTGGTGCTGGCGCTGGGCTCGGTGACCGACTTTCGCGGCATACCGGGTCTGTTCGAGCACGCGCTTCCGTTCAAGAATCTGGCCGACGCGCTCTCGCTGCGGAATCACCTGATTCGCGCGGTCGAGGAAGCTACGGTGGAAGAAGATCCCGAGCGCCGCAAGGAGCTGCTCACGTTCGTGGTGGCGGGGGGCGGGTTTTCGGGCGTCGAGGTGGCGGCCGAGATGAACGATTTCGTGCGGCGGCTGGTCAAGCGGACGCGCCGCCTGAAGGTGTCGGAGATGCGCGTCATCCTGGTACACTCGGGATCGCGCGTGCTCGATCGGGAGCTGACCGAGAGCCTGAGCGTGTACGCCACCGAAGTGCTCAAACGGCGCGGCGTGGAGCTGATCCTGAATACCCGACTGCGGACCGCGAGTCCCGACGCGGCCATCCTACAGAACGGCAATCGGATCGTCACCAAGACGGTCGTCTCGACCGTTCCCTCGACGCCGCACCCGCTGATCGAATCGCTCGCATTGCCCAAGGAGCGGGGCAAGATCAAGGTCGATGCCTCGCTTCGCGTCGCCGACCACGACGACATTTGGGCGATTGGCGACTGCGCGCTGGTTCCCATCGGGTCGACCGGCAAGCCGTGTCCTCCCACGGCACAACACGCCGTGCGTCAGGCCAAGACGCTGGCCCACAACATCGCGGCGCAGGTTGACGGACGTGCTCTCAGCGAATTCGACTTCGGCGGGCTGGGCAAGCTTGGCTCGTTGGGACATCACTGCGCCGTCGCCGAGGTAGGCGGAGGAATTCGGCTTTCCGGCTTCGTGGCCTGGTTCCTGTGGCGAACGGTCTACTGGTGGAAGCTGCCCGGTCTCGACCGCAAGATCAAGGTGGGGTTCGCGTGGTTCCTCGATCTATTGATCCCGCCCGAGGCGGTGCAGTTGCGAGTCGGCACTTCGCAAGGAGTGTCGCAGGTGCACTACGAGCCCGGCGACGTGGTCTTTCGGCAGGGCGATCTGGGCGACTCGCTCTACATCATCTTGGACGGCGAGGCCGAGGTGCTGATCGAGGACCATGGCCAGGAGCGTGTCGTGGCCCACATGGGACCCGGCGAGCACTTCGGCGAGATGGCGCTATTGAGCCAGGAGGCGCGCACCGCGACGATTCGCTGCACCCAGCCGATGAACGCGCTGGCGCTGCAAAAGGCCGATTTCAACGCGCTGGCCTCGAACATTCCCGAAATGCGCAAGAGCTTCGCCCGCATCATGGAAGAGCGCATCGCCCGCAGCAGCGACGGGACCGAAGTGCCGCACGCAGCCGACGCGACTAGCGCTTCGGACCGCGACGGGGGAGGGGGGTGAGTGCGGAGTGCAGAATGCGGAGTGCAGAATGCGGGCAGAGTTGAGAGTCAAGAGTCGAGAGTCAAGAGCCGGAAACATTTGCAACTGACAACTGACAACTGACCACGGACAACTGACAATCCGGCCACTCACCCCGGCATTTCTCTGCCGAGGCCCCGCTCTCGGGCCAGGTCGTACACTCGGCTGGCGACGGCCAGGTCCTCGATCGCCATTCCGACCGATTTGAAGAGCGCAATGCCGTCGGCCGAGATGCGACCCGGCAGCTTGCCGGCGGCGACGTCCGACAGCTCGATGGCCCGCGACCAGTGGAACGCGCCTTTGTCGGCGGCGGCAATCAGGTCGCCCGCCTCCCGCCGGCAGCTTTCCACGCTGTCGCACACGATGCGCTCGGCGGTGCGAATCGTCTCCATGTCGATTTCCGCCTTCTCGGACCAATTGCTGCCGATGGCGCACACCAGCGCACCGGGGGCGAGCCAGGCGCCGTCGAGCACCGGCACGCGGCTGGTCGTGGCCGTGATTACCAGTGGCAGCCCGTCGGCGGCGTCGCGTGGCTTTTCGACCATGCCGATCTCGAACGGGTATTGCTGCGTCATGCGCGCCACAAAGGCGCGGCAATGCTTTGCGTTGGGGCTGTAAACGAGAGCCCGATTGAGCGGCCGCACCGCCGCCGCGGCCGCCAACTGACTCTGTGCCTGCCAGCCGGCGCCGAATAGCCCTAGCGAATCAGCCTCGGGATCGGCCAATAGCTTGACGGCGACACCGGTCGCCGCGCCGGTGCGCATCTGCCCCAGGCGATTGGCCTCGATCAACGCCAGCAAGTTGCCGCTGGCGGAGTCGTAGAGTCCGACGTGGAATCGGGCACCGTGCGGGGTGGTGCTGTACTGCTTCCAGCCGACGCGTCCCAGATACTCGGCGGCGGCCGACATCGAGTGCAGCACGACGCCGGTGGCGCGCGCCCGCACGCGCGGCACGTTGTGCGCCTCGCCCTGGGCCAGTCGACGAAACGCCTCTTCGACCAGCTCGATGGCCAGCGGCATGTCGAGCACCTGCTCGACTTCGGCTTCGGTGAGGTAGAGAAAGGACATCGGGACCGAGACGGGCACAGTCGAAATGTCGCGCGTTGCAAATAGTCGAGACCACGTGGAATCAGAACATTACCACTGCCACTCGTTCGCATCCCATTGCATGCCGTGGTTTTCGTCGAGCAGTCGATCCCGTCCTCGCGCTGCCGCGGCTTGAAAAGCAGCGGCCCAACCTTCGCGAGCCGAGCGCTGCCGCCGCACGAGTATGGCATCGCGGCGAACGGCCAACTCGACGACCTCTCCCGGTCGGAGTTGGTCGAGCGAGGCATCGGGAATGCGAATCGCTCGCGACTTTCCGACGCGGATCACGCGAGCGCGGACAGTTTTCTGCATTATAGGCAGCTCTCAATCAGTTGCGATATTTCTTCCATCGTAAGGACGCGCTTCTCCGCTTCCCGCACCAGCGAGCGGCGGACGATCTCGTTGAACGGTTCCGGCACCTGGGAGGCGTGGCCTTCCGGTTCCACGTTCGTGATCTGGTTGAGCACCTCCAAAATGCTGCGCCCGGAAAATGCCTTGCGGCCGGTCAGCATCTCGTAGACCACCGTGCCGAAGGAAAAGACATCGCTGGCGGGGACGGCCGGTTCGCCGCGGCTCTGTTCGGGCGACATGTAGCCCGGCGTTCCGGCAATGGTCCCCAGTTCGCCTGCGACCCAGTCGAGCGTTTCGTCGAGGTCGCCGCGCGCCGCGGAATGGCGCGATAGGCCGAAGTCGGTCACTTTGGCGGTGCCATCGTTGGTCAAAAGGATGTTGGGCGGTTTGAGGTCGCCGTGCACGATGCCGCTTTTGTGGGCGGCGGCCATGCCGAGGGCCACTTGGCGGCCGACTCGGGCAACTTCGGCCGGGGGCATCGGCCCCGACTTCACAAGGGCGCTCAAGGGCCGGCCATCGACGTACTCCATGGCGATGAACGGAACCCCTTCGCTGTTGTCGACGGTGAAGATCGCGCACACGTTGGGATGATTCAGCGCGGCGGCAGCGCGCGCCTCGGCCAAAATCTCACGAGGGGTCGACGTCGCGCCGGGCCCGAACACTTTCACCGCCACCGAGCGGTGCAGCACCGTGTCGTAGGCCCGATAGACCGAGGCAAACGAGCCGCGGCCGACCTCGGCGTCGATGCGGAAATGCGACAGCATTGACCCCGGCATCAGCGCCCTGGTCGGGTCGAGCGTGGGGCTCGCCGCCGACCAGTCCTCGGGGCACATTCCGCCCGATTCCAGCGCCGCCAGCACCCGCAGCACCTCGTCGCTGCGCCGGCCCACGCTCAAGTTATGAATCGCCTGGTACTGCAACACCCCGTTGGGGTCAATGATGAACAACCCGCGCAGCGCGACGCGCTGCGGCTCCAGCAATACGCCGTAGGCCCGCGAGACCGATCCATCCTCGTCGCTTGCCAGGGGGAATTGGATGCCCCCCAAGCCGCCCTGGGGGCGCGGCGTTTTGATCCAGCGCTCGTGCGATTCGATGGTGTCGGTGCTGATTGCCAGGATGTCGCACGCGTGACTGCGGAACTCGTCGATTCGCGTGCTCAGAGCGGTCAGCTCGGTGGGGCAGACCAGCGAGAAGTCACGCGGATAGAAGACCAGCGCCACCCAGCGGTCGCGGTAGTCGGCCGACGTGGCCCGCCGCCGCGACGACGACGAGCCCATGGTGCAGGCCAGATCGAACTCGGGCGCCCGCTTGCCGACGATGGCGAGTGATCTGTCCATACGTTGGAACCGATGACGCAAGCGACGATTACACGGCGTTGAGACTCGACGTGCTTTCGCTCGCGGCTATGTGAGCCGGTCGCGCATCCACGATGGACTGCGGCGGCAGTCCACTACCGCGATTACAATGGCCCGCTCGGCACGTGTGTCGCAGTCGTAGTAGACGGCAAACGGAAACGTCTTGCACAGCATTCGATGATGTCCGAAAGCTCGTTCGTGAATGCCAGCGAAAAACGACAGGGCATCAATGTCCGCCAGCACGCTATCGCGAAAATACTCACCCAAGCCCGGAGATTGATCCTCGTAGAATCGGTACCCCTCCAGGATGTCCAACTCCGCGTCGCTCGAAATCTGCACAATCATGGGCGGGCTTTGCGAATGCGCTGCTTCGCCGACTCCCAGTCACTTACGCTCGCCTCGCCCGATTCGAGGCGGCGTTTGCGCTCCTTTAGCACGGTTTCGTGCCACGCCGGCGACTGTACCTCAGACGGATTTCGACAAAGGCTCGCCCACAAGGCCTCCATGATTTCCAGCTTTTGTGATGTCGTCATGGAGTCGAGAGGAAGATCGATCGACATAGGTTTGCGCCTATCGCCAGTTGCTTGATGGGAAATCGGCTTTCGGACTCGGCGGGTCCTGTGGCCCTCAAATCCAGATTGTAGCCCCACGGCACTACATTGTCACACTACGATCGGCGTGCCGCTCACGCATCGAGTGCCGCGATTTTCTTGAAATCTCCTTTCAGCGAGCGGTACAGGTCCTGGTAAACGGGAAAGCCTCGGTCGTACACCTTTTTCGCCGTGCGGTTCAGCGGCGTTTCGGACACCACTTTGATCGTGGCGGCGCACGCCTCTTCGACGTTCTTGTACGCTCCCGCGCCGACCGCCGCCAGCAGGGCCACACCGTACGCGGGCCCCTGTTCGGCATTGATCGTGACGACCTTCTGACCGAAAGCGTCGGCCTGAAGCTGCCGCCACAGTCGGCTCTTGGAGCCGCCTCCCGATGCGCGGATTTGCCGCACCGGCACGCCCATCTCGCGGATGATCGCCAGGCTGTCGCGCATGGCGTAGGTTACTCCTTCCATCACGGCACGCGCCATGTGCCCGCGCGTGTGCTTGAGCGTGAGCCCCACGAAGCAGCCACGGGCCAGCGGATCGGCGTGCGGCGTGCGTTCGCCGGCCAGATACGGGAGGAAGAAAAGCCCCTCCGATCCCGGCGGCACCGCTTCGGCCTCGCGGTTGAGCAGGTCGAAGGCGTTCACCTTCTTCTTCCCGTCGCCGATATCGGCGCACAGGCGGCGCACGAACCAATCGAGCGCGCCGCCGCCCGTGAGGCTGACGCCCATCATGTGCCACTTGCCATGTACTGCGTGGCAGAACGTGTGCAGCCGTCCCAGTGGGTCGATCTGGACCTTGTCGCTGTGTACGAACATGATGCCCGACGTGCCGATCGAGGTGGAGAGCACGCCGCTGGCCACGACGCCGGTCCCCACGCCGTTGGCGGCGCAGTCGCCCGCCCCGCCCACTACGGCGCAGCTCGTGGTCAGTCCGAGAAGTTTGGCGGCTTCGCTCGTGAGTTTGCCGGTGACTTCTTCCGATTCGTAGCACTTGGCCAGCAGGCTCACGTCCAGCTCGAGCCGCGATAGTAGCCGTCGCGACCAGTCGCGCTTGGCCACGTCCAACAGCAGCATGCCGCTGGCGTCACTCACGTCGGTGGCGAACTCGCCCGTCATGCGGCGGCGCACGTCGTCCTTGGGCAACAGCACGCGCACGGTGCGGTCGAAGTTGCGCGGCTCATGGTTGCGGAGCCAAAGGATTTTAGGGGCGGTGAAGCCGGTGAGCGCCGGATTGGCCACCATTTGGATGAGCTTGGCCCGCCCGCCGGCGCGGCGCTCGATCTCCTCGCACTCGGCGGCGGTGCGCTGATCGTTCCACAGAATGGCCGGACGAATGACCTTGTGCTTCTTGTCCAGGAATACCGAGCCGTGCATCTGCCCCGACAGGCCGATCGCTTTCACGTCGGCGGGCTTAAGCCGCGCCTTCTTGACAACCGCGCGCACCGAGCGGACCGTGGCATTCCACCAGTCCTCAGGATCCTGCTCGCTCCACAGCGGCTTAGGGTGATAGAGGGGATACCCGACGGCGTCTTCGGCCAGGATTTTGCCCCGTTCGTTGATGGCCAGCGTTTTGGTGCCCGACGTGCCAATATCGATCCCCAGAAAAGCGCTCATCGCCGGTTGACTCCCCAGGTGCGTACTTC
>CAYQAJ010000007.1:9976-12333 GCA_964415245.1 uncultured Pirellulaceae bacterium | reverse complement strand
CCGGCGTTTCGCGCTTCGCGATGGGAGCGGCATCGGTGCGAACTTTCGCCAATCCATCGGCTTGCTGCGCGTCTTCCAAAGCGCCCCAGGCGTCGACATCAACGCCTCCCGAAACGCTTAGAATCCACTCGCGCCCCCTGCGCGTGAGGCTCGCCCGCGACGAGACGGTGCGGGGAACATGGTACTGGCAAAGCTGCAATCGCTCGCCATCCATCAATAGCGCGAGCGGGCAATTCGCGCGGGCCGGCAGGTCCTCCTTAACCAGCAGCGTGGCAACGATCGCCAGATCGATGCAGTTGCGCAGCTCGGCCAGCACGGGCACGTGCGTCGATAGCTCGTCGTACTTCTCCGTCATCGTGGCCGCCCATTTCTCACCCAATGGGTGCGCCTTGCCTAAGTCGACCACCTGGCCGGTCCTTGAGAGGAAGCCGTCCTCGGTGAGCACTTGCACGCCTTGGCCACGAAGCTGCCACGCCAGGCGATCGGCATCGTGCAGCAATGGCTCGGTGCGCGGCGCGAGCCACCACCGCGGCATGGCGTTGCGGGGGAAACGCCCCGAGCTCTTGGCCAGCAATTCGATGTAGCTGGGCATGCCCGCCACGGGCGCCGGCTCCCAGCCCATCGCCCAGCGCTTCATCAGGTAGTCGGCGGCGACCATCACCTGTGCGAAGTGGCTAGAGGGTTCGACCCCTTCCAATCGTATCCGCTGCGAACCGAGCGCCTCCTCGACTACCTCGATCAATGCTTCGCTCGGCACTAGGCCGCGCTGGTCGAGCAGCTTGTTCAGCCGTTTGAGCCCCTCGGCGTCGGGATCGATCGAACAGAGTGTGCCGGTCTTGATCGCGGGTTCGGCGGCGCGCAGCGCTTCGAGCAGGTCGTCGAGTTGAAGCACCGGTTTGCCCGACGTGCGGCCGACGGCGATGCCGCCGGCGTCGAGCTTCCAGCCCTCGGCGGGACCGGCCAGCACAATGTCGCCCTGTTCGGGATACACCAGCACGAATTCGATTCGCGTGAGGCCGGCCAGGTTTTGCACTTCGTCCGGCAGCGGCTTTCCTTGTTCCATGTGGTGGGCAATCAGCGCTTCGAGCCGGGCGAGCGACACCTTTCGCAATTTGCTGTCGCGGGCCACGTCGCCGGGCACTTCGCCCATGGCCCGCATGCGCAGCTCACGCAGTCGGCCCGATTCGTCGCGCTCGACTCGCGAGATAGCGCCGTCGGCGTCGATTGCAACTCCGCCCACTCCGCCGCCGGGACCGATGATCGGCGTGAGGCCGACGACGAAGGGAGTCAATTGTACCGAGCCGACCTGGCCCTGTGCCCGAGCGGGCGAAATCTGGCAGAGGGTGAGTGCAACGCATCCGAGCGCGACCAGTATCGCGCCGCAAGAGTTCGGTCGAGAGGATCGCAACATGGCCCCGCCTCCGTGTACTGCATGCCCCTGGCTGTGCCGCGCTACTCATCAACCGTATCACTTTGAAAGAGGCGTCGCAAGCATCGCCGTCGATCGCCGTAATGGGAACATAAGATTCCGCATGACCGCGCGAAGCGCGGCAAGCGGCGCAAAGAATCGGGCGCCTACCACGGGGCCGAAATCCGACTACAATGTGACCGAGCCGAACGACGAGGCGGATGTCCCACAGGTCCGTCGATCGCGGCTCGGCGATCAATGTGGAGCAACCGATGAAGCGGAATCGAAACGCGTCGAGAGTCTTGGCGGCGCTGGTAGCGACATTTGGCCTGGTCGCATGCGCCGCCTTGAACGATTCTGCAACCGGTGCCGAGACGATCGAAGTGGCGCCCCTGCTGGAGCAGATTCGCGCCGTCGGTCCCAAGGGCGAAGGACATCGCGAGGCGATTGCAGCGGTCGGGCGGCTGTCGCAGGCGCCGGTGTCGCAGCTTCCGGATGTTCTCAGCGGAATGGACGGCGCCGGACCGCTGGCGACGAATTGGATTCGCGCGGCCGTCGACACGATCGCCCAGCGGAAGGTGCAAGGCGGTGGCAACCTCCCCGCGTCGCGTCTCGAAGCGTTCTTGCTCGACACATCGCACGCCCCCCGCGCCCGACGCACGGCCTACGAGCTGCTAGTGAGCGTCGATCCCACGGCGCGCGATCGGCTCATTCCCGGCATGCTCCACGACGAGAGCCCCGAGCTACGCCGCGACGCGGTTGAAATGGCGCTCGGCGGCGCGAAGGAGCTGAGCGCGAAAGGCGACAAAGTCGCGGCGGGTGCCGCTTACCGCAAGGCGCTTTCCGCCGCCCGCGACGTCGACCAAATCAATCTCGCCGCCGAAGAGCTCGAAAAGCTGGGCCAGCCGGTCGATCTGGCCGAGCATTTCGGGTTTATCGTCGAGTGGAA
>CAYQAJ010000007.1:0-9876 GCA_964415245.1 uncultured Pirellulaceae bacterium | reverse complement strand
GAACTGCGGCTCGGTTGCAACAACGGCAACAAAGTGTGGCTCAACGGCAAACTGCTTACGGCCAACCACGTGTACCACACCAACAGCGGCATCGATCAGTATGTCGGTCGCGGTATGCTCAAAAAGGGCCGCAACGAAATCCTCGTCAAAATCTGCCAGAACGAGCAAACGGAAGACTGGGCGCAGACCTGGGACTTCCAGTTGCGGGTTTGCGACGCGCTGGGGACCGCTATTTTGTCGCAGGACCGAAAGACGAACAGCCAGTGACTCAAGCGGGACGGGGGCAAAGCACCAAAGCACAAATCACAAACAGATATCAATGACCAATGACCAAATCCAAATGACCAATAAGGGGCACGGCGTTGTCCGGTCAGGGCGGAGCGTCGCTCGAATCAAGGCGCGTGCCGTACGCGCGGCGTGTGTCGCCGGAGTTGGAATCGTCGCGACGTTTGCTGTGTGTCTTTCCGCGGCGGCGGATTGGCCGGGGTTTCGCGGACCCGATGGAACCAGCGTTGCACCCGACGACTCGCTCCCCCTCACCTGGGGCGAAAAGGAAAACGTGGCTTGGAAGGCCGACCTGCCGGGTCGCGGACCCTCGGGCCCGATCGTGGTCGATGGCCGGGTGTTCGTCACTGCCAGCGATGGAGTGCGGCAGGATCGGCTGTACGTGCTGTGTTTCGACTCGAAATCGGGCGACGAACTGTGGCGGCGGACGTTCTGGGCGACCGGTCGCACGCTCACGCACCCTTTCAGCGCCAACGCCGCACCCACGCCGGTGAGCGACGGCCGCTACGTGTATGCGTTTTTCTCTTCCAACGACCTGGCGTGTCTCGATCTCGACGGCAACCTCCGCTGGTATCGCGGTCTGGGCCACGACTATCCCAAGGCCGGCAACGATGTGGGAATGTCCTGCTCGCCCGTGCTGGCCGACGACACGATCGTGGTGCAAGTCGAGAGCCAGAGCGATCCTTTCGCCGCCGGCATCGACACCGCCACGGGGGAGGATCGATGGCGCAGCCGCCGCGATGCAGCGGCTAACTGGGCGTCGCCGACAGTAATGCGGGCCGGCGGCGAGACCGTCGTGTTGCTGCAATCGCCTTCGGGGCTGACGGCGCACGCCGCGCGAACGGGCGAAATGCTTTGGCGGCATGACGTCCGGTGCGGCGACATTGCTTCTCCCGTGTACCGGGACGGTCGCGTGTACATCCCCTCCAACGGGCTCACAGTATTGGCGCCGCCGACCGAGGGCACGGCGGCCACGCTGCTGTGGAACTCCCCCCGCATGCGGCCCGGTCCAGCCAGCGCCGTGGTCGACGAGAGTCGCGTGTACGCGCTCTACAGCGGTGTGCTCTCGTGCTCGCAGGTCGACGACGGCAAGCTGCTGTGGCAATTGCGAGTCGGAGGCACGCAGTGGGCCACGCCGGTCGTGGCGGGCGGACACATGTATTGCATCGACCAGGACGGCAAAGCCGCGGTGGTGCGCCTGGGCGAGAAGGGCGAGATCGTCGGCACCGCGCAGTTCGGCGAGCGCGTGTTGGGATCGCCCGCCGTATCGGACAACGCTCTATTCGTCCGCAGCGAAAAACACCTGTGGAAGATCGCAGCTCCCTAGAACGGCCCGACGAGATCGAAATCCGGCCCACCGGTCCGGTGCATGCCACGGTTCGCCCGCCCGGCTCCAAGAGTATCACCAATCGGGCGCTGGTGTGCGCGGCATTGGCCGAGGGCCAGTCGATTCTGCACGGCGCCTTGGAGAGCGATGACACGCGGGTGATGATCGACGGCCTGTCGCGCCTGGGCGTGGCCGTGCGACACGACGCGGCCACCGAACGGATCGACGTGAGCGGCTGCGGCGGTCGGTTGCCCGCCACGCAGGCGGACCTTTTTACGGCCAACAGCGGAACGACGATCCGCTTTCTCACCGCCGTGGCAGCGCTGGGACATGGGCACTACCGGCTCGACGGCGTCGAGCGAATGCGCGAGCGGCCGATCGGCGATCTTGTCGATGCGTTGAACAGTATCGGCGCCGACGTTCGCAGCGAAGCGGACAACGGCTGTCCTCCGGTTTTGGTGCGTGCCCGCGGACTAGCCGGTGGCAGCGTTGCGATGAAGGGCGACGTATCGAGCCAGTTCTTGAGCGCCGTGCTGTTGGCGGCGCCCTATGCAGCCAGCGACGTGGAGCTGCAGATCGACGGCCCGCTCGTTTCGCGGCCTTACGTCGACATGACGCTCGGCGTGATGTCGGCGTTCGGCGCGCGAGTCGATCGGGAAGACTATCGGCGCTGTCACATTGCAGCCGGTCAGCGTTACCGAGCGCGCCACTACACGATCGAGCCCGACGCTTCGGCCGCCAGCTACTTCTGGGGTGCGGCGGCGATTACCGGTGGTCGCGTAACCGTGGCGGGGCTGGCGCGCGGCTCGCTGCAAGGCGACGTGGCGTTTTGCGATTGCCTGGCGCGAATGGGATGTGGCGTGTCCGAGGAAGCGGACGGCATCACGGTCGCAGGCCGGCCTCTCCGCGGCATCGACGTTGACATGAAGGACATCAGCGATACCGTGCAAACACTTGCCGCGGTGGCTCTCTTCGCCGAGGGGCCGACCACCATCACCGGCGTCGGGCACATCCGCCACAAGGAAACCGATCGCATCGGCGATCTCGCCCGCGAGCTACGCAAGCTCGGGGCGAAGGTCGACGAATTGCCGGACGGTCTGCGCATTACGCCCGGTGCGCTGCGCGGGGCGATGATCGACACGTACCACGACCACCGCATGGCCATGAGCTTGGCGCTCGTCGGATTGCGCGTGGCGGGGGTGGTGATCCGCGACCCGGGCTGCACCGCGAAGACGTATCCCAGGTTCTTTGAAGACCTCTCGGGGTTGGCGGCGTCTGGCAAGCGACCGCAATCGTGAGGTCGTTGTCCGCGACGCCGCGAAGCGGGCTTCTACCGCGAAGCGCCGAGGTTTTTTCGCATCGCCAGGTCGCGGCGAGCGTGAAGAATGTGCCCGTAAGGTAACCCTCACGCGCGGACTACTACTTCACGGGGCGTAGTGCGAACCGCCGGCAAAGAGCGGCGTGCCGGCGGCAGCGATGGAGATGTGCAAACAATGGCAGCGCCGCGTGCGGAAGTGTCCAGCCGTTGCATTCTGCCAGCGACAAGCGACTAACGCGCCCGACGTTTCATGGCGTCGGCCGTGGCAATCAGCTCGTTGGCTCGTTGCAGGAGAGCGAGCCCCGACGAAGAACCGTTCGCCGCACCGTCGGCACCGTCGGCGGCCAGAAATCTGCCTCGGCAGTGCTGGCACATGACCGTGCGGCCCAGATACGCAACGCGGACCTGAAGCTGCCGACCGCACGTCGGACAATCCTGCATGTAATAGGTAGCCCCCGACATGACGGCATCTCCTTCTACCGTGGGCCCCGACAAACCAGCAAACCGGAAGGATTACTGTAGCCGATCACCAAGGAGGATACAAGAATCTCGGGTGCCACAGTACTAAGGCGGGCCCCGCAGCCCCAAGGAATGGTCGGCGAGAACGAATTGCTCCCGGCGAGCGTCATAAAGAAGTAACGTGTTGACAAGACAGTAATTGCGGCAACAGGTCGTGCCGGCCGTCTGTCGCTCGCTCCGGAAGGGCCAGCCGCTGCAACTTGGCTGGGTAACGGAGCTTGAGGCGGGCCGTTTTTGTTGACTCACGCGCCACATTTTGGGTAACATGATGCAACGGCCGCCGCGACAAGGACTTGGCGTGCTAAGCGGCCTTGCGGACTATGCTTATCCCTTTTCTCTCCGCGTCGTGGCCAGCGTGGAGGTGGCAGTGCTATTTGGGGCCGACCGATCCAGGGGCCAGGGAGGTGCCTCACAGGGCCCTGATTGAGTATTGCAACGCCCTTGTTTTGGCGCCAGGCTATGGCGCTGCGCTGTTGGTTAGGAGTCTGGCCCGGCCTCGTTTGAGCTAAGCGTTTATCCAAGAACCGTCCAGAGAAGGGGACAGGCACATTTTGCTCGGCGGACCTCGGTAAGCGGGGTAGCCCCCAACTGCTTCGCAAAACTGAGCCAGTCCCCGACGATTTCTGGATAAGCACTCAGCCGGACGGTTGCCAATGGCCCAGTCGCAATCCACGCATTCGACGAATCCCGCGGGTGGTTCCGCTGGCGGTGCGGCGCCCGCCGATCGCTCGCCCGACGTGGCAGCGCTCCCGGACGTGACGCCGCCGTCGGTCGAACGTCCGTTGCCCGCTTCCGGCAGCACCGAACCCCCCTTCCCTTCGCTGATCGATCAGGCGAAGACGGTCATCTCAACTCGCCCGGTCGAAGGGCAGAGCTCCAACCCCTCCTCCGCCAGCCCGTTGGAAATGGGCATGGCGCTGCAGGGGCAACGGCTGGATCATTTCGAGCTGCGGGAGTTCGTCGGCGGCGGCGGAATGGGCGCCGTGTTCCGCGCTCTCGATACCCAGCTCGATCGCGTGGTGGCCGTGAAGGTGCTGTCGCGCGACCAGACCGACGAGGAGTCGCTGCGTCGGTTCAAGAATGAAGCGCAAAGCGCCGCGCGGCTCGACCATCCGAACATCGCCCGCGTGTATTACGTGGGGCAGGATCGCGGATGGAACTACATTGTCTTCGAGTTTATCGAGGGGATCAACGTTCGCGATCTCGTCGAGCAAAAGGGACCCCTGTCGCTCGACGAGTCGGTCAGCTACTGCCTGCAGATGGCCGAAGCGCTCGAACACGCTTTCCGCCGCGAGGTGGTGCATCGCGACATTAAGCCATCCAACGTGCTGGTGCTCCCAGACGGCAAGGCCAAGCTTGTCGACATGGGGCTGGCCCGGCTGCATCAGGTGGAATCACCCTCGGGCGACCTGACGGCCAGCGGCGTGACGTTGGGTACGTTCGACTATATCTCGCCCGAACAAGCCCTCGACCCGCGCAACGCCGACGTGCGCAGCGACCTGTATTCGCTGGGCTGCACGTTTTACTTCATGCTTACGGCGCGGCCGCCGTTCCCCGAGGGCACGGTGCTGCAAAAGCTGCTCCGGCACAGCAGCGACGAGCCGCCCGATCCCAGGCTGTATCGCGCGGACCTGCCCGAGGAGATTCTGGCGATTCTGAACAAGCTGCTGTCCAAGCAGCCCAAGATGCGGTACCAGGAGCCGAGCGAGCTGATCGGCGAGCTGCTTCTGGCGGCCGACCGGTTGGGACTGCGCACCGCGGGTCGCGGCGGCACCGTGTGGATTGCCCCGGCTCCGTCGCGGTTTTGGACGTGGGAGCATCACCTGCCGGCCGCGGCTTCGGTACTCGCTTTTGTGGCGCTCGTCGCGACGGTGTTCCTGGTCGATTGGGGGCTGGGGCTTCGGGACACGCAGATCGGCGCCATCCCGCGCCCCGTACTACCGAGAGATTCGGCGGCGCAAGGAACTCCCGTCGTTCCGCCCTCTCCGCCGGCCACGTCAACGGACGGGGCATCGCAGGGAACCACGGGCTCGGCGATCAACGATACGGCGTCGACGGCGACGGCGGGATCGAATTCCGCGGGAAATTCGACTGGGCAAGGTACTTCGCAGCCGGTCGTCGGCACCGGGGGTAGGGACGCAAGCGGCAGCGAAGGTGTTGCCAGCCGCAATGCGACGGAGACAGCGCTCTTGGTTGGTTCGCCGACGAGAGAGGCGCCGCCCAGCGGCGGGATTGGTCTGGCGACGATCGAAGGCGCGGCATCGGTCGATTCCAGCGCAGCGCAACCCGGCCCGGCGATGGTTCGCCTGGCGGCCGTCGACTTTGCCGGTGCCATCGGCATTCCACCGAGTGACGTGGATGCCGACGCCAACGGTGGTGCCGTTACTCCGGTTCCCGCGGCGCCGCGGCTGGTTGTGGTCGGGCCGGACTAACCGAACGTCCGGGCCGACGAAGCGCTCGTCGATTCGCTCGCCGCGGCCATCAACCTGATCAAGGAAACCCCGGGCCTTGACACCATCGAGCTGCGCACCGACGGACCGCTGTACGAATCGCCTCTCGATCTGGCCGTCGACGATCTCGCGATCCGTGCCGCGCCGGGGTACAGCCCCCTCGTCGTGTTCTCGCCCGACGAGCACGCCGTTACCGCCAACCGGGAGATGATTCGCGTGGCGGGCGGCAACCTGACGCTGGAAGGGATTCACCTGTGGATGCGCCTGCCGTGGGAACCTGCCGATGGCTGGGCCCTGTTCCAGCTCGATCAAACCAGGATGGTGGAGCTGCGGAGCTGCACCTTGACGATCGAAAACGTCGATACGTTCGGAGCCTCGTTGCAAGACCGCGTTGCCTTCTTCGAGGTGCAGAGCCCGAGTCCGCAGATGGAGGTCGGCGGCGTACCGATGCTGTCGAGTCCACCGGCGATTTCGATGGTGCAGACGGTCGTGCGGGGCCGTGCGGCGCTGATCCGTGCCGCGCAGGTTTGCCCGTTTCGGCTCACCTGGTCGCAGGGGCTGTTCGTGTCGAGCGAGTGGATGATCGAAGCCGGCGGCGCCGCGACGAGTTTACAGGAGAGCATGATCGAGGTTGACTTGCAGCATGTGACGGCCCAAATGGGCCAGGGCTTGTGCCGCATGGAGGGCCGTCCGTCCGCGGCGTATCTTCTCTATCTCGACGTCGACTGCAGCGACTGCATTTTCGTTACCGGGACATCGGCGCCGCTGATCGAGCACGTGGGCCTGGCCGGCGGCGACATGAAAGAGCCGTTCAAGCTCCGAGGGGAAGGGAACTTCTATCCCGATATGAACATTGTGTGGCGGGCCGTGCCGAGCGACCCCTCGTTGGCGGCGATGGAATACGGTCGCGAATCGCGCGACGACAAATGGACTCCCGAGCAGTTCCTCAGGTCGCGGATGGTGCTGTGGAATCCGCGGCCTGGTGGGGAGGATCGGTCGCTGCACCTGCGCAATAAGGCCGACTACCTGTTGCTCGATCATCCCAGCAACCCCGCGCTCCATTCGGCCGAAGGGCACGGCAAAGCCGGCTTCGACGCGGCACTGTTGCCCGACGCGCCGGAGTCCGCGGAGCCGGCGACGACGAGCAAGGATCGTACGGCCCCGAAAGGCGCCGATGGCTCGGCGCCGTCGACCGGTGCTAGCTCCGCCCCGGCGAGTGGGGATCGCGCCGCTCCCGACAGCGCAGACCGCGCCATTTCCGAGCGCGTCGATCGGCCCGCGCCCAACAGCGTCGATCGGGCCGCGCCGGTGATCGGCGGTAGCGCCGCCCCCGTGCGCCCCACCGATGTTCCCCCATCGGCCGCTTCCTCGGCGGTCGAAGTGCGGATGGAGGTGCGCATGGAAATCGCTCCCGACACTGCCCACGATCTCGACGCCGCCGCGGTCCCGCCGCGCCCCTGAGCCGCAGCACGCCTGGCCGTCGCCATCGGCGGCACGCGCTTACCGACGGCGATTCCTTCCCACCAACATCTCTCGCTTAACCGGGCTTCTCTTGCATGGCGAGCAAGTACCGCACGGCCCCCGAACTGTCGACGCGAATGCCGCCGGGCATTCCCTTCATCATCGGTAACGAGGCGGCCGAGCGATTCAGCTTCTACGGCATGAAGGCGATCCTCGTCGTCTTCATGACCGAGTCGCTCCTGTCCCGCGACGGGAGCCGCGCCGTGATGAGCGACGAGCAGGCCAAATTCTGGATGCACCTGTTCGTCACCGCGGCGTATTCGTTCCCGTTTCTGGGGGCCATCCTCTCCGACGCCGTACTGGGCAAATACCGCACGATCATCTGGCTGTCGCTCGTGTACTGCCTGGGCCACTTGGCGCTGGCCATCGATCACACGCGCCTCGGCCTGGCGGTGGGGCTTACGCTCATCGCCATGGGCGCCGGCGGCATCAAGCCTTGCGTATCGGCGCATGTCGGCGACCAATTCGGCGCCATGAATTACAACCGCATCACCACGGTGTTCGCGTGGTTCTATTTTTCGATCAACCTGGGGGCGATGCTATCGACCGCGCTGACGCCCTATCTGTTGGATAGCTCGAAATTCGGTCCGCATTGGGCGTTCGGCGTTCCCGGCGTGTTCATGCTGCTGGCGACGATCGTCTTTTGGTTGGGACGGCGCCGATTCGTGCACGTGCCGCCGGGGGGCGCCCACGCGGTGCGCGAGGCCTTCAGCGGCGACGGCCTCTCGGCGCTGCGCAATCTGTTGCCCATCTACCTGCTGATCGCCGTGTTTTGGAGCGTGTTCGACCAAACGGCATCGGCCTGGGTCGTGCAGGCCAAGCGGATGGACCTGCACTTTGCGGGCGTCGAGTGGCTTCCCGCGCAGGTGCAGGTGTTCAATCCGCTGATGATCCTGCTGATGATTCCGCTCTTCGCCTACGTCGTCTACCCCGTCATCGGCCGCTTCTTCCCGCTGACGCCCCTGCGCAAAGTGGCGATCGGGCTCTTCGTGGCGCTGGCCGCGTGGATGATTCCCGGCCTGATCGACACGCAGATTACCGGCGGCCAGGTCGTAATCGTGACCAGCGAGGGAGACACAAACCGCCTGCCCGCGAACAACCTGCTCGACGGCCGCGACGGCACCGGCTGGGTGTCCCAGAAGCTCGATGCATCCCATGGCGGCTCGCCGGCCCCTCAAGACATCGTCATCCGACTGCGCGAGCGCCGGCCGTGGAACATCGCCACCGTCCGCCTCGACGCGAATGTCGATCTGAACGAGTTTCTCCGCGAGAAGGGCTACCCTGAAGCCGAACTCGCCGCAACGGGCGAAAGTTGCCGGGCACGCGAGGTGGAAGTGCTGGCGGGCAATTCCCGCCTCGAACCGTGGCAAAGCCTGGGCCGAATCGAGCTGCCGCGCGACGGAAGCGCGCATGTGCTGAAATTTGACTCGGGGCGCTACGAGTACGTGATTCTGCGCGTCCACTCGAACTGGGGTGGGCCGTTCGTCTGCCTGGGCGAGGCCCAAGTCGATTCCCCCGAGCCCCTCCCCGCCGATGCCCATCCCCTCGCGCAGCGCGTCTGGCCTAACGTGGCGGCCACCGGCTACCAACCCAACATCGGCTGGCAGGTGCTGGCGTATGTGCTGCTGACGGCCGCCGAGATCATGATCTCGATCACGGGGCTGGAGTTCTCGTACACGCAGGCGCCGCGCAAAATGAAGTCGTTCATCATGTCGCTGTGGCTGCTGACGGTCGCGGCCGGCAACCTTTTCACGGCGCTGGTGAACCTGTTCATCCAGAAGCCCGATGGTTCGAGCAGTCTCGAGGGGCCCGCTTATTATTGGTTCTTTGGCGCGGTGCTTGCCGTTGCCGCGGTGATTTTCACCATGGTGGCCCGCCGCTACCGGGGCCGCAGCTACATTCAAGACGGCACGTAGATCCAATTCGCTGGCCATGCGAGTGAACGAGGGGCGCGCGATGCCCCCGAAGGCGATTGCGCACATGCGGGCGCTGCGTGCACATACGGGCGTCGGCCACGAACCTCGGAGCGAAAACGAGTCCTCCCAACCACGCATTCGAGCACTTGGCACGAGCGAGGGGCCTAACCGCCTCTCTCCCTTGCGCTTCGGCCCCTCACCGGCGCCGCGTTCGCCGTGGTTTGCTTGACAGATTCCCCGTGTAACATTTTACTGGATGGTTCAGGGCTTCGGCCGACCGTCCCACCGCGACGGTTCGGTATCGTTGCACGGCCGGCAGCCCGTCCCACCGACAGGCCGCTTGCGGCATATCCTTCCCATCGGAGGTCTTGGCATGAAGAAGGTGTTTCTCCTGGTCGTCGGCGCCGCTTGTGCGCTTTCTTTCATTGTCCCCAATGTTTGGGCTCTGCCGCAGTTCAAGAAGGAATTCGATGCCAAGTGGGTCGACAAGAACAGCGACGCCGAGTTCAAAAAGCTGGCCAAGAAGCAAAGCTGCAACGT
>CAYQAJ010000006.1:15770-46785 GCA_964415245.1 uncultured Pirellulaceae bacterium | reverse complement strand
CTTCGGCATGTTCGACGGGTATTCCACGCGCAGCCCTGAAATGCCGTTGGGGTCGTCGCTCGGTCCCGTGCCTGGCACGGCGAAATCCGGGGGCAGCGTCGGATGTGCGGACGGATCGGCCGGACTGCTGCCCGCGCCGGCCGAACCGGACGTGGAGTTGGCCGCATCGAGGACTTCATCGGGCACTTGGACGAATGCGGCGCTCGGCGCTAGTGCGTCATTAGCGTGGCGCGTCCCGTCCGTGGATTCCTGGGCCACGATCGCTTGCGTCGTAGCCCAGAGCGTGACACCAGCCAGTACGGCCATCGCTGCCGCTATGGTCCGAGTCGAGGAAGCCACAATCATCGTCGTGCTCCACTGCGATCGCTTCTTGCGATTCATATCCCCACCCCACCGATCATTCATTACTGACGGAACTACTTGAGTGCTGAGGGCCTGGCCCCTGATTGGTACCTCGTCTCTTACCATGGTTACTCATGCTACTTGATGCGCTTGCTGAAGTTGCGTTCGGGCGATGGCCCTCTCACGAGGATGAACCCACGGAGCCGAAAGCTGCACGGCCGTCGAAGTTGCCGCCGCCAGCATCAGCGCCCACGGCTGCGGGAAAGGGAGCACCAGCGCCCAAAGAATGCAAGCGCCGGTGGTCCACAAGCTCAGCCTGGTCTTCCGCAGCGGATCGGCCTGTTTCCACCATCGCATAACCAGAAACAGGCCGCCAAAGAATGCGAGGTACCCAGGAAGTAGCGGTGTGCCATCGGGCTTAACCATCGCCTGCGGGTAAACGTCCTGCAACAGTAGTGCCGATTGGGATCCAGTATGGGACCCAAGAATGGTGTCCCAGTTGAGCAACAAACCGCTGGCCACCGCATGGGCCCCCACGCCGAGCCCCATGCCCACGGCCAGCATGACGAATCGCCGTAGCATGGGATCGCCTTCGGTCGGTTCCCAGAGCTTGCCGATTCCCAGGACGGTCCAGGCGGTAAGCGTGGTGACTACGGTCAACCAGGTGAACGCCGACCAACTGTCGACCGAGCCATCGAGCCGTCCGCCCCCGATGGCGATCATCGCGAGCGAGAGGACCGCCGAGACGGCGGTCGCCATGAGCATCGAACCGGTGAGCTCCGACATCTTCTGGCTGAACGGCTTGCAGCACAGGCTTGTGCGAAGCTGGCCCGCCGGCGAGCGAAGCCGTCGCTCCTTCGATCCACCGGCCGCCGAGAGGCCTGCCATTCCAGCCGTCAGGGGCTGACCGCTCAGAGCCAGCACCACCGAGCGGATGCCGAAGTAAACAACGTACACGCAGAGCAGGATGACCCCGGCGGGTAACAGCCACTGGGCGTTGAAGATCAGCAGGATGGCCGCCATCACCAGCAGAAACACCTTGATGGGAGTGCTAATCTGGGCGTTGTTCCACCAGCCGACGAAACCCTGCCAGCCGCCCCCCACGGCTTTGGCGATGGGCTCCTCGGGGACGCCAGCCCGCCGGGCATGAGTGACCCGTTTCGGCGGTACGGCGGTGGCCGCAACGATCTCCACCATCGGCCCCATTTGGATCTCTAGTTCGTCGTCGCCGATGTAGAACGGTTCGTGCTCGCTCCGCGCGGAGCCGTGTCCCGCGCCGACGACTGCCGACGTTGCCACCGCCTCGACTTTCGCGCCGCCTGCTGCCGCGGATTCGGTACCGTGCGCGACGACCGCCTGTTGGAAGTCGGCTACGCTCGCGAATCGGCGTTGGGGATCCTTGGCCAGTGCCCGTTGGATCGCTCCGCGAAACGGAGTGGGGATGCCGCTCAGGTCGGGGTCGGCGGTCAGGTGCTTCATGATGATTTCCTGACTGCTCTCCCCGTCGAAAGGCACGCAGCCGGTGAGCATCTCGTACAAAATGATGCCCAGCGCGTAGGTATCGATCTCCTTGCCGTACACCCCCTTGCCGATTTCCGGCGCCATGTAGTGGAACGTGCCGACGCTTTCGGTCTGCCCGCTGCGGCGGCTGCACGAGATGAACTTCGACAACCCGTAGTCGCCGATCTTGATGGTGCCGTCGTCGCAAAAGATGTTGCCGGGTTTGAGGTCGCGGTGCACGATGCCGTGATCGTGCAGGTAGGCGACGCCGGCCGCGATCGCGTCGAACCACTTCACCACTTCGTCGTGGGGCATGCCGTCGGGGTTGCGCTCGAGAGCATCCTTCAGGCTTTCGCCGCTGACGTATTCCATGACGACCCAGCCTTCTCCCTGGTCGTCGTAGCGGATGTCGAACAGCGAGATGAGGTTGGGGTGCTTGAGATTCAGGCACTGCCCGACGCCGCGCAGCTCGACGTCGAGATTGCGCTGGATGTGCTTCAGCGCGACTTCCTTGCCGGCGTCGCTGGTGGCGAAATAGACCTCGCCAAATCCCCCCACGCCGATACCGCGCTTGATGGTGTAGCCATCAAGGGGTCGCGACCCGCTAGCATAGGCAAACTTCATGGCACCGCCTCGCGGCTGCTGCGGCTGATCCGCGTCGTCGGTTCCGTCGCGGTCGGCCTGAGATTCCAGAGTAGCGGCTGAGTCGTGCATGTGTCCAGTTCCCCGGGCTTGCGTGCCATGGCGGTGCGTCGTCGGAGGAGCTTTTTTCCCTCATCCACTAACCTAACCGGATTTCATCGATTGGTTACAGCTTTTTCGCCTACAATGGTTCGAGGCTCATCGAAAAACTCTCTCCCGCCACGTGCGAGTGGGTTGTCAAAACTCCCTGACCATCGCACAGGTTACCGTCGATTTGCAGGGCGTCCATGGTGCGGCAATGCAGTTGGCCGTCGAGCTGATACAGCACCACGTCGTCTTGCCAATCGCGGCACACCACGTGGTTGCGCCAGTTCGGCCCCATCACGCACGACTCGGCCATTAAGAGTATGCCGTCGGCATACGGTTGCGTCCGGTGTCGGCTCACAAAATCGAGCCGGGCGGTGGCGCTAAGCGCGTGCGGTTTATGGAATCGCAGGACGACGCCCTGGCCCAGCTCGACGGTGTCGCCGTCGGCAAGCAGCACGCGGCGATGGATCGGTGTGCCGTTGACTCGCGTCGCGTGCAAAGGGTCGATCACGTAGCCCTCTCCCTCGCGGCGAATGCTTGCGTGTCGTCGCGACAGGTCGCCCTGAATCGGCAATTCGATCGCGTTGCCCGGCACCGCCTGGCCGATCACCACCTCGTCGCCCAGGCAAACCAGATAACCGCCGACGGCGTCGATCCATAACAGAAACCGCTCGCCCGTGGGGCCATTCGAACCGCCATTCCCCTCGTCGTCGACCGAGTACACGGCGCATTGGTTCGCGCCTCCTTCGGGCCGCACCGCGCCCACCGCCTGCGTGTCGCGTAACGAAGCGCCGACCTGTGCCCAGGCCCGACGGCGAACGTGTCGCGCCAAGCGGTGTTCGGGGGCCATTTCCAGCAAGCGATCGGCCAGCGTCAGGGCCGTCGTCCAGTCCTCTGTCGCCATAGCGCGGTGCATGGGCTCGGTCAGTTCGCGGGCCTTCTCTAAAAGCTCGCGGCACTCGGCCCGACGCGACTCCAGAAAGGCAAGCTGCGGGCAAAGACCGTGGGCGGCGGCCACCTGTTGCTCGGCTTCGGCAAACCGGCCCCGAGCGCACAACTGGCGGGCCGATTCGAGCCGCCGCGTCACCAGCTTCATCGTCCGCAAGCGCTGGCCGCCTAATGCCGACCAGTTCGCCTTCTCAAACGCCTCGATTCGGGCCAGCGCACCGGCGGTGTCGTCGCGCGACAGGCACTGTTCGATGGCTTCCAACTCGTGGTCGGCGAGATGCTGCCGCGCTTCGGCAATCGAGGGGAGCCAGGCGGCCAGATTCGCCGCCAGATCGACGTCGCGCCACCCGTCTTCCGCGTTTCCGTCGGCTGCCCGTCGACGGGCCCGTTTCGTCAGAGCCTCGGCCACCCGCGCCGCAAGCCGTTGCGCGGGCAGGTATTCACGGAGATCGCCATCGGCCAGCAGCCGGGCAGCTTCGTCGAGCCGGCCGACCTTCAAGGCCTGATCGATCTGACCGAGTTTCCATCGCCACGACTGGAACATGATAAGCCCCGGCTGACCATCCTGAGAGAAAGCGGGCGTTGAGGCTCTGGGCACGACTGGCGGGGATCGGCTCCTCCTGGGCAGTCCGCGAGCGCGAACCACGATGCGGGCGCACGCCGCACATCCCCGGGCGCAGGCCGCAGGGGGCTGACTTGGATGGGTCAGCCCCCTGCCGCGCTGAGTCAGCAGAGTTTACCGCGAGCCGACCAGCACTTCGACTTCCTCACGGCCGTCACCGAAGTAGTCTGCCACCTTCTGGGAGATGTCGGTCTGGGTGTCAGGCTCGTCGAGGGGGATTTCGCCCGCCACCTGCACGTCGGCGTTGACCAGCTTCTCGGCTACTTCAATCCGGGTGCTGATGTCGGTAATCAGATCCTTGGTGCGGGCCAGTTGGCTGTCGTCGATCCGCAGGTCGCTGCTGGCCTGCGCCACTTCGACCATCTTCAGCCGGGCCTCGAGATTGGCTACGTCCAACTCAAGCTGCTTCTTGGCGGCCTGCATGGCGACCAGCTTCTCGCGGGCAGCGTCGAGCCCCTGACGACGGGCGTTGAGCACCTTGGTCAAGTTGAGGGTCGTTTCCTCGTCGGTCTTGAACCGCTCGAAGCGAGCATTCAAGTCGTTCTTCACCTGACGCTCGCTGTACGTGTGACCTGCATAGACAAAACTGCCCGTGCCGGAATCGAGGTCGCTCTTGAGTCGCATGATCCGGTCGCGAGCCGTCGCCAGGTTGCTCTCGCGCTTGGCAACATCGCGCTCCAGACGATCGACTTCTACCTCCTCTTTGGCGGTCACCCTCATGGCGGCTTCAATCGGCTGGTCCAGCTCCCGAACCATCTTGCGAGCCCGTTCCAGCTCAAATTCAATCGGCACGGAATCCTTCACCGACTGGCGAATCCAGCCAACCGAAGTTCCGATGTAGCTGCACGCGTCCCGGCCGAAAAACAGTGCCAGAAGCAGAAATGCAGCAGCCCCCACAATCAGTGTCTTCTTCAACATTTTCTCGGCCCTCCACGAATTAAGTCGGCGAATTTGGCTTGCCTGTGACTCCCCCGACGCCAGAATCCGGTGCGTCGTACAGGGGTTCATTCGCGAGTTGGGAGAGCGTATTGGGCCGCCCCCTTAAGTTTTTTGGCAAAACCCCGCTGCCCTATCGGGTTTTCCTCTTGGGGCCGACTTTGGCCGAATCGCCAGGAGTTCCCAGGGCGCCCAATTGCCGCCCGTTTAGGCCGAGGAGTGAGGAGTGTTGTCCAAACGGGGCCTCAAACGGCCGTTTTTTGCGAATACCCGTTCAGACCGCCGTGCCGGTTTGCGCGGCATTTCGCGTTGCACTTGTACGCAATTGTGGCAGCAGCGCGTTGCGTTTCTGCCCGTTTGGCCTTACCGCAGCGCAAGGAGGAAAATGCTCTCAAGTCGCTTTCCTATCGGCACTTGAGATCAATCTTGCCACCGCTGAGCGAACTTCGGCGCAGGCATTGCTGTCAAACAAGGTGGCGAGGAGACGGATGAGGGCGAGGACCAATAGGGCCGGCCCATTCACGAATCACCGATAGAGCAGTCGAACGAAGTCACTTCTTCACGGCAAACTCACCTCCAGGCCGTTCGCTCGAAAGGAACAACACCATGCTCGCGCGAGAATCGGACAGCGGGCCGGCCACCCCCAGTGGAAACGCCAATCTGCCCGCCAGCGACAAATTGACCGAATGCCCACTCACAACTGCCGGCGCCGCCGAGGTGGCGGCAGAAGTCGCCCTGGAACAATTCTCCACCTGGATCGACGAGCAGCTTCAGATTCTCGAAGACCGCTTCGACAGCTTCCGCACCCGCGCGTCCCTCCGCGCGTACCTCCGCCACGACCGCGGAACCGCGGCGTCCTCGATGACTCGGATTTGAGCCGCAGAGGGCTTGCTTCGCCCGGCTATCGCGGGGCAATCGCACGGCTGCGCCCTTTAGCAGGAACACATCGTGTCCTGAAATGCTTCTCGGAGTCCTCTCTCCGGCCAAAGCCGACCCCGTTGTTGGCCCTGGCGCCTACTCCGGTCTCGGCTTCATTCTTGCCTCAGCTACGATACCGTGGCATGATCGAGGGCATCTCATACGGCCCTGCCTATGCTTGCGGCAGTGCTACTGGCAACCGACGACGACATCGAGACGAGGAGGACGCCATGCAGCGGGAGCCGATTGCACAAAAGTGGTGGACGATGATCGGCACGGTGGCGGTTGCCGCCGCATTGGGAGTCGTCGCGATCACATTCAGCAGACTACCGGCAGCGGCCCAAGACCCCGCGAGTGCCGACGACACACCGCCGAGCCAGAACGGCCCCACCGTCGACGTGCCGGACGATCGACCGGCCTTCGCTTTTCGCGGCGTCGTGCCGGGACAAACGAGCCGCGCCGATCTTCTGGGAAACGAGCGGTGGGGCGACCCGTTCGAGACGTCGAAATCCGACGAGGGGGAGGTGCTCCGCTATCGCATCCGCGGCTACCCCGATGCGCGGGTGCTCGTTCGCGGCGGCATTGTGCAAACCATCGACGTGGCCGTTGCCGACGGCGTTCGCGAGGAGGTGGCGGTAAATGCCTTCGGCCTGGGCACGCCCGAGGTCATGCCGCTACCGGCCGCTGCCAAGATCGATGCCCTCAAGCCGTCGGACAAGTGGACGCCGCGGCCCTACTCGGCCGGTCGCGTTGTGCTGTACGTGGAGAAGGTGGGCGACAACACGCTGGCGCGATTGATGCGGGTCCACGCCGCCGTGGCGGCCGACGCGGGAGGTCTTATCGCCCTCGACCCTGGCGACACCGAGATTCGCGTCAAGGGCCAGGACGACCGCAGCCGGCAAATCGTCAAGTACGTCGTGACCATGCTCGATCAGAACGATTATGCCGGCCGCAAGCTCGACGACAAAATGGCCGCCGGCTGGCTGGAAGAGTATCTGCAAACGCTCGACGGCGGAAAGAACTTCCTGCTCGAGGAGGACGTGGAGCGGTTCCGCCGCATGGCCCCCACCATCGACGACCGAGCCAAGCAGGGTGACATCGGCTTCGCCTACGACGCCTTCGAGACCTACGTCAAGCGGCGGGCCAGCGTGCTGAAACTCGTCACGGAGTTCCTCGCCGCCGAGCACGACTTTACCGTCGACGAGGAGTTGGCGGTCGTCGGCCCCGACGCGCCGTGGCCGGAGAACGAAATCGAGGCCCGCGAGATTTGGCGAAAGCGAGTCAAGTACCAAATTCTCACTCGCCGCGTCGCTGGTGCCTCCGATAAGGAGGCGATCGAGCGAGTCACGCGTTTTTACGCCAACGCGTTTCAGCTCCCCAAGCAGATGGACGACAACACGCTCATCGAGTGGACGCTATCGGCGCTCGGTGCTGCGCGGGGCGGAACCGCCCGCTTCTACTCCCCGCGTGCCCTGGAAGAGAACCAGACGCAAATCAGCAACCAGTTCGTCGGCATCGGGGCGCAACTGAAGCTGGAGGACGGCGAGGTGGTGGTGACTGGCATCGTTCCCGGCAGCCCGGCGCACGCGGACGGGCGGCTTTCTGAAGGCGACGTGATCGTGTCGGTCGGGCAGGGGGACTCCGGCGGGAGCGTGCCGCTGTTGGGGTTGCGGTTGCAGGACTCGGTCGATCACATCCGCGGACCGAAGGGATCGACCGTCCGGCTGACCGTCCGGCCCCAACGGAAGGGTGAGTCCATCGTGATCCGGTTGCAACGCGATTCGTTCCCGCTGGTGGCGATGCGGAGCACCACGTTCGATGCTCCCGGAGGCGACGGCAAGATCGGTTGGATTGCGGCCAATTCGTTCTACGTCGATCCCGCGGCCGGCACGAGCAGTGTCCTCGACATGACGAAGATGCTGGCCGACTTTCGTTCCCAGGGGGTCGGCGCCGTCGTGCTCGACCTGCGCACTTGCACTGGCGGTCCGCTGCAGCAGTCGATCGACGTATTCGGGCTGTTTGCCGACGGGCCAGTCGTTCAGGCCAAGGACAACGCCGGCAACGTATCGACCTTCCGTGCGAACGCCGACGTCGAAATCGCGTGGCACGGTCCACTGGTCGTGCTGGTGAGCACGCGCACCGGCGGCGGCGCGATGATCGTGGCGGCGGCGGTCAAAGATCACGCCCGTGGCCTGGTGATCGGCGACACCCGCACGTCGACCGATGCGCAGGTGCAAACAATCCAAGCGGTCGGCCCCGAACTCTTTAAGATCGACAATCCGCCCAACCTGGGCGCGGTTCGATACACGACGCTCATCTTCCACGACCTGAACGGATCGAGCCCGCACGGCAAGGGGGGCCGGCCCGACATCGTGCTGCCGTCGTTTACCGAGTACGCCGGAATCGAAACCGACGCCAAGCAAATCGTCCCCAAGCCGGTGCCCGCGGCAACGTACACGCCGCTCGGGCTGGTATCGGCCGCTACGATCGACGCGCTCGCGCAAAAATCGGAGCAGCGCCGGAAAAGCTCGCCACAGTTCGCCGAGCTGGAGAGGCAAGTCGAGGAATACCGCCGCCGGCAGCAGCGCAAGTCCGTGCCGCTGAACGAGGCGGTTGCGCGAACCGAGCAAGCCGTCGAATTCGACTACGAATTACCCGACATGACGCGGGAGGACGTCGTTCGCCACGGGCCCTACGTCGACGAGGTGCTCGCCATCACGCAGGATTACGTGACGAGCATGGAATGGCTTTCCCCTTACACCCGCGCCTGGCGAACGCTTCGCGAGGGAAAGGCCGACGCAAGCGCAAAGCTGTTCGACGAAGTAATCTCCGCCGCAGCGAGCGCGAAGGCGCCTTACCTCGGTCGCGCCCATGCCCGCGCTGCGGCGGGCGAGTGGGAAAAGGCGATCGAGGACCTGAAGAAGGCCGGGTCGATCGGCATCCGCGTCACGGCCGCCCAGGACGGCGAACTGCGCGTGCAGGATAAACTCGTGGCGGCGGTGAAGCGCGGCGACCGCCTGGTCATCGACAACCAACAAGGCGAATGGCTCTGGGCGCGACTTCCCGCCGACCGCTCGAAAGCGGGCTGGGTGAAGCCGAGTTTCGTGCGGTTCGAGCTCGGGGGACCGTAGCGCGTCTTGCCAAACGCGAGAACGTGAGGCGCAATGACGGATGACTTGGCAATCGTAGTCTGGCAAGAAGAGGACTATTGGCTGGGCTACTTTTTGCAATACCCGGACTACTGGACTCAAGGTGAAACCCTTGACGATCTGAAAGAACACCTCAAGGATCTGTACGCTGATCTTCCGTTCGTAGCCAACGATCTTTTTCGCGCCGAACCGTAATCCCGTAATTCGGCAGGTGGAATTCGTCGATTTGCCACTTGCCGTCCGATCGTCGCGCGACGAACTCGACGCGGCCCGTATACAATTTAGGCACGGCAAACGCGATCGTGCCGGTTGCCGAATCGCCGTCGACCTTCATCGGCACGTCGGTCACATACTCGGGTTGGATAATCGATGCGTAGCCCTTGTCCTTGCTGATCCACATGGCCTTGCCGATTTCGGCCGGCTTAGGCAGTCCGTCGGTGAGGTACCAGAAGTCCTTGATCACGTCGGGCCTTTTCTTCGCTTCCGTCACCGGATCGAGCTGCAGCAGCACGAGCGAAAGCGGCGTCCCCTCGATGGCCCTCTCGCTCGGTCCCTTGATGTCGCCGCTGAGCGTGATCCACTGTTGATTCGGAATTCCCGCAGCTTCAGCGACAAGCGACGCCGCCACCTTTTGTGTCAGCGGGGATTCCGCGTCGATGGGGAAATCAATCGATTCGCGGGCTTCGGCCGACTGCTCGGGCAAAACGCTGTACGGTTTGTCCTCGAGTGCTCCCAATTGCTTGAATACCGATCCCGAAAAGGCTCGCTCGACGCCGTCCTTGGGCGCGCCGAGGATGGGGAAAATGATGGGAATCGGCGCTTCGGGCACTTGAACGAACCACAACAAGGCTTGTCCCTTGGGAACGTCGACGACTACGAAGCCGGCATCGCTCGAATCCAGCATTTTCGACGCGTGGTCCATCAGCTCGGCGGGAAAGCCCAGCTTCTTGGAAGCGGCAAAGATGCTTTTCAGCGCATCGACCATCGCAGTCTGACGCGGCTGGTCGAGATCCGCGAACCGCCATTTCAGATATCCGCGACGACAGAGTTCATCGCGGACGGGATCCGGAAGTACGGCCAACAGCTCGATGAGCCTGCGGGCGCCCCTGCGCATCTGCGCAAGTTCCTCTTCGCCGAGTTGTTCCGCATCGCGCTCCATTGCCTCCTTCGTCATTATGGGGATGTGCTTCTCGAAGACCTGCTCCCACTCTTCGTCGGTCGACGCCTGGCGAGCCGCGGCCAGTAGTTCTTCGATGGCCTGTTGGGTTTCGGCTCGGACGACGGAATCCGCGGTCTGCCCGATCGTACCTTCAGGCCATACGCTCTCCGGCAGCCGCCACAGGCGGACGCGGTTGTCGCCCGACCGGATTAGCTTTTCGTTCCACATCCAGCCGCCGCCCGTGGCTACGAAATGGCCGTCGGGCGAGATGGCGGCTTCGTTGATGGCGTGCGTCGTGGTGTCGGCTCGCGCGATCTCCTTTCCGCTCGCGACGTTGATCACTCGCAGGAAGTCGGCCCACTGGCACACGACGACATGTCGGTCGTCGGGCGTGAAGTGCAACTCGGAAATGCTATCGGGAATGTCCACGTCCCGTAGTCGTTCGCCGCTTTGGGTGTCGAAGAGCCCACCACCGGCGCAGACCAGCAGCCGCCCGTCGGACGAGAGCGCCGCGTCACGGCTTGCGCCGGAGATTTCGCGCATGAACGTCCAGTTGTCGGCGTTCCACAGGCGAACCGTATTGTCGTAGTCGGCCGCCATGGCGACGCGGCCATCGCGGGAGATGGCGACGGTCTCGCTTATCGGTCCCTCCTTGGTGAGGCTGCGCAGGGTGTCGCCCGTGGCGACGTCCCACACGATGGTCCACCCCGCGTAGTCGCCGGAAAGAAGCTGCCGTCCGTCGGGCGAGAAAACCAACGAGCAAGTTTTGCGGTTCTTCGGCCCCATCGTGCGGACGACGTTTCCGGTCTCGAAGTCGAGCAAGTTGATCTGGTGCTCGCCGTATGTTCCGGCGGCGACGAGCGTGCCATCGGGAGAAACGGCGATCGCGTTGACGCTGCCCAGGTTTTCGGTCTTCCAAAGCTCTTCTCCCGTCGAGACGTCCCAAGCGCGGACTGACCCGTCGTCCGAACCGGTAACGATGTGCCGGCCATCGGGCGCGTACGCGACTCCGTCGATAAAGTCGGTGTGCCCTTCCAATCGGCGGACTTCGGTGAGTGGGTTTGCCGACGCCCCCAGGATCGTGTCGGACGATTGGCGCCGGAATACGTACAAGTGCGAACCACCGTTTGTGCCGGGCTCGGTCTGAAATTCCTTGGGCCGCGCGTGGCCGCCCTTTGCCAGGCAGATCGTCCACTCGTCGCCGTTAAAAGAATAGATGCCCAATTTGGCCTGTTGATATGTAGCGTCGGGAGGCGAGGTGATGTCGATTTGCTTGCGTGTGGCCGTGGGGTTCAACTCGATAATGCCTGGATCGGCCTGCCCCTGGTCAAAAAAGGTGATCGAGTTGTCTTTGACGACGATCTTCATGCCGTGCACTTTGTCGGGCTCCACGGGCTGGCCGTCCCACTCGGCCGAAACCGCTTGCCACACTCCCTGCAGATTCTTCCACTCCTCTTGAACCGGGTCGTACTCACCGCCGCCCGGAAGAACACCGCCGCCGGGCAGGGCAGCCGCGTCGAACCGTTGGCCGTCTTTGAGCACGACGACCTGGCCATTGAGGACTTCGACCTTGAGCGCGATGTCGTCGCCGCGGCGAAGCTGGAAGCTGTCGGTTTCGAACTCGAAGTCGCCTCGGCGTACAACCAGCGTTTTCTCAGTGCCGGCGCGGATCGAAATTGGTGTGTCGCCGTCCTGCATGGTGATTGTCTGGCCGTTGAACGCGACCTTCAGACTCTCGTCGGCGACTTCCACGCGCACCAGGCCGTAGTTCGTCTGGATGTAGTACACGGCCGCGACGGCAACTGCCGCGAGTAGCAATCCGGCAACGGCCGTAAACAACCGCAGACGATGCCGCCCGCTTGCCGGTTTCGCGAGCGCCCTTTGTTCGGGACCTGAATCGGGAATAACCACCGGCGCTTTCGTTACGAACGGTTCGAGCGCTTCAGCGACTGCGGCCGGCGTCTGATACCGCTCGGCGGGATCCTTCGCCATCATCCGCCGCACGACCTCATCTAGCGCTGCGGGAATTTCATCACGCACGGAGATGAGCGAATCGGGATCGCGCAGTGTGTGGGCGGCCACCTTGTCGATCACCGTGCCCTCAGCAAACGGCGGTCGGCCCGTCAGCAAGTAGTACAGCGTGCAGCCCAGGCTGTAGATGTCGCTGCGAATGTCGGCGGTGCTGGCGTCGCGGCATTGCTCTGGCGAGATAAAGTCGGGCGTGCCCATGATGACGCCCAGAGCGGTGAGACGCGTTTGCGGTGGCTTTGGGGGGCCATCGTCTGCTTCGTTCCCGTCGGATTCAGCAGCGGGCACCGACGCAGCACTCAGTTCGAACGGCTCGGCCAGACTGGCCAGACCGAAGTCGAGAATTTTGACGGTAGGTCCCGCTTGTCGAGGGGGACCTTGAGCGCCGGCGGCGGCATCGCGCGCGTCGGATTTGCCCAGCAAGGTCCCGCTCGGCAAGCGGGACCTACTTACCATCAGGTTGTGCGGCTTGATGTCGCGGTGGACCATGCCCTGCTCGTGGGCATGCTGAAGTCCCGCCGCTGCCTGGCGGATGCAGTGGCACGCTTCGTCGACCGGCAAGGGGCCACGCTCTTTCACGACTTGCGAGAGGTCGACGCCGTCGACGTACTCCATCACGAGAAAGTGAAGGTCGCCTGCCTGCTCGGCGTCGTACGCGGCGACGATATTGGGGTGATTCAGCCGCGCGGCCGCCTTTACCTCGCGATGGAATCGCTCGACCGCTTCGGGCTTGCGCACCAGTTCGCGCTTAATGACTTTGAGCGCCACCGTCCGCTGCATCAGGCGGTGTTCCGCCTTGTATACGTCCCCCATGCCGCCGCGACCGACGAGGCTCACGATTTGGTATCGTGGATGCTCGGCGAGTGCGGGAGGAATATCGCCTGAAAGGGCGGCTCCAACGATAGGCGGGCCGACTTGGTCGATCGTCTGCCCGCCCGGCGATTCATTCGCTTCCTTCAGCAGCGAAACGAACGTGTCGTCCGACGACAGACCCAGCAGGGTATCGCAGCACGGCTTACACTCGCTGATGTGCTGTTCGACCGCTTCGGCCGCCTCGGCGGGAAGCTGGCCCAGGTTGAAGGCGCTGAGCTCGTCGCGGGTCGGGTGGTTGAGCAGCTCGGACATGGTAGGCCTCGCTTTTGGACATCGTAGCAGGACGAGAGTGCCCTCTACCTACCAAAGTGCCGATTGTCGCTCGATCTTTCAGCTCTTGGCAAAAAAACTGGACGGGGACGCGACCAGCCCCGCCGATTCTTCGCGCAAGCGGCGAAGAACGCGGGACTTAGCGATGAACACCGCATTGAGAGAAATGCCCAGTTCCTCGGCGACCAAGTCGGCGGAGGCGCCCTCGAGTGCGACCCGGCAAAACGCCCGCCAAGTTTTCGTCTCGAAGTGCGGCTCCGCCCGGACCAACAGGTGCCGCGCCACGTACTGATCGTGCTCGCGATTCCACATCTGGCTGAGCTGGCTTACGGGATCGGCCAATTCGCCCAGCCGTCGCTCGATGTCCGCGTCCCCCCGCGCCTGTGGCCGCTTCGCGCGCGCCCGCCAGAAGTTACGAAGCCGGTTAACCAGAATCGTCCGCAGCCACGAACGAAAGGCACCAGGCTGCCCGCTATGGTCGAATGACTTGAGATCGGTCGACACGACCATCAGCACTTCCTGCACCAGGTCGTCGGCGTCGCTGTCCTGCACGTCGTACCTGCGAGCCCACGTCTTAAGCAGAGGTGCATAGAGTGTCACCAGCCGATCCCATGATTCGGAATCCGCGGACTGGCGCAGGCGAGCCAACAGGCTGAGCGAGGTCTCGTTCATCACGGCATTCCGATCGACAGGGTCGATTATCGGCCCCGAGACGCCGCGCGCCAAACCCTGCTCCATTCCGAGGGTGTCCGATGTGGTCGAACCCCGAAACTGGCTCGGGTCAACTTAGAGCTTGTCTGAAAGCCGTCGGGGACTGGCCCGTTTTGCGAGGAGGTTGTCAGTTGTTAGTCGTCCGTTGTCAGTTGGGCACCTTTCGCCGGCTGAACACTGAAAACTGAGCACTGAAAACTCTAGTTGTGCCTGTCCCCTTCTCCGGACGGTGTTTTGGATAAGCTCTTAGCAGGGAACGGCGTTCCCGTGCTGGTCGGGAAATCGGGAATCACGCAGGCATGAGTCTGTCGCCCATCGGGAGGCATCCGATGGACTTGCGGCCTACGGCAGGCATGTGTTCATCGAAGAGTGTGACATTCGCTTGGTGTTTCTACACCTTGCTCGTGCCGTGTCGGGACTCCCATGCGGCGAGCTTTTGCCTGGCCATGGTCTTGGCATTCACGATGGTTTCGCCCATCGCCACCACTGCGTCAAGATCGTCGATGCCCTTTCGCTCGTCTCCTGCCGCCACATGCGCCAAGGCGCGATGATAGAGGGCCATCGCTTTCATTTCGGCAGACGTGTCCGACATGTCGATGGTCGTGGTGTACTCGGCGATCGCGCCTTCGTGATTGTGCTTCTTCGCCCTTGCCATTCCACGCCGGTAGTGCGATTGAGCGTCGTCTCGGCCGCAGAGCCGGTTTATCAACCAATGGAGTACGGTCATGTGTGATCTGCTTACGCCTTCGAGAGCGGCATCGTGGCTACGAATTGTGCGACACTCGTGTCGGCTGCAATGACCTGCGGCGGTACGCCCATCGCGGCCCGCGGGGCGTGAAGTGTGAATGTCTTCGAATGCGTGGGTTCATGGTTCATGGCGAGCTAGCGGCAAACATGGCTTCGCGCGTCGCGGGTTCCAGGCAGCACAGCGCCACGCGGCTTCCTTTGGTTTGCAGCTTCTGCTTGAATTGGACAAGCACATCTAGGGCGGCCGCGCTGAACGACTCTACGCCGGCGAAGTCCACTAAGACCCTGCTGTCCCGAACAAGTCTGTCCGCAAGTTGCGCGAAATCCTCGCGAAGGTCGCTCACGGCTTCCTCGGCGAAACTCTGCGCCGTCTTAAACTCGACGTGCGTCACACCAGCGGAGCGCGACACGCGCAATTGCGTAAAGGCCCATTTTTCCGGGGCGGTGGCTGTTGTGACGGAGGGAGCGGATTCGGGCGTCAGCGCACGGACGGCTTCGTCGCGGAGATCATACATTTCGAAGATTCGATGCCGATACTTTGCCATCATGCACTCCTTCCGGCGTGTCGCGCGCAAACTCCGGTGCAACAGAGTCGCGTAACCCTAGCGCTTGCCGAAGGCGTCGCGCTCCGAGCCCAGGGCGATTATGTGTGGCTGCTGCTGGAACGGCGTTGCATTCTCACCAGCTTCCGCCTGGCTTCGGTCTTGATGTTGGTCGACGCCGCGGGCATCGCCAGAACCCCGTCAAGATCTTCCGTGGCCTTGGCATTCTCCGCGGCGGCTGCATAAACCAAAGCGCGGTTATAGAGGGCCATCGCTTTTACGTCGGCCGGCGTGTCCGGCGAATCGATGGCCGTGGTGTAATCAACGATGGCGCCTTGTTCGTCGTGCTTGTTCGCCTTGGCCATTCCCCGCTGGTAGAGCGACAATGCCTTACAGCGATTCGAGAAGTGGCGAGCCAACCAGTTAAAGACGTTCATAGGAGCCGATCGATTGCTTGGGGCGCTCCTCGTCTCGCGGGCCGATGTCGCGGCCGAGGCTACGCGCCGTCTTTCATGGCGCGGAACCCAGTCAATGTGAGCGAATAGCCGCCCTTGGGTTTCTCCACAATCAGCAATCCCTTGTCGATGAGTTGCGCCAGCGGGGTATCAAAGGCTTCGAGGTCCGCGGTGCCGAAACAGAAGATCTTTCCCGGAGTCATCAGGTAATTCCTGAATACGCCCAAGACGGAGTGTTCTGCCGGTGATAAGGCATGCGACGTGTTTGATTCGCCCGAGCCGTCGGCCACTTGCTTCTTCTTGGCGCGGCGCTCCCTTTTCTGGTCGGCCTTGCGCTTTTTGTCCACTTCTCGCTGCCGTTTGGCAAAGGTATTTCGATCTTTCGACATATTCACCATTCTCTTCTGAAGTCGAGTTCATTGGTCGCTATGCGACGGTCATGATGCCGCGGACGCGAGCTTCTTACACCGCTCGCGCACGGTGCAAAACGGCATGCCCGCAGCACGCTGGTAGCGCTCAGCACGAATAAACCACAGCGCCAGCCCACCCGTGTTGTGGTTGGGTTTCAACGGATTCCCGGTGTCCCGGACACCCAGCGAACCCTTCCGCCCGGTCTTGCGCCATCCACGGGCCTCCATGATTATACGCACCAATACGCCAATGGATTGCCGCAAACGCTTACTCCTCTGCGTGTGGATGTCGGCCAGAGACCGATCGATGGCCGGACGTGATTCTAGCTCCCGGACGACGCCGGCCAAAGGAGGTCGATCGTGGTGAATCTCCGACTCCTCCATCCGGCGTTGCCTGCTGCCGTCGTTAAAGAACTCCAGAACGGCATCGAAGGGTTGCTCTGAATCGTTCACAACATCGGAAAAGGACCGGCCTTGCGAGTCTTCGAGAAACTTCTTGCGCGTGATGGTTACGCTTGGCATTTTGGGCTCCGGTGAATCGGTATCGCCGCGAACAGACATGCAAAGTTGGAAAGTGCAATGTTTGCAGCTACAAAAATTGTACCTTGCCGGCCAAGATAAGCAAGTGCAAAATGCTCAAAACGGCCCGTTTCCAAGGCCGGAGCCCTTGCGGACGAACTCTCGGTCAGATTCCTGCCGCAGGTGGCGAGCCGCCGCCGCCGCACAGATTGGCTTGTCTAGCGCCAAGCGTTTCGGAATCGCCGCACGCACCGCGGCGCGATTCTTATTCACGGCGGGGGAGAGGATGCTCAACACAACCAGGCGTTCCATTCGCTGGTGTTCGGCCTCGAGCGCCAGCCCCATGCCCCCCTGGCCGAGCTTGTCGAGAATGACATAGCTACCCAGCGTGAGCCACTTGCCCTTGCCGGCGTAGACTTGCTGGGCCTGGAATGCCGTGAGCTTTTCGTTTTGCACCAGCAGCCGGGCAAGCTGTTCGACGTCCGCCGGCCGGTCCTCTTCCGGCAAGTCGGCGATGAGCGCTTGCAAATCGGCCTGAGAGACCAGACCGCTCTCGATGACTCGCTCGCGGAAATCGTTGAGCGATACCGGCATGAGGTACCCACCCCTGAGAATCGTGCTCTGCCGCCTATCTTAACGATTCGGAGCGTCGGGACGGAACCAAAAAAGTGCCCATGGCGCCAGGGAAGTATGGGAAATTCGCGTGTCGATTTGCGCACCATGCGTATAATGAACGGGCTCGCCGTTCCTCCCAGCATTGAGGTCGCATTCGCATGGACTACCGACCGCTTTCCTCCGATCCGCAGCACGAGCTTCCCCCCGTTTCCAGTCCCACGGCGCGCAGTGAAGTGCCCCTTGATGCCCAGATCGTGCCGTCGCCGGCCGCAGCAACGCCCATGAGGCGCGCCGCGGGGGCGCCGGCTGTTGGTAGGGGAGGTATCCGGCTCGTATTGATCTGGCTATTGACGGGTCTGGCGCTCCTGCTGGTCGCGCGTGTCGTCGGCCCGTACCTGGTCCGCGAGTTGCAATATGCCGCCACGTCGGGCCGGCTCCAGGCGGAATACGAATTCTCCAAGCAAGAACTCGAGGATGGCGACCTGCAGCGCGTGGCCCAGGTGCAGCAGACCGTTTCGCAGATGGTGGCGCGGCGGATTGCACCCAGCGTCGTGCACGTATTCACCACCAGCGGAGAGACTTCAACTCTCGGCGCAGCGGATGGCATCAACTTTCCTTTCCGTGAGACGCACGGCCAGGGGTCGGGCGTCGTAATCGACGAGTCGGGTCATATTCTTACCAACCTGCACGTCGTGCGCAACACGAGCAGTATCCACGTCACGCTCAGCGACGGACGCGACGTACCCGCCGAGATCGTGGGTGCCGACCGGCTGACCGACCTGGCCGTGATCCGCGTCGATGCCAACAACCTGATTCCCGCCGACTGGGGCGACAGCGAGAAGCTGGAGGTCGGCTCGCTTGTGTGGGCGGCCGGGAGTCCGTTTGGGCTCGATCAGAGCATCACCTTCGGCATCCTCAGCGCTAAGCATCGCGGCGGACAAGCGGGCACGAGCTTTCAGGACTTCCTGCAGACCGACGCCGCGGTCAATCCCGGCAACAGCGGCGGTCCGCTCGTCGATTCGCAGGGGCGCGTCGTGGGCATCAATACCGCTATCGTGGGCGATACGTACCAGGGCATCAGCTTCGCGGTGCCCAGCTCAGTCGCCAGGCGCGTGTACGAACGCATCAAGGATACCGGATACGTATCGCGCGGGTGGCTGGGAGCGCAACTCGCACCGGTGCCCTCGACCCTCGCCGAGAAGGCGGGCTTGCCGACAGGCAAGGGTGCGCTGGTGCAAATGGTAGTCGAGGACACGCAAAACCCGTCGCCGGCGCAGCGAGCGGGTTTGAAGCCGGGAGATATGATCGTGCGGTTCGATGGCCGGGACGTGAGCGATTTCTCGTCACTGATTCAACAGGTGAGCGGGAACGAGGCAGGTTTCCACGCCGAGATGGTCGTGGTGCGCAAGGGCGAGCGATTGACCCTCGATGTAGTGTTGGGCGAGAGGCCCCCTGAGGTCAACTGACGGTGCGGGCGGTGGTACTGCGCCGTCCCCGTGTGGGGGCGGCCTATTGCAACCGGAACCGCTTTCGGCCAGGCAGCGCCCCGAAAATACACCTGTTTCCGCCGTGCTGCCGCTATGTGCCGCGCTTGCTGTGCGGCACGTGCTACATTTCCTGGCAGGGCGACAACCGGTGCGAGGCCAACGTGACTGATGCGGTGGGAATTCTGGAGACGACGGGCTTTACCCCCGCGATCGTCGCCCTGGACGCCATGGAAAAGGCGGCTCGCATCCGCGTCTTGCAGGCCGAGCTGAACGATTTTCTCGGCGTGGTCGTGAAGATCGTCGGCCCGCTGCCGGCGGTCGAGGTGGCCGTGCGCGTCGGCCGGGAGATTGCCGAGGAGATGGGCGGGCGCCCGGTCGCCACCGTCTTGAACCGGCCCGATTCGCGCGCGATGCCGGGCATTACCAGCCCGCCGTTGTACAATCCTCTTATTCAGCAGGACGTGGTCATCGACCCGTCCGAAACCGATCCCGTGGGAGATTCCACCGTGGCTGAAGCGACTTCGTTTGCCTTGGGACTGATCGAAACGCAAGGATTTACCGCCGTGTTCGAGGCGATCGACGCCGCCTGTAAGGCGGCCAACGTCGAAGTGGTGGGCAAGGAAAAGCTGGGGGGCGGATATATCACGGTCGTCATCAAAGGTGACGTGGCTGCGGTCAAAGCCGCCGTCGAGGCAGGCCGGGAAAAGGTCGACGGGCTGGGCAAACTCATCGCCGCGCATGTCATCGCGCGACCGAGCGCGGCAGTACTGGGGCTGTTGCCGAATGGCTGAAAGCCGCCAGCTTTCAGCTTGCATCCGCACCCTGAGCGTGCAAGCTCCAAATCTCAAATCACAAATCCCAAACAAGTCTCAAACAGCCAAATCCTAATGCTCCAAACTCGGAACCGCGCACGCCCATCACGGGGCCACGCGACAAACGAATTCCGGGCTACCGGTACTGTTTGGAGTTTCTGCGTTTTGTACTTTCAGTAGTTCCCAATACGTTGCTTTTCAGGAGGTTTCTTGAGTTTCTCGATGGAACGCTAGCATTCTGCAATCAGCTAGCAGTCGTGCGCAGGTCCGGGTTCTGAAGGCTGAATGCTGATCGCTCCGGCGACGAATGTTGCGATGCCCCTTTCGCGACGCCCGAAAAACCCCGGAGAATTGCTCAGTTTGGAACTACTGACTTTGGAATTTGTTTGTGATTTGGGATTTGTGGTTTGAGATTTCCTTCCCAGCGGCCGCCCCGACGCGAGTAATCGCTCCATGCACTTCGACGTAGTTGTGGTCGGTGCCGGCGCCGCGGGGATTTTCGCCGCCACGCGCGCCGCCCAGCGCGGCCGCGAGACGCTGCTGTTGGAAAAGAACCGCAAGCCGGGCGTCAAAATCCTGATGTCGGGCGGCACACGCTGCAACTTGACACACGCCACCGAGAGCCGCGGCATTGCCGACGCGTTTGCCGACAAGAAACAGGGCCACTTTCTGCGATCGGCACTATCCGCGTTTACGCCCGCCGATCTCGTGGCGTGGATCGAATCGGAGGGTGTGCCGACGAAGGTGGAGCCCGGCGGCAAGATCTTCCCGGTCAGCGATCGCGCCACCGACGTGCTGGCCGCTCTGTTGAGTCGATTGCGCCACAGCGGATGCTCACTCGCGCTGGCCGAGCCGTTGGAAAGGCTGGAATCGCATGGCACCGCGCTGCGGCTCACGACGCCGGATCGCACCATCGACGCGGATAGCGTAATCGTTACCACGGGCGGGAGATCGTATCCGCGCTCGGGCACCTCGGGCGATGGATACGCCTGGATGGCGGCGCTCGGTCATCGAATCGTGCCGACCCGCCCGGCACTGACGCCGCTGGTGGCCCGCGCCGCCTGGGTTCGCGAACTGGCCGGCGTGTCGGCCGACGACGTCGAGCTGCGCATTGTCGAGCCAGGTGCCAAGTCGGGCGGCGGCGCTTTCCTCGCACGGCGGCGCGAGTCGCTGCTTTTCACGCACTTCGGCCTGTCGGGACCCGCGGCTCTCGACGTGAGCGGCGCGGTCAGCGCGTACCGGCGGCCCTTGGAGCTGAGCGCCGTTTGCGATTTCGCGCCCGACCTCGGCGAAGAGGCGGTCGACGAGGCGCTTCGGCATCACTGCGCGGAGCACGGCGCCCGCAACGTGTCGAGTTTGCCGTCGCAGTGGATGGCGCGGCGGCTGGGGGAGGCAATTGTAGCGCACTTGGGCATCGATCCCAGCCTACGATGTGCCGACCTGTCGCGAGCCGATCGCCGTCGGCTGGCGGCGGCGCTTAAGAATCTGGCGATCCCGCTCGAAGGAACGCGCGGGTTTGCCAAGGCCGAGGTCACCGCGGGGGGCGTCGCGCTCGACGAGATCGACTCACGCACGATGCGCAGTAAGCGGGTGCCGGGGCTGCTCGTGGCGGGAGAAATCCTCGACGTCGACGGCCCCGTCGGCGGTTACAACTTTCAGGCCGCCTTCAGCACAGGCTTCGTGGCCGGCGAAAACGCCTAACGACGGCGCCATTGATTCCCCGGTTAGCGGCGAGGCGCAGCCGAGCGAGTTGCGAAAGCGGAAAGCGGAGAGTCGAGACCTACGCCGCCGACCGAGCCCGCGACACGCGCCCCGCCGCCAGCGCTTCGATTCGGTCGGCGAAGTCTTCAACCGGCTGCCGGCTGTAGCGCTGGTCGACGCGCAGCGCCGCCAACTCGCCCATCTCCCGCCATTGATGCCGCGCTTGCCAGGCGCGTTCGAGTGCTTCATCGAGCAACTTAACCGTGGCCGCCTGCGCCACAAAGCCCGTTTCGTTGTCGTCGACGAGATCGCCGTTGCGGCCGCAACAAGTGACAACGCACGCGCGGCGGCAGAGCATCGCTTCGACCGTCACCATGGGCAGACCCTCGTACCGCGACGGCAACAGCAGCGCATGGTTGTTCGCCCAGATCTCCTCGACGCGCGGCACGAAGCCGCCGAACTCGACGTGCCGCTCCAATTCCCACAGCCGCACCAGATCGCGGGCTTGCCGCTCGTTACCCTGGTCCTGCCCGTAAAAGGTGACAACGAGCGGTCGGCTGCGCCACTTTTCCTGCCGCAGCACGCGCAGGATGAGGTCCTGCCCTTTCGACAGAAAGTGCATCCGCCCCACGCACGCCATTCGCCACGGTTCTCCTTCGGGCCACGGCACGCGCGGTTTGCGGCTGACGTTGTAGGGGTTGTCGACGATTTGCACGTGCTCCAGGGGCATCGCCAGGTTGGCGGAGAGAATCTCGGCATTTTCGCGCGAGAGTACGAAACACACCCGCGCCGAAGCGTAAGCGCGGCGCATTGGCTCCAAGTCGCGCGGGTCGATCCACTGCAACCGGCTCGCGCACTGCAAGTTCATGGCGTACGGAATGCGGCGGCGGAGGCAGGCATCGACAATACTCACGTCGTCGATGTGGTAGCTGCTCGTGATGAGCGCGAAATCGGGCCGCACGCGCGACAGCCAGCGCGCTTGCGGATGCCAATGCACGCCGCATTGCCGCACGGCGCGCAACAGTCCGCGACCACCCCGCGAGCGTCGGCGGCGATGGACGTCGGCGCCCGCCTCCACCAGTTCCGTCAGGCGGTTCGGCACTTCCGGCCAGCGTTGCATGTTGACGAACACTTCATGTCCGCGCCGCGCCAGCAGCAGAGCGGCCTGACCCCACAGCTCTTCGCTGCCCCCCCACGGCAGGCCGGTGATCGTTGAGTAAAAGGCCAGTCTCATGCCGCCTCCCCCTGGGCCGCCGATACCCAATCCGACCGCCGATGGATTTCGCCCCCGGCCGCGACCTGTTCGAGCAGCGATGCGAAGTCGGCCTCGGGACACGCGCTGTACGTCGCGCGGATCCGCTGTGCCGCCAGCGTTCCCATCGCGCGCCACTCACTCCGCCGCTGCCAAGCCCGTTCGAGCGCCTCGTCGAGCAGGTCGGCGGTCGGCGCCGCGGCGAGAAAGCCTGTCTGGTTATCGGCGAGCAGTTCGCCGGCACGGCCGATCGTGGTCGCGACGGCGGTTCGCCCACAGAGCATGGCTTCGAGAAGCGCCAGGGCGCTCCCTTCGTAGCGCGATGGCAATAGCAGCGCATGATGCCGCGACCAAAGCTCCTCGATGTCGTTCGCAAACCCTCCGATCGAAAGCCGATCGCCCAGCCCGTGCAGGCGAATCAAATCGTTCAGCCGTCGCCGGTCGCCGTGGTCGCTCCCCCAGAAGACGACGGAGAGCGGCCTGGCGCGCCACTTGTCTCGCCGCAACACGTCGACCACCAAGTCCTGCCCCTTCGATTCCAGGTGCAGCCGACCCACGCACGCCATCTGCAGGCCGTCGGCTTCGTCGGGCCAGTCGGGCGCCGCCTGCCACGACACATGGAACGGGTTGGCGACGATTGCGGCCTGTGGTATTCGGGCCGCCAGGTTTGTCTCCACGATGTCAAGGTTTTCGGCCGACACGAAGAAGCAGGCCCGGGCACCGAGGTACATGCCGCGGAAGTCGTCGAGATTGCCTTCGTGCATCCAGTGGGCGTCGCCGGCCGATTGCAAATTGACGACGTAAGGGATACCGCGCCGCCGGCAGGCATCGGCCATTGTGCAGTCGTCGGTGTGAATGCCGACCGTGATGACGACCAGATCGGGCCGCGTGCGATCGAGCCAGCCGACGTGCGGATTCGTATTCAGGCCCAACCGCGCGAGCGAGCGGCGTGCCGTGCGGCCCAACAGAGGACGGCCATGCCAGCGCATGCGCGCTCCGTGGCGGCGGAGCTTTTTGAGCGGAGCAGGCGTCTGCTGCTGCTTGCGATAACTGATGCACACCGAGTGGCCGCGATCGAGCAGCACGTGCGCGGCGCGGCTCCATAACTCTTCGCTTCCGCCCCAGGGCAGCGCCTTCATCGCGGAGTAGAAGCCGAATCGCATCATGATGACCCCTGGGGGTGAATCGCGCGGTCGATCGCAATTCGAACGAGCGTCGTTTCCTTCGGGGGCTACGCCGCGGCTTCGTGCGCCGCATCTCCCGCCGCGTTAAGGGTCCACGCGATGGGGTAGCCGAAATAGTTCATGGCTGGGCCGCAAATGTCCACAAACGTTTTCCGCTGCTCGCGCGACCAGTACCGCCAGCGCTCGGCCCGGCGATCGAGGCTTTGGGCGTCGACGTCGGTTTCGTCGGGCAGCCGCGTGGGATGGAATCGCGTGGATCGCAAAACTTCGACGCATCGTTCGTCGTACGGCAGCCCGGCCCAGTGAAGTATCTCGCGTAGAGTCGGCTCGCCGCGCTGCGGGTCGCGAACGTGCTCGTGTCGCACCAGCAAAAACTCGCCGCGGCCGTTGCCCCATTGGGCCATCTTCAGCGATACCGCCCAGCGCTTGCAAAGCACCGCGAACGGGAGCGAGGCGAACGACTCGAAGGCTGCGGCCGACGCCACCGACTCAATGCCGTTGCGCACCAGGTAGACGATCCGCGCACGGCGAAACACCTGTACCAGGTATTCGGCCGAGGCCGGTTCCAGGTGCGTGTACGTCGAAAGGGCCCGCGGCACGCCGGGTCGGTCCCAGGGGTTCGGCCAGAGTAGCTTGAGCAGCATCCGGCGAAAGATGCGATCGTACGCGCGCTGCCCCAACACCATGTTTCCCTTTCGGTCGGGGAGCGTGCAGTTGCGCAGCGCGGCGCACAACACGTCGTTCACCACGTTGCTTTCGCAGTTGGTGGAGTAGACATCGCAGTGCGCCGCGAGGCTGTTGCGCAGCGCCGTGGTACCCGACCGCGGTGCGCCGGAGATGAGTATGATGTTCGTCGACTCATACGGGTGGCGCGTGGGCGAAAATGAACGTCGGCCCGATACGGCCGCCGCTGCATCACGCACGATTTGCCGCCACCGCCGTTTCAAGTTTCGCACTCCCGATTTCGATGTTGTTCGTGGTCAGCGGTCGTCCCATGCGACTGGTTGCCCAGTGTCAGCGGTTGCCGAATGCCAATGGTTTCCGATCCCGGCGCGAGTCGTCGTGTCGCCGCCGGTCCCAGCACGTTCGCAGGAAGTCCGTAAAGCGGTCGCGGAAGTCGGCCGTCGCACGATCGCGCACGGCCAGTTGGGCTTCGGGCGACTCGATGAGCAGGCGACACGACTGGCGCACGCGGTCGAACCACTCGGGCCCGGGAGGAATCGACCACTCGCCCAGGTCGCACTTTTGCATGAACCCGCTCACCTTGGCGTGCGTGGCCAGCGCCACGCATGGCCGCCGCAGTCCGACGGCGCAGATGACGCTGTGGCCTCGCATACCCACGACCAGGTCGGCCCGCGCGTATGCTGCAAAGTACTTCGGCGCGTGCATGGCGTGCGCAATGCCCAACACGCGCACGCGGCGGCGACAGATCGCCGGATCGAGCCGGGCGGTCACTTGTCCCGCCACCGGCACGTCGCGCAGCGTATGGGGGGCGAGCAAGACTTCGGCGTCGAGCTCGACGACGAGCCATTGCACCAGTGCGCCCATATCGGCGAGGAACCGGCTGACGGCGTCGCTGCGCGCATTGCGCCTCCCGATCCAACGTCTGGGTCCGATGCGACCGTTGCCCGATGCCGCAACACCGAGGCGCTTATCGAGATGGTCGCCGGCGATTTGCACCAGCACGGTGGGACGATGTCCGCTCATCGAGGGAACCACGTACCGCGGATCGGCCTGCACGAAAAAACCGGGGTCGGGCACTTCGACCACTGCATCGGCGGCGTCGCCCAACTCGTCGCGGAGCCGTTCGAGCGATCCGTCGTTTCGCACGGAGAAGGGAATCCCTCGGTCGCGGCAAGCGCGGAGCACGTCGGCAAGCTGCTGGCCGCAGTGCAGCCGTTCGCCCGGAAGCATGTTGACGCCCAGCGCCACGTAGGCCAATGGCGTGCGCAGCCGGCGAATTTCCTCGCCGGCCAGCGGAAAGGCCATGCCGCTGCGTGTATGACTCGGGCGGCCGTCGATCGAGCCCCCGCCCCCGACGAGGATGAGATCCACGTCCAGCGAGTCGAGCGATTCGGGCGAGACCTCACCGCTGCGGGCCGGGAAATCGGTCATCTCCATCGGGCGGTAACGCGGCTCGAAACCGGCAATCTCTCGCAGCACCTGGCGGATTCCGCCGATGAGCGCACCATCGCCCACGTTGATCTCGTGCGATGCGACGTGCAGTACGGTGCTACCATGTGCGCCGTTATCGGACATGGGTGTCTTCTCTCTGCTAACTTGCGCGATGTCGCCTGGTGAGCGGTCGCAACAGCCGCATGGCCCGCTCCCGCAACCGCCAGCGATTCTTGTGCGTGGCGAGTTCCGCGCGGTGATGGCGGCTTCGCTCCAGCTTTTCCACGAGAAGCCGATAGAACGCCTCGCTGTCGGGGCACGAATAATCGCCGCACTCACGGATTGGCGCTTGCACGGTGGGATCGGCGGATGCGATTACGAGCACGTTCTTGTCAAACGGCGGCGAGTTTTCCTCGTAGATCACCCGTTGCGGGCAAAAACCGGCCGAACAAAGCACCAGCTCCATCGTGAACCGGCGGTAGTCGCGCAGGTGCGAATTCTGGAAATATGTCGTGCGAAGCGACTCGCGGCGCAGCGCCACCTCCAGGTCGGGGTATTCGAGCACGAGCAGGCCCCCGGGCACGAGCCGCTCGCGCACGGCGCGTAGCAGGGCCACCGGCTCGTCGACGTGCTCGATCACCTGGAACAGAAGCACCGCGTCGAACTGGTTCCATGCGGCGGGCAGGTCGTCGGGAAACCATCCAGCGATCGCGCGACGTCCCAATTCGGCGGCCTGCCGCGCGTAGCCCGTCGACGCGTCGATGCCCAGCGCTTCGTGTCCGCCGCGCTCGAGCTGGGCCAGAAAGTTGCCGGCCCCGCAGCCGATCTCCAGGCAACGGGCGCGATCGGGTAACAAACCGCTGAGAAGTCGCCACCGCCGCTCGGCACGCATGTCGCGATAGGCCATGGCGTCGGCGTCGGGCCGATCGGCGCCGCGGAAATCGCGGGAGAAATCGTCTCCGGCGTAGTACCCGCGCACGGCCTGCGGCGACATGCGCGGATTGAGCATCACGAGCGAGCAGACGGGACAGAACACCACGCGCTCCGCCGTGAACCGTGTACCGCCGTCGGTCACAAAGCGAAAGCCATCGCTCTGGCCGCACAAGGGGCACTGTCGTTGATCGTCAAAAACTCGGTCTGTCATGCCCTCTCGTCGCTCCCCCTATCGAATCCTGTCAATGCGGCCGGCGCGGACGCGGTCGTGGTTGTCTCCGTCGCTCATGCCGCCTTGCTCGCCCGAAGTGGCTCGATCCGCACCGACCGGCCTTGCGAGTAGCCGAAGGAATAATCGCTGTCCTCGTAAGCTTGCTCGCAGAGCGGCTCGGCGCGAGCCCCCGGTTCACACCCGCGCAGCGCCGAAAGCACGCCCGACACGTCGGCGGCGGTGAAGCGCTTGGCCGACTCATCCCACTTGTCGAATCGCTCCGGCTGCAACGGCTTGGCGCTACATCGGAAGTACGACCAGTTGGGGGGAAGGCGCAGCGCGGCTTTGAGCCGCTTTCGCAGCCAGCGCGGGCTGCCCGAGCGGTATTCGTTAAGGCGGTAGACCAGGTCGCGGCAGGCGGCGCGGCGCTCCGCGCGGTCGTCGATCGTTATGCCGTCGAGCAGCGCTGCGGCCACGCGCTCGTGACAGCGGCCGTCGACCGCGTGGAACCAGTCGCCGATGACGCTCGTTAGCGCTTGCCGCACAACAGCAGGCGTCGTGAACGCTCCCGATAGCGCCTCGCCGACGGCGTCGACCAGCTCCCGGGCCGACTCAAACGGCACGCTCACGCGATCGGCTGACGGGCGCTCGAACGAGGATTCGACCCAATGCGGCGAGAAGGCCGGCACGCCCGCCAGTCCCGCCTCGATGGCAGTCGTGCAGCTTCGCTGGATCACGGCGCGGGCGCGGGTCACCCAAGCGTCTACGCTCCCCTGTCGCACGCAGTGCAGGTTGGCGCGAGATTCCAACAGCCCATGGTACGTGGCGAGCGACTCAAACGGGTGCGGACGATAGACGATGGTGGCTTGTGGAAACCGCCGCGCCAACACATTGGCCAGGCCGGCCAGCTCACGCAATGCGGCACACTCGCGATTTTGCCACTGTTGCACTTTCGCGGGCTCGTGGCCCAAGGATTCGACCATGATGCGGTGCTGATCGTCGCGACTGACGAAGCCGGGGTTCCCCAGCGAGAAATTGCCGTTCAGCAGGATCAGGTTGCGATCGTAGCCGCGTACCGAGTCGCCGCGCCGGGCAACCGCCTCGCGCCAGGGCGATGCGTAGTAGTCGGTGCGCGGGCAGCCGGTAACCACGACTTGCCGCGCGTCGAACCAGCAACCTTCGACCAAATGCCGCGCGACCGTGGGGCCCCAGCACAAGTAGCGGCGGACCAACGACCGCAACTCGGGCTGCGCTACCAGCTCGCCCGTGTAGGCATCGAGACTTTCCAGCACGCCCCCTTCGGTGTCGAGCACCGCCATGGGGATGCGAGCCGAAGCGAGCATTTCGTAAAGCCACAGGCAGCTTCGGCGATAGTAATTCAAGAGCACCAAATCGGGCACAAGGCGCAACAGCTCAACCTCGGCCAGGTTGAACGGCACCAGGTAAGCGGCGACTCCCTCACGGCAAAGCCGCTTCGCCAACAGCACCATGCCCGGCAAGTCGCGCAGCGGGTGGTCGACAATGAGAGCCACGCGCGGCGCACCGCCGCGAAAAGCGCGCGGCGCACCACCGCGGACAGCGCGCGGCGCACCCAGCGCGGGTTGCCCGACCGCGCGGTCCGACGCCCAGGCAACCACGGGAGTCACGTCATCGAGCAATTCCGGCGTATTGTCGAGGGCAGTTGTCATGGCATGGTATCGGGGAGACGTCGCAGCGGCCGGGTCGGGCGCACCGCTCTGGGAGCGCAACGATCTGAAGCGCATCGCTCTGCGCCGCGCCGATCGAACGGCGCCTCTCACGCGGCGATTCGCCTTCGCGCGAAAGTGTTCGACCAAGTCTCCAGGTACTGAAAATTGAGCCGCGCCTCGTGTCGCACGTGGCCGGGACTCAGCTCGCCGCGGCGATGAAACCCGGTCATGTTTGACACCACCAGCGTATTGGCCGGGGCGCAAACGGGCTCGGGTCGCAGGTTCATCGCCTTGGTGTGATCCGGCAGCACGCGGACGCGGCCGTGTTCCAAATGATCGGCGGGCACGGCGCCTTGGTGCTTGGCATCCGGCACCTGGCCACCGCACCGTGCGATGTCGATGCTCATTTTGTATTCGTGCCACAGCCGCGCCGTCGTGAGAACGTGACTTCCCTTGGCGTAAACGAACGCGCCGTTCTCTGGCGCGTGGTCGTTCAGGTAGTAGGCGATTTTGACATTGGGGAAATGGCGATCGGCGTGCAACACGTTCTGTACGTCGAACGCCTCGTCGGCACCGTCGCGCTTGCGGATCACCTCCAGCACGAGCATCGGCATTCTCGTAATCGGTCGCCGCACCGCGGCGGAAACCAGGTCGAGCAGGAACTGGTTCTCTTGCAGCAATCGCCGAAACGTGGGCAGGGACCCCAGCGGCGGTCGCAGCGCCAGCGTTTCGTGCAGGAGGTTGCGGTGCATCGGTCCGTCGGATTCGGTCCGGTACGCAAACTCGCTGGGTTGGTTTCGCGTCCGCTCGAACTCGCTCTTGAGCGCCAGAAAGTCGGCCTGCGGAAAGAAGTCGGGCAACACGAGCAGCCCATCACGATCAAGCGTTGCCACGTGTTCCCCCAGACCGGGCGCCATGCGACGCGGCCGCATGCGCCACCAGGTGTGTGCCGCCACGCATCGGGCCACTTGCAGCCCCATGCGATTGAGCACCACCCCTTGCGTGTAATAGCTGGGGGATTGATCCATCATCACGCGAAGGCGAGTTCGCAGCCCCATGTTCGATTCCCTCCTTGGACGGTTTCGCCGGACAATAGCAATGCTTTCGCGGCGACGTGGCCTCGTGCTCGAGACCGCGACCCATTCGCATTTCTCGGTCACGCCCTGCGCAGCCGCTGTCGCGCCGGCAGCTCGCTCTCGTACACGCGCTTGACGCCGTCGCCGAGCGCTTGCTGAATCACGCGCACGTCGCGTACCAGCCGCGCCAACCCCCACGGCTCGACCGATGCCGCCTGGTCGCTTCCCCACATGGTGCGGTCGAGCGTAATGTGCCGCTCGAGGAAAGCCGCACCCAGTGCTACCGCCGCGTGCGTCGTGGTGAGTCCCGCTTCGTGGCCCGAGTAGCCGATCGGGCAGCCGAAGGTGCTCCGCAGCGATTCGATCATTCGCAGGTTCAACTCGTCGGCGCGGCAGGGGTACGTGCTGGTGCTGTGCGCGATGATCAGTTGCTCCTCGCCGAGCAGGTTCACGGCATGCCAGATTTCCTCCATCGTCGACATGCCCGTCGAAAGCACGATCGGTCGCCCGGTAGCGTGCGTGTGTTCGAGCAAGTCGTCGTCGGTGAGGCATGCCGAAGCAATCTTGTAACACACCGGCTCGAACTGCTCGATGAAGTCGACCGAGGGTTTGTCCCAGCACGAGGCGAACCAGTCGATGCCCTTGGCGCGGCAGTACTCGTCGATTTCGCCGTACTGCTCCTCGCCGAACTCGACGCGGTGGCGATAGTCGAGATATGTCATGATGCCCCACGGCGTTTCGCGGAGCATGCCGCGCTGTTCGCGGGGGACACACAGCTCGGGCGTGCGCTTTTGAAACTTTACCGCCTGGCAGCCGGCTTGCACGGCCGTGTCGATCAACTTGCGGGCGATGTCCAATTCGCCGTTGTGGTTGATGCCGATTTCGGCCACCACGTAGACGGGCTGTCCGTCGCCCACCGGGTGGCGGCCAATGTTACGCACACGCTTCATGGCACAATCCTTTGCACCCTGTTGCTGGGAGCTTATCCAAAAACCGTCCCGGAGAAGGGGACAGGCGCTCCCAGTTTTCAGTTTTCAGTGTTCAGTTAGGGATGAGGGAATCGTTACATTCACGGACATTCAC